>NZ_CP035501.1:2417916-2718333 GCF_004135585.1 Sphingosinicella sp. BN140058 | reverse complement strand
AAGATCGGCATCGATGATCAGGATCCGCGCCCCGGAGCAAAGATCGAGGCCGGCGGTCAGCGCCAGCTGATGGCCGTGGTTGCGCGACAGGTTGATGCAGACGAGATGGGGATCGGCGGCGGAGAGAGTCTGCATCAGCGCCCAGGAGCGATCCCGCGAGCCATCGTTGACGAGAACGATCTCGTAGGAATCGCCGACCGCGCCGGCGGCGGCCCGGCTGAGCCGGCCATGCAGCTCGCCCAGACACGCCTCTTCATTGTAACAGGGAACGACGATCGAAAGCGCGAGGGCCATCAGGGTATCCGGGGCTGGGTACGGTCGACCACCCGATAGAGCACGGACCGGCCGTTGCGCCAGAGCGGCTCTAGCCCCTTGGTGAGACTCGGATCATAGGCCGGCGGCTGGATCAGCCAGACATAATCGAAGGCCTTGCGCGGAAACCGCTCCAGCGCCTGGTTCAAGGTCCACCATTTCTCGCCCCGGCAGAGCCGCCCGAGCACCTGCTGGGACGGATCCCGGGTGAACCAACCGCCGTCCGGATAATGGGCGGTGAGCAGCTGGGCCCCCTCCATCGACCATTGATCGTTCGAGAAGGCGCTCTTGCGCACCAGAGCGACGGCGGGGAGGTGTTCGAGTCGGGTCATCGCCCAGCTCTTGCGGCAATTGACCCCGACGAACGATACGACCCGGGCATTTTCGGGAATGTGATCGATCGCGGCCAGTTCGGCGTCATAGGCCTTGTCGTAGAGATACAGGCTCGCGGTGGTGCCGGCGGTGCGAACGGCGAAGAAGCCGAGCCCGGCGATGGCGAGGATCGTGCCCGTCTTGCCGCCCCAGTTACGCCGGAAGCGGATCGCGATCACCGCGACCGCGATCACGAACGGCGCAAGCCGCATGTCGGCGTAATTGGAGCCGAACACGATGCGCGGCAGGCAGATGTAGACGAGCGCCAGAAAGAGAGCGGACGCGGCCAGGTTGCGCGAATATTCCAGCCGTCGCCACCACAGCAAACCGAGCAGCAGAACGAGGCCGATCACCGCCAGGGAAGCCTTGTCGAACAGCTCCCACCGATCCCGAAGCGCCATCAGCACCCAATTGAGCTTCTGGCGCCACAGGAACCATTGCCCGGTATAACCGGTGACGTGATCGCCGCTGCGCCAGGCGAGCATCAGCAGCACGGGCGGACATAAAGCGATGCATTGCACGCCGGCGTTGAAGCCTCCGCGGAAGAAGCCGCGCCTGAGATCGAGCTGGCGGATGAACTCGGCGGAGAAAGCCATCACGCCCAGCGTCCCCCAGCCGAACGTATGCGCCACCCAGATCAGGACCGAGATCGGCACGAACAAGGCGGCGCGCAATTTCAATCGACCCTGCCGCGCTAGCCTGAGCCAGAAGGCGAAGGCGAGCAGGGCAAGCCCCATCGACAGCGCGAAATTGATGAAGCCGAACATGAGCGGGTAGTTGAAGACCAGGGGCAGCGCGAAATAGACGGTCGGCGGAATCCGGCCATGAACCTCGGACGCGACCCACAGCATTCCGGCGGTGGTGATCATCGCGGTGAGGATGACGATGAGCTTCACCGCCGGTTCGAGACCAAGGACCTTGGCAAGCGGGACGACCAGCAGATCGACCCCCAGATTGCCGATCAGCGCCCATTTGAAATCGTAGAATTGCTGCAGAACGGGGGACCGCGCGATTTCGAGCTGAACGTGGTAACGGCCCATATGGCCGGGGAGGTCGACGAGCGGGGGGATGTTCGGCCACAGCAGCGGCATCGCCGATGCGAGCACGATCGCCACGAGAAGCCAGGGATGCTCCCACCAATGCCGGGCCTCTGCTTCGGGCGAAACGCGTGTCATGTTGTTGAGAGTGCTCGTCGGGGAAAGTCTGCCGCTGACTTCCCCAGCCCGGGCGGAAGATCAACCGGAAAGTTCGTTCCTTCGGCTTGCGCGCGCGTCTTGAGGCCGGGAAGGTCCCGTCGAGCCCCGCATGTGGGAGAATGGCTCAGCCGAGTTCAACGGCCCTGACGGTCTCAAGCGTCGCCTGGATGGAGCAGCGAACACCGTCCGGCTCGAAGGTCAGGTCCGCGCGGCCGTTCAGATCCGACCCGAGCCCCTTCTCGATCAGGCGCGAGCCGAAGCCGCGTCGCAGCGGCGGCGTGACCGGCGGGCCGCCGCGTTCCTTCCAGTCGAGCAGCAGGTTGCGTTCATCGAGGCGCCAGCTGATCGAGATCGTCCCGCCGTCCTTCGACAGCGCACCATATTTGGCGGCATTGGTGCCGAGTTCGTGCATCGCAAGAGCCAGGGCCAGCGCCGCACGCGGAGTCACCCAGAGCGGTTCGCCCGACAGCAGGAAGCGCCCGCCATCCTCGGAAAGATGCTCGGTGGCATCGCGGACCACATGCTCCAGATCGGCGCGTTCCCAATTCTGCTCGGTCAGCAGAGTGTGGGCGCGCGACAGTGCAAGCAGCCTCGATTCGAAGCGGCTGCGCGCCTCGGCTACGCTGATGTCCCCCTTCAGCGTCTGGAAGGCGATCGCCTGAACACTGGCGAGGCTGTTCTTCACGCGGTGGTTGAGCTCGTTGATCAGCAGGCGCTGATGCTCTTCCGCCACCTTGCGCTCGTGAATATCCTCGGTGGACCCGTACCAGAGCTCGATCGCGCCGTCGCTGCCGCGCTGCGGAAAGGCACGGGACCGCGCCCAGCGGATGCTGCCGTCGCGCATCATCAAGCGGTGTTCGACGTCGAAATCCGCGCCGCTCGCAACCGAGCGACGCCAGGCGTCCCCAGTCGGCGCAATGTCGTCAGGGTGCAGGCCCTCCGTCCAGCTGTCGCCGAGGCCGGTGGTGCCCGTCCACTCCGCCCATCGGTCCGCAACCCGGTTGAGGCTGCCGTCGGCAAGCGCCGTCCAGGTTACCTGAGGATTGAATTGGACGGTACGGCGATAATGGTCTTCGCTGTCGCGGAGCGATCGCTCGGCCCGTGCACGTTCCACCGCGGACCAGGTGCGCTCGGCGACGTCGCGCGCGATCGCTGCCTCGGCCCGCCGCCAATGGCGCGGCTGCGGCTCGTGAACGTAGAGCAGCGCCTTCAATTCGCCCTCGCGCACCAGCGGCACGGTGATCAGCGCGCGAACGCCCATCGTCTCCCACATCCCGACGATGCCCGGCCGTTCGGTCGGAACGTCACGGATATCGGCGAGCACCAGCACCTCGCCGGAGCGCAGATAGGCCAATGCTTCCTCGCCGAATGCGCCGAGCTCGACCCGGCTTCCGGCCAGTCCAGCACCAGGCTCGCGAGACCAGTCGCTGCGCACGACCGCAACGCCCGTCGCTTCGTCGACCTCCGCGTAGCCGACCCGCGGCGCCTTCAGGAAATCGCCGAGCAGAGCGGTGGAAATATGCTTCACCTGCTGCGGATCGCCCTCGCCCCGGAGCGCGTCGGCAAGACGGATCTGGAAGGACAGACGCCGCTCGGCCAGCACTGCGCGCGTGACATCGTCCCGCTGGGTCATGATCCCGCAGACCGTTCCGTCCTCCGCGACGAGCGGGTTGAGCGTGTAGGTCCAGTATGTCTCCTCGATCACGCCGTTGCGCGTGATCGGAATCTTCTGCTCGGCGACGACCATCCCCTCGCCGGTGTCCATCACCTGTGCGAACTGGGGGCCGAGCCAGTCCCAGAGGCGCGCATAGGCCTCGGCGGCGGGGAGCCCCAGCAGCCGCTCCTCGGGCGCGCCGAGCACGTCCGCAAAGGCATCGTTGTAGAGCAGGGTCAGCTCGGGGCCCCAATATACGGCGCTGGCCGTGCTCGAGCGAAGACAGATTTCGAGGGCGAAGCGAAGCCGGTCCGGCCAACGTTCGATCGGCCCCAGCGGGGTTTCCGTCCAGTCGCGTTCGCGAATGGCGTTGCCCATCCGGCAGAAGCGGGCAGCCCGCTGAATCGACGAATGGACAGCCATGAACGCGAAGCTCCCCCGAACAGAATGCGCAGTCTAGCCCGTGCGGGTTGCGCGAGGAAGGACCAACATAGCCCGTAATGGGCGTTCCCAGCGGATCGCGAAGATTTGACCGCGCAATCGGACGATGCGGGGCTAGGTGCGGCTGAACATCTGCCCGCGGGCATAACGAAACACGAGAACGATCAGGCCCATCATCAGGAAGAAATCGACGAAGGTCGAATAAAATAGCCACACGTCGGTGCTGGCAATCTTGGCGACGACGTAGTTGAGCCCCGCCATCAGCAATCCGACCACGCCCATTCCCAGGGCGAGCCGACCGGGATCGAGATCGCTGTAGGGCAAATACCGGCACAGGCCCTTGCCGAGCCGATTGCCGCCAAGCAGGCCGTCGCCCAGAAACAGGATCGCGCTGATCACGCCGACGATGCTCGTCCGCATCTTCACCGCCATGTCGTCCTGGAACAACAGCGCCAGCCCGGCCGAGATGAGCAGCATGAATACGCCGAACAAGGCAAGCCCGCCGACCAGATCGACCTTGACGAAGCGTTGGGCGACGACGAGGGCGATGCCGGCGCCGGCGCCGACCAGTGCGGCGGTGCTGAGATCGGTCAGCTTGGCAACGACGTAGAATAGCAGCCCGAGCGCGACGTCGATGAGGATCGGTATCTTGTTGCGATCGAGAACACCGGGATCGTAGCCGGGCGGAAGAGCCCTGCTCAAGCGAGCGCCGCCTGCTTTTCCTCGGCGATCCGATCCAGCTCCGCCCGGCTCTTCTTCTCGGCCGCCGACTTCAGCTGCCCGCAGGCCGCCATGATGTCGCGGCCGCGCGGGCGCCGGATCGGGGCCGAGATCCCGCCTTCGTAGACGATGTCGGAGAAACGCTGCACGCGCTCGCCGGAGGAGCATTCGTACAAGGCGCCGGGCCACGGATTGAACGGGATCAGATTGACCTTGGCCGGCAATTTGTACTTGCGGATGAGGCGGACGAGCTCGCGCGCGTCCTCGTCGCTGTCGTTCTTGTCCTTCAGCATCACATATTCGAAGGTGATGCGGCGGGCGTTGTTGGCGCCGGGGTAATCGGCACAGGCCTGAAGCAGTTCCTCGATGCCGTATTTGCGGTTGAGCGGCACGATCTCGTCGCGCACGTCCTTGGTCACCGCGTGGAGCGAGACCGCGAGATTGACCCCGATCTCCTCGCCCGCTTTGGCCATCATCGGCACCACGCCCGACGTCGACAGCGTGATCCGCCTCCGGGAGAGGCCGAGGCCATCACCGTCCATGACGATCTTCAGCGCGTCGCGAACATTGTCGAAATTGTAGAGCGGCTCCCCCATGCCCATCATCACGATGTTGGACAGCATGCGGCCTTCCGGCTGCGAGGGCCATTCGCCGAGCGCATCGCGCGCCAGCATGACCTGGCCGACGATTTCGTTCGGACGCAGATTGCGGACCAGCCGCATCGTACCGGTATGGCAGAAACGGCAATTCAGGGTGCAGCCGACCTGGGAGGACACGCACAAAGTGCCCCGGTCCGCATCGGGAATGAACACCATCTCGAAATCATGGCCGTCGTCGGTCTTGAGCAGCCACTTGCGGGTGCCGTCGGTCGAAACCTGCTGGACGACGATGTCCGGCCGGCCGACCTTGAAGCGCGCGCCGAGCCAGGCGCGCTGCGGCTTGGCGATGTCGCTCATCACATCGAAATCGGTCGCCCCGCGATTGTAGATCTGATGCCAGATCTGCTTCGCGCGCAGCTTCGCCTGCTTGAGATCGAGGCCCGCTTCGACAAGCGCGTCGCGAATCTGCTCGCGCGGCAGGCCGACGAGATCGACACGACCATCCTCGCTCTCGAAAGCGGGACGCGGAACGGGAACCGGGTCGATCAGACCGGGAATTGGCATGGGAGCTGTCATGAGAAGCCCCATGTAGGGGAGAAAGGTGGTTTTTTCTAGGCCATTGAGGCCCGGGACTCCGGTTCGTCAGCGACGCCGGGCGCATCCGATCGCGGCCGCGTCGGCCGCGGTGGCGGCGCCGCGAAGGGCGTAGGAATCGCGGACCAGCTGCCCGCGCTCCGATCGGGTTTCGACAGTCATTTCGACGCCGGCGCGCATCGATGCCAGAATGTCGGCGTCTGCGAGCGCATCGGGCGCCCAGGCATTCGCGCCGCCGCCGGCGAGCTGGAACGTCCGTTCATCGATCCGCAGCAAGACGGCCGAACCCGGCCGCTTCACATGGCTGAGGCGGAAATGAACCTGCCCGTTAACGCCGCGGCCGGGCCACCAGCCGATCGATGCGAATGCCCCGCGGGGATTGTTCCTGGCGGTCCGTTGCGGCTCCGAGATCGCGTAGCAGCGATTCTTTTCCGCGAAAGCGCCCCAAAGGCCGAACACGCCAAGGCTTGCCTTCTGGGCTGCGGCAGGCGCCGCAAACACCAGAGAAAGCAGGAGAAACGGCAGCGTCCGGAGCATAAATGAGCATGAGCCCACCTGTTGCCCGAATGCAACAAGAATCGCCGTTTAGGTACGGTTAATGAAACCTTTCACCCAGGGGGAACGCTAGGCGGTCCGTTCACACGAACACCCAAGATGGAGTGATTGTCATGCGTAGCTATCTCGTCGCCGCCCTTCTCGCCGGCAGTTTCGCCACCCCGGCGCTCGCGCAGGAAGCATCGCCGTTCACCGGCCCCCGCATCGAGGGGATCGTCGGCTACGATGCTCTGAAATCGGGCGACAGCAACGACGACAATGTCGACACCAGCGGCGACAATGGCGACGAATCGATCGAGGGCGTGACCTACGGCGTCGGCGTCGGCTATGATATCGACCTCGGCGGCGTGGTCGCCGGCGTCGAAGCGGAATATTCCGATTCGAGCGGCAAGCAGGAAGCCGACGAGAGCCTCGACGGCATCAACTTCACCTCGCGGGTGGCGACCGGCCGCGACATCTATGTCGGCGCGCGCCTCGGCTATGCCGTTACCCCGCGGACCCTGCTCTACGCCAAGGCCGGCTACACCAACACCAGCATCGAAGCCGGTTTCCGCACGGCCGACGATCGCTTCGAATTCGACACCAATGTCGATGGCTGGCGCCTCGGTGCCGGCGTCGAGCAGCTGTTCGGCCCCAACGCCTATGGCAAGCTCGAATATCGCTATTCCAACTACAACAATCTCGATTTCAGCGACGATTTCGACCTCGACGGCCTCGATGCCGAGAATCTCAGCACCGACATCAACCTCGATCGTCATCAGGTTGTCGCGGCCTTCGGCGTGCGCTTCTGATCGCCTCCGTCCAGCGCGAGACCGAACATGCGAGCGGCCGGGGATTTATCCCCGGCCGTTTTCGCGAGCGCCGCACTACCCTCTAGCGAGAAAGGCGGCGCCGCTTTACAACCCGCGGGCAAGTACCATTTTCGGGGGATTCCATGAAGGCGACGATCGAACGGGCTACGCTCCTGAGGAGCCTCGGCCACGTCCAATCCGTGGTGGAGCGCAGGAACACCATCCCGATCCTGTCGAATGTCCTGATCGAGGCGAGCGAAGGCGGCGGCCTTCGGCTGATGGCAACCGATCTCGATCTTCAGATCAACGAGACCGTCGAGGCGCAGGTCACCCAGGCAGGGGCGACCACCGTGTCGGCGCACACCCTGTTCGACATCGCGCGTAAGCTGCCCGAGGGCAGCCAGGTCGAGCTCAGCGCCTCCGAAGGCAAGATGCAGGTTCTCGCCGGCCGCGCCCGGTTCAACCTGGCGACGCTGCCGCGAGACGATTTTCCGGTGATTGCCGAGGGCGAGCTTCCGACCCGCTTCGAGCTTCCGGCAACGACGCTGAAGCAGATCATCGACAAGACCCGCTTCGCCATCTCGACGGAAGAGACCCGTTATTATTTGAACGGCATTTTTCTGCACGTGTCCGACGAAGCACAGCCCGTGCTCAAGGCGGCGGCGACCGATGGCCACCGGCTCGCCCGCGTCACCGTTCCGCGCCCCGGCGGCGCCGAGGGCATGCCCGACGTGATCATCCCCCGCAAATGCGTGGCGGAACTCCGGAAGCTGCTCGACGAGGTTGACGGCAGCGTGCAGGTTTCGCTGTCCGAGACCAAGATCCGCTTCGGCCTCGGCACCGCGATCCTAACCTCGAAGCTGATCGACGGCACCTTCCCGGATTACAGCCGCGTGATCCCGACCGCCAACGACAAGCTTCTGCGCATCGATCCGCGCAGCTTCGAGGAAGGCGTGGACCGCGTCGCGACCATCGCCAGCGAGAAAACCCGTGCCGTCAAGATGACGCTCGACCGCGACCGAGTCACCCTGTCGGTGACCAGTCCCGAAAACGGCACGGCGGCCGAAGAAGTGTCCGGCGACTACACCTCCGACGGCATCGAGATCGGCTTCAACGCCCGCTATCTGCTGGACATTCTGGGCCAGATCGAAGGCGATACGGTCGAGATGCACCTTGCCGACGCAGCGGCACCGACGCTGTTGCGCGAGAATGACAATGCGCCGGCGCTGTACGTGCTGATGCCGATGCGGGTGTGATCGCCGGGGCCGCCTGTGCCTGTCTGATTGCTCTTGCCGGGGCGCAGGGTCCGGGAGCCGCTGCGGCGCAGACCCGCGGTGTCGCAGGGAGCACGGCTCCGGCTTCTCCCGAGGCGATGCGGATCGCCCGCGCGCTTACCGCCCTCGCCTATCCGGCGGATGCGCTGCGGGCGATGAACCTGCGCACGTGGGAAATCGCTACCCGCACCGCGCTCGAGAACGATCCGGGCACAGCGGCTCTCGAGGCGGAATTTCCGGGCATCCGCAAGGCTGCGATCGACGCGGCGCGGCCGATCGCCCGCCTCGGCGTCGACGCATTCGTCACCAAGATGCTGGAACGAAATGCGGAGATCTTCGCGGCACGGCTGACTCCGTCCGAGATGAGGGCGGCGATCGAAATGTACCAGGTCCCTGCCGTGCAGAAGATGCTGCTTGCGGTGCTCGAAGGTGTCGACATTCGGCCCATTGCCGCGGCCGCCGTCGACAGCGTGGCTTCGACAGGGGCACCGAACATCGATCCGGCAGCGATCAAGCGCGAGGAACGCGCCTCGATGCGCCGCACTGCGGCCAAACTCACGCCGGCCGAGACGATCGCGATCATGCGATTCGAAAAAGCGCCGTGGTTTCCCAAGCTGGTCGCGGCCCGCACCGAGATCGAGCGCGAAACGATGCAGGCGGTGAATGCCCCCGATCCAGCATGGATCGAAAAGCAGCAGGCTGCCATGCGCCATGCCATCCTGGCCTTCGCCGACCGGCCGCAAGCCGCCACCCAATAGCCCCGCTTTACTGCAAGCGGCGGAAGCATGACCGTTCAACCCGATTGCTAACAAGACTTGCCTGAGACGCGGATGATGCGCATCCCCGAACCGTGCCGCTCACCCGCCTTTCGCTGACGAACTTCCGATCCTATCCCGACGCGCTGCTGGCGCCGAGGCCGGGACTGGTCGTGCTCACCGGCGAGAACGGCGCCGGCAAGACCAATATCCTCGAGGCCGTGTCCATGCTCTCGCCGGGCCGAGGGCTACGCGGCGCGGCGCTGACCGACATGGCGCGGAGCGACGGTCCCGGCGGTTTCGCGATCGCAGCGCGGGTCGACGATGTCGAAATCGGCACCGGTACCGCGTCCAATGCGCCGGAGCGGCGACAGGTGCGGATCAACGGTGCCGCCGCTTCGGCGACGTCGCTGTCGGAGTGGCTCTCCATCCTTTGGCTCACGCCGACGATGGACCGGCTTTTCCAGGAGGGGGCGAGCGGCCGGCGGCGCTTTCTCGACAGGCTGGTGCTGGCGGTGGATCCTGCCCATGCGGTGCACGCGGCGCGCTACGAAGCGGCGATGCGGGCACGCAACAAATTGTTGGCCGAGGAGCGCCCCGATCCCGATTGGCTGACCGCGCTCGAGGCACGGATGATCGAGCATGGCGCAGCTTTGTCCGCCGCCCGCGCGGGCGCCGTGGAATCGCTCGGCGCCCGCCTTGCCGAAGCGCCGGAGGGTCCCTTCGCGCGCGCCGGCTTGCGGCTTCAGGGCGGGGAGGAGGACCTGGCCTTCACTCTTCGCGCCGGCCGAGCCCGGGACGCTGCCGCCGGACGCAGCCTCACCGGACCACATCGTACCGATCTTTTCGTTACCCACCTCGCCAAGGATCAGCCGGCGGCGCTCTGCTCGACGGGGGAGCAGAAGGCGCTGTTGCTCTCGATCATTCTGGCCCACGCGGATCTCGTTGCCGATCGCGCCGGCCGCCGACCGGTTCTCCTGCTCGACGAAGTCGCCGCGCACCTTGATCCGCGGCGCCGGGCGGCCCTGTTCGACAGGCTGCATGCGGGTGGCGGACAAGTGTGGATGACCGGAACGGAAGCCGCCTTGTTCGAGGAGGTCGGTGCGGATGCCAGCCGGTTCGAAGTCGCGGACGGCGCAATTCAAGCTGGCTGACGTCCCCTTTCCTTTTGCACGCGGGCAGGCATAAACCGGTCTGGGAGGGCGACATGATGATCGACATTCTTGCGACTGCCGCCAGTGTGGGTTTCGATCCCGACCTCGCCACGCGGGCGTATCTCGACAGCCTTACCGGTCCGGCGCGCGCGCGATCAGACGCCTATTTCGAGGGTGGATACTGGCTGTTGCTGTGGGGCATGCTGGTGTCTCTCGCCAGTGCCTGGACCATGCTCCGTTCCGGCTGGTCGGCGTCTTGGTCTCGCTGGGCGCAGCGCGTAACCCGCCGCCGCTGGCTGCAACCCGCGCTCTATGCTCTGCCGTTCGTGCTGGTCTCGAGCCTGATCGTGCTGCCCTGGACGATCTACACGGACTGGTATCGCGAGAAGCAATATGGGCTGATGAATCTGGGCTTCGGCGGATGGGTTGGCGAGCAGGTGACGGGTCTTGGCGTGACGTTGGTCGTGACGGCGATCGCCCTCGTGATCATCTTCGCGGTTATCCGAGCCACGCCGCGAAGCTGGTGGCTGTGGGCGAGCGCGACCATGGCCCTGTTCCTGGCGTTCGGAGCGCTGATCACGCCGGTCTTCATCTCGCCTCTGTTCAACACCTACGAGGCGATGCCGGAAGGGCGTCTGCGCGATCAGATCATCGGAATGGCGAAGGCCAATGGAGTCCCCGCAGAGAATGTCTATGTGTTCGATCAGTCCAAGCAGCACGACCGGATTTCGGCCAACGTCTCGGGTCTCGGACCGACAATAAGGATCTCGTTGAACGACAATCTGCTCCGTCGCGCCACTCCGGCCGAGGTCAAGGCAGTGATGGGCCACGAACTTGGCCATTACGTGCTCGGCCACATCTGGATCCTGATCGGCTGCGTCAGTCTGATCTTCCTCGGCGGTTTCCTGCTGCTTTGGTGGCTGACTCCGCGGATCCTGGCACGATGGGGCGAGCGCTGGGGCGTGCACGTACCCTCCGACCCGGCGGTGATGCCGCTCTTCACCGCCGTGCTGGCGGTCTACGTCGTGCTCGCGACACCGGCGGTCAACACTCTGGTGCGCACCGAAGAAAGCGCCGCAGACCGCTTCGGCCTCGATGCGGCACGGGAACCGGACGCCTTCGCGTCGACGGCGATGAAGCTTTCGGAATATCGCAAGATCGAGCCCGGTGTGCTGGAAGAGGCGATCTTCTTCGACCACCCGTCGGGCCGCACCCGGGTTCGCGCCGCGATGCGGTGGAAGGCGGAGCACCTGGCGGAGCTGCCCGCGGCGCAGCGTGCGGTGATGCGCCCGGCTCCGGCAACGGTCGCTTCACCGATGCGTTGACCGGCAAAGGAGAATGACGATGGGCGATCAGGACCGCGGCGCTCCCGGCAATGCCGAGCCGCCGGGTGAGGGCGAGAGCATCGACGACGCCGCGCGCGACGCCGTCGAGGAGATCGAGAAGACCGGCAACGATCATGCCGGCACCGGCGACGGCGGCTGAACGCGATCAGGCGAACGCGATCAGGCCGAACGCGATTTCAGGGCGATCACCAGACCGGAGAGTGCAAGCGCGCCGCCGGCGACGGCAAGCGTCGACCAGTGATAGTCTTCGAACACGGTCGACAGCGCCATGGCGATGATCGGGATCAGCACGCTCGAATACGCCGCGCGGGCCGGGCCGATGGCGCGAATGATCCCGAAATAGAGGGTGAACGCGATCGCGGAGGCGAGCAGCCCGAGATAGACGAGCCCTGCCCAATAGGCTGGGCGCATCTCGACGGTTGGTGATCCATGCAGCGTCAGGGCGATCGCCGCATTGCAGAGCACGCCATAGGCCATTCCCCAGGCGATCATCGCCGAGATCGGCCGTCCCCGCATCCGCTCCGTTCCCTGCATCACGTTCGAAACGGACGCGGATAATACGCCGAGCAGGGTGACTCCGATACCGATCATCACCTCCACGCGCGAGGTCTCACTCGCCCGCAACTCCTGGAGAAAGAGCAGGGCAACTCCGGCGACAGCGATGAGCGAACCGGCAACGAAGCCGCCGGTCAGGCGCTGCTTCAGGAACAGCCAGCCGAACACCGAATTGGGGACCAGCAGCAGCGCGAACACGACGGCCACTAGCCCCGAGGTGATGTGATGCTCCGCGGCATAAACGAAATTGAAGTTGAGGCAGAATTGCGGAATGCCGAACAACAGCGCAAGGAGATGGCCTTCGCGCCCGATCCGCAGCGAGGCACCGCTCCAACGCGCATAAGCGAACATGGCGAGGCCGGCGATGGCGAAGCGGTAGGTGACCGACCACGCCGCCGGAACGACGCCGAGCTGATCGCGGATCACCAGCCAGGTCGATCCCCAGATGCAGGTGACCAGAAGGAAGGGGAAGAGGATCTTCGGCTGGAGCAGTCCAGCCTTCACGGCCTGCCCTTCATAAGGCGGCGATCGCTTCGGCGAGCCGATCGACGGCCTGCCTGTCCGAATCCCAGCTGGTCACCAGACGGGCCTCACCCACGCCCCAATCATAGAAGTCGAACCCTTGATCGCGCAGGCTCTTCGCTTCCGCGGGACTGACCCGCAGGAACACTTCATTCGCCTCTACCGGCAGCACGAGCCGTTCCCCCGCTGCCGCCGCGAGCCGGGCCGCGGCATCGTTCGCGGCACGGGCGTTGCGCAGCCAGACGTCATTCTCCAGCATCGCCAGCACCTGGGCGGCCATGAACCTGCCCTTGGACAGCAGATGCCCCGCCCGCTTGCGCCGGTAGAGGGTCTCCTGGCGGTGGCGCTCCCCGAAAAAGATCAGCACTTCCGCCGACATCCCGCCATTCTTGGCGAAGCCGAAACTCAGCGCGTCCACGCCGGCCTTCCAGGTGATGTCGGCCACCGGGCAGCCGAGACGCACCACCGCATTGGCGAAGCGAGCACCGTCCATGTGCAGAGCGAGACCGCGTTCGCGCGCCAGTGCGCCGAGGGCCGCGACTTCGTCCGGCGTGTAGACGAGGCCATATTCGGTGGCATTGGTGATCGAGATGGCGGCCGGCTGCGCCTGATGGACGTCGTTGCGGATGGTGTCGAGCAGCCCGCGAACCGTGCCCGGAGTCAGCTTCGCACCGGTGCCCTCGCCGAGCAGCAGCTTCGCGCCGTGGGTGTAGAATTCGGGTGCGCCGCATTCGTCATTCTGGATGTGGGCGTCGCGATGACAGACGACGCTGCCCCACGGCGGACACAAAGCGGCCAGTGCGAGTGCGTTGGCAGCGGTTCCCGTCGCCACCCACAAGGCAGAGACCTGGGTCTCGAACAGATCGGAGAAGACCGTGTCGAGGCGCTGGCTCCAGCGATCGCCGTCATACGCCGTGTCGAGACTGTTGGCGGCGGCCAGAGCCGCCATCACTTCGGGGCAGACGGCGGCGGCGTTGTCGGAAAAGAATCGCATGAGCGGCGCATAGAGGCTCGGAGCCGGAGGGGAAAGCGAGCTCCCGTCCGGTGCCGGCACGGGCAATTTTCTACGCCGCGTTTACCATGGGTTAGTGGCAAGCGCGTAACGCTGCCATCCAGGACTCTTCGAGGAAGTGGTTGGATGGGCGTACAGAATTTCGTGGACGGTTCCGCTGCCGGCAAGCGCACGGCGAAGCGGGCGCGCGTCTTGCTGGCCGCCAAGCTTCAGATCGGCGCCATCGAGATCGACGTGCGTCTGCGCGATCTTTCCCGCAAGGGCGCGCTGATCGAAGCGCAGCGCGTCCCGGCCCAAGGCGTGGAAGTGACCTTCATCCGCGGTTCGCTCTGCGTGCCGGCACGGGTGGCATGGAGCGGCGAAGGCCGCGCCGGCCTCGAATTCGGTTATCTGGTCGACGAGAGCGAAGTCCTGGTCCAGCTCAAGCGCACCACCACCGATCAGAATCAGCCGCGCTTCCGCCGCCCGGCGCTGGGCGAGGACATGAGCGCCCAGGACAGGAAGCTCGCGCAGATGTGGGGCATTTCGGTAGGCATCTCGATTCCCGGGGAATGATCTATGGGTCTGATCGGCGAGCTTTCGACGCAACCCTATGGCGAGATCCGAAAGGCGGATCGCACCGAGGTGGTGCTGGGTGCCGGTTTGCGCCAGCGCGGAGCGACCGCGATCACCATCCAGATCCTTGACCTCTCGACCCACGGCTTCCGCGCCGCCACCCATCTCGAACTCGCCGAGGGTACCGACGTGTGGCTGAAGCTGCCGGGGCTCGAAACCTGGCACAGCCGGGTCGTCTGGATGCGGGGCCATCTGCTCGGGTGCGAGTTCGTGCGGCCGTTGCATCCGGCCGTGCTCAACATGGTGGTGGGCAAGGCCGGACGCTGATCGCCGCGGCTGCCGCGCAGCTTTTTGCGCCCGCGGCCTACCGCTCGGGGCGCGGCAACGGCTGACTCTCTTCGAGGCGCTCGGCGCGACCATCATATTTCCGCGCCATCTCCCGCAACAATTCCGCCACGCCCGGCGTGGTCGACGCCGCGGCTTGCCGTCGGCACATGGTTGCGAGATTCCGGAAGGACTCGGCCGAATTATCGTGGGTCATTCGAAACGGAGCCTCGATCTGGCCGTGAGCACGGAACGTCTCGATACGCCCGTAACCTTGATCCAGATCAAAGCGCAAGGCTAACCATGGCTTGCCGACCTTTTCAGGCCGCGTGGAGGTATGCCGCATCGAAATCCGCGATGGCCCGCATGCGCGGCCAGTCCGCAATCCGGATATGCCTGCGGTCGCGGGCGATCGCCCCCTGCGACTCGAGCGCGCGGAGCATGCGGTTGACGTGCACGCTCGTCAGCCCCGTCGCGTCCGCAATCTGTTCCTGCGTCATCGGAAGCTCGAACGCGGAAGGCGAGCCGAAGCCCGCAGCCTCGCACCGTGCGGCGAACTCACACAGCATATGGGCAACGCGGGTCTTGGCATCGCGGCGACCGACGTTCAGGACCCATTCCCGAAAGATCGAGGCATCGATCAGGGTATCACGCCACAAAGCATCGTTGATCGCCCGGCTCCGCGCCGCAAGTTCCCTGATCGCCCCTTTGGGGATCCACCCGACCACGGCTTCGGTGATCGTCTGGACATTATGATCGGCCAGCGCGAGCAGCAGATGCTGAAGATCCAGCATGTCTCCGGGAAGATGGAAGGACACGATCTGCCGAGCCCCGTTGGCAGCGAGCTTGTGCCTGCAGGCAAAGCCGGACAGCAGCACGCAGCATTCCGTAGCAGGTCTTCCGTCGCGAACCAGATAGTGCCCCGCTTGGACGGTTTTTACCGAGCACGGCAAGGCAAGGACATATTGTACGTCTTCATCCGATACGGTTCCCAGGCGCTGAAGCTTACGGGCAAGGGGATTCAATCCCTCCAATTCTACAACACCCATAAGCCCCTCAGACGCATGCCAGTGGTCGACGCTAACATCGCGGCGCAGCAGGCTCACTGATCTGGATTAAGTCCCCTTTAAGCACAAAGATCGGGTGCGCTGATTGTCGGCTCGGCAGCGACTTCAAGTCGCCACCGAGAGCTGAAGGGTCTTATCGGGGTGTGGCTCAAAGGACAGGCGGCAGCAGCGTTGGTTGCAAATTCCACGTCAAGAGCGTAAACCGGTATCGCTACTAGTCGCAAATTGACGGGTTCTGGCGCTTTGCGGCACCTTTTTCCTTCTCTCGCCTCTCCTAGCATTGGGGCGCCGACGCTCGGTTCTCCTCAAGAAGGAAAAAGTCGATGACCATTGGAACAGTCAAATTCTTCAACACCGAGAAGGGCTATGGCTTCATCCAGCCGGAAGGCGGCGGAAACGATGCGTTCGTGCACATCAGCGCTGTGCAGGCGGCCGGCATGACCACGCTCGACCGTGATCAGCGTGTTTCCTACGAGCTCGAGACGGATCGCCGCGGCAAGACCAGCGCCGTGAACATTCAGGCGGCCTGAGCCTGCGGGGGTTTGGCGGGAGCGGCGGCCCGGCCGCAGCTTCCGTCCCTGAAAGCCGGGGGGCCTAAGGAACGAACCTGATATGTCCTCCAACCACGATTTCTACAGCGCGCGTGCCGCCGAGGCGCGCGCCGATGCGAATTCCGCCAAGCTCGATAATGTTCGGGATCGCTGCCTCCGTTCGGCCGAGGCGTGGGACGCGATGGCCGCACGCGCGCACCGCAGCGAAGTCTTTCGCGCCAAGCAGGAAGAAGAGAAAGCGGCCCTGCGCCTCGACGCGTGACCGTCGGCGGGGTCGTTCGATGCGGTCGCCGGCATCCGAGTTTCTGCAACGCGTTCAGCGTGTTCTTCGCGGCGGCATGCGCCGGGCGGAACGCGCTTTTCTCCGTGGCTGCGCCTTATTTGGCGACCGCATGGGATATGTGGAACGATCGTGAACCGCACGCTTTAAGGCCGCAGCTCAGACCTTAGGGCGCCAGCATGATCGAAGCCGAATATTATCGCGAGCAAGCGGATCAATGCCGGAGGGACGCTGCCGAAAGCCGCAACCCGCAAGCACGCCGTCAGCTCGACCAACTCGCACATTATTACGAGCGCCAGGCGCGATGGGCCGTGGGCCCGGAGCCAGCGCACGGCCCGATCCAGCGGGCCTGATCGAACACCGCGCGCCACCCGGCGCGCGGCAATTCCGTCACCGACGGAAAGATCGGCGGGGGCCGCCGGGCCCCTGCCCCGGAGTCCGCTCGCGGAACACGATGCGGCCCTTGCTGAGATCGTAGGGTGTCATCTCGACATGCACGCGGTCCCCGACAACCGACTTGATACGGAAGCGCCGCATCTTGCCGGCGGTGTAGGCGATGATCCGGTGGTTATTGTCGAGGCTCACGCCGAAGCGCCCGTCAGGATAGATTTCGTCGATCAGACCTTCGAGGGTCAGCAGCTCTTCCTTCACCATGCTCAGCAAGCCGCCTGAAGAGTGAGGACGCTGATCGCGCGTCGGGCGGGACTGAACACCTTGTCGGTTTCGTTCATCATCTGGATTTTCCTTCTGTGGCGTGCCGCCACCGGCCCGCTCGGCTAGGAGAGGCGGGAAGAAGGAAAAGGAGCCGCAAAGCGCCAGTGACCGTCCGTTGCGACTGATAGCTGTCGCGAGATGGGTGTTTTGGGCGCCGAATGCAAGCATGACGGGCCGCTTTCCGCATGCCCGGGCAATTCGCCGCGCGGCTGGATGCCGGCCGGCGGCGTCTGCCGCAAACCGGCCCGATAGGTCAGCAAATCCGCATCACGCGAGAGGTTGCTCAGCGGCTGCCCCAGCCCTCGCCTCGAGGCAGATCTTGCGCAGCTGACGCGTGATGGAGTGGCCGGACAGATGGGCTTCGACGTTGGCGAACCCTTCGCCTTTCAGACGTGCCCTGATGCTCTGCACGGAAGTGTGCTCGCCCGTGCGGGCGAGCTCGAACGCTCGTTCGAGGATGGTGACGCTGCTCATGCTGCCGAGATGGGCCCTGTGCCTGCGCAAGCCAAATGAAATTGTCTCACAAGCGCGCTCGAGCGCGACGGAAAGGCGGCGTCTACGACGTGGAGGTCGATCGGACGGAGGACCAAGACGTCTCCGACGGGCGATGGTGCTGCCGGTGAGGATTGAACTCACGACCTCAGCCTTACCAAGGATGCGCTCTACCACTGAGCTACGGCAGCATCATCGCCTGTCGGGAGACGGCGGCCCTATTGGCTGCGGCGGCCGGCGCTGTCAAGGCAGCTTGCGCCAAGTCCTCGCCGCATCGTATTTTTCCGGAATGAGCAAAGCCGATGAAGACCGTGCCCGCCGCCTCGCAGAAGCCCTTCGCCAGAACCTCCGCCGCAGGAAGGCACAAGCGCGCGGAGACGAGCCGCCAGTAACTCCGGAGAGCTCGGACCGACCCGATTAGACGCAGGCGCCGTCTTCCCCCGCGGCTCAGAGCGGCGCGCAGGCCGCCCTTGCCCATTCCAGAACCTCACCGTCGAGCTGCGGCCCGACGATCTCCAGCACGCGCGCGTGATAGCTGTCGACCCAGGCGCGCTCCTCCCGGGTGAGGAGATCGAGGTCGATGAGGGTGCGATCGATCGGTGCCCAGGTGAGGTTTTCGAAGCCGAGCATGGGCTTTTCCGCGCCGTCGATGTCCCGCGGAACGACGAGGACGAGATTTTCGATTCGGATGCCGTAGGCGCCGGTCTTGTAATAGCCTGGTTCGTTCGAGAGGATCATGCCGGCACGCAGCGGCTCATCGCCTCCGGCCTGGCCGCTGCCGACCGGCGCGATTCTTTGCGGCCCTTCGTGAACGGCGAGGTAGGAGCCGACTCCGTGTCCGGTGCCGTGCGCGTAATCGACACCGGCTTGCCAGAGGAACTGGCGGGCCAGCGTATCGAGCTGGCTGCCCCGCGTGCCGTCGGGGAAGAGCGCGGCCGAGATCGCGATATGGCCCTTCAAGACGCGCGTGAACCGGTCGCGCATCTCGGCGCTCGGCGTTCCGATCGCAACGGTTCGGGTGACGTCGGTGGTGCCGTCGGGATATTGGCCGCCGGAATCGACCAGATAGAGCGAGTCCATCTCGATCCGACGGTTCGTGTCCTCGGTCACCCGATAATGGACGATCGCTCCGTTGGGCCCGGCGCCTGAAATGGTATCGAAGCTGGTGTCGCGCAGGTCCCCGCAGGCTTGACGGAAGTCCTGCAGCTTCGCCGCGGCGGAAAGCTCGTCGACCTGACCGCCGGGCGCTTCGATCGACAGCCAGTGCAGGAAGCGGGTGAGCGCCGCGCCGTCTCGCGCCTGGGCGGCGTGGTGGCCTGCGATTTCGACCGGATTCTTGATCGCCTTGGGGAGAACGGCCGGATCGCGCTTGGCGACGGTGCGAGCGCCTGCGGCTTCGAGGGCGCCGAAGATCGCGGCGACGGCACGCTCCGGATCGGCGATCACCGTCTTTCCGGCCATCCCGCGAAGGTGCGGTTCGAACGCATCCCGTTCGTGGATCCGCACCCCGTTGCCGAGATGCTGGCGAACGTCTTCGCCCAGCTTCTCCGACGCGACGAACAGGTCGGCGGTACCGTCGTGATGAACGAGCGCGAAGGACAAAGCGACCGGCGTGTGCTCGACATCCTGACCGCGCACATTGAACGTCCAGGCGATCGAATCGAGTGCCGACAGCACGGCGGCATCGGCCTGCTCCGCCTTCAGCCAGTCCGCCATCTCCTGGCGCTTCGCGGCCGACGATTTGCCGGCCAGCGCATCGCCGTGAACGACCAGCTTGGCGGGCGACGGCGCCGGCTTCCCGGACCACACCCGGTCGATCGGATTGCGCTCGACCGCCACCAGCTCTGCACCCCGGGCGGCGAGCGCCTCGCGGGCACGGGCGACCCAGTCGCGGGTGTGCAGCCACGGATCGTAGCCGATGCGGCCGCCATTCGGCGCGTGGTCCTTGAGCCAGTCGGCGACGCTGGTCTGCGGGACCGACTGGTAGCTCCAATGCTGCCCGTCCACCTGATCGCGAACCTGCAGCGTGTAGCGGCCGTCGGTGAAGATGGCGGCTTCCTGAGGCAGCACCACTGCCGATCCGGCGGAGCCCTGGAAGCCGGTCAGCCAGGCGAGCCGCTGGGCATAGCTGCCGACATATTCGCTCATATGCTCGTCGGTGAGCGGCACCACGAAGCCGTCGAGGCGATCGGCCTTCAGCTGCTCGCGCAAGGCCTGGAGGCGGGCTTCGTACGTCGACATGTGCAATCTTCCCTAGGCTGCTGACCAGGCGCTAAGTAAGCCCTATCGGGAGACAGCGCCAGTCTGGCGCCCATCGGGGGATCGCACCTTGAAGCCGTACATGTTCCTGCCCATCCTCGCCCTTGCCGCGCCGTGCGCGGCCTTCGCGCAGCCTCAGAAAGCCAGCATGACCAAAGCTTCGAACCTTCCAGCACCGCCCAAGGCCCAGCAGCGTCCCCACAGCTACAGCCGCCACGGCTATACGATCGAAGATCCCTATTTCTGGCTGAAGGACCAGGGTTACCCGAAGGTCGATGATGCCGACGTGCTCGCCTATCTCAAGGCGGAGAACGCCTATTTCGAAGCCGCGATGGCGCCGCACGAGCAGCTCGTCACCACCCTGTTCGAGGAAATGAAGGGCCGGGTGAAGGAGGACGAATCGTCCGTGCCTGCGCGGGATGGCGACTATCTCTACTGGTGGGCGTTCAAGCCGGGCGCGCAATATCGCACCTGGTATCGCAAGCCGGTTGCCGGGGGTGCCGAGCAGGTGATCCTGGACGAGGCCGCCGAGGCCGAAGGCAAGGAATATTACCGGCTCGGCGCGCTCGAGGTCAGCCCGGACGGCCGGCTCGGCGCCACCCTGGTCGACGACAATGGCTCGGAGCGCTTCCAGCTCCGCATCCGCGATCTCGCCACCGGCAAGGACATCGAGACGGTGACCGAAGTCGGGATCGGCTCGCCGGTCTGGACCAGCGACAGCAAGGGCGTGGTGTTCACCGAGGTCAACGACAATTGGCGATCCTACCGGGCACGCTACCACCGGCTCGGCACGGCCGTGGCCGAGGACAAGACGCTCTACGAGGAAACCAAGGAGCTCGGCTTCACCGTCAGCCTCTCCCGCGCGCAGGATCGCAGCCTGATCTTCATCTCGACCGGCGACAATGCCACCAACGAGGTGCGTTTCGTTCCGGCCGCCAATCCGCTCGCGCCGCCGACCCTGATCTCGGCGCGCAAGCCCAAGCGGCAATATTCGGTCGACGCCGCGCACGGCAAATTGTGGATCGTGACCAATGACGAGCACGTCAATTTCCGTCTCGCCGAGGCCGAGCCGGCCAAGCCCGAGGCATGGAAAACGGTGATCCCGGGCTCCGACCGGGTCTATCTGCGCGGCGCCACCGCCTATCGCGACCACCTCGCCATCTCCGAGCGGGTCGACGGCCTCGATCAGCTGGTGCTTCGCAGCTATGCCGGCAAGGAGGAGCGCATCCCGTTCAAGGAAGCGAGCTACAGCGCGTCTTTCGCCGGCAATGCCGAATTCGCTCCCGCCGCCTATCGCCTCAGCTATTCGTCGATGGTCACGCCGCAGACCGTCTACGATTATCACCCGTCCGACGACCGGCTCGAGACCCTCAAGGTCCAGGAAATCCCGTCCGGCTACGATGCCAGCCAATATGCGACCGAGCGGCTGATGCTGCCGACCCGCGACGGCAAGCAAGTGCCGGTCTCGATCGTCTACAGGAAGGGCTTCGAGAAGAACGGCAAGGGCAAGCTGTTCCTCTATGCCTACGGCGCCTATGGTTATGCGATCCCGCCGAGCTTCTCGACCTCGCGGGTCAGCCTGCTCGACCGCGGCTACGCTTATGCGATCGCCCACATTCGCGGCGGCGACGATCTCGGCTACGGCTGGTTCCTGGACGGCAAGCTCGACAAGCGCACCAACACGTTCAACGACTTCGTCGACGCGGCCAAGGGCCTGATCGCCAAGGGCTACACCGCGCCGGGCAAGATCGGAATTCAAGGCGGCTCGGCCGGAGGCGAGTTGATGGGCGCGGTCGCGAACATGAACCCGGAATTGTGGGGCGCTGTCGTCGCCGACGTGCCGTTCGTGGACGTGCTCAACACCATGCAGGACGAGAGCCTGCCGCTCACCCCGGGCGAATGGCCGGAATGGGGCAATCCGATCACCGACAAGGCGGCGTTCGAATATATTCGCTCCTACAGCCCCTACGATCAGGTCAAGCGACAGGCCTACCCGCCGATGCTGATCACCGGCGGCCTCAACGATCCACGCGTCACCTATTGGGAGCCGGCCAAATGGGCGGCCAAGCTGCGCGACACCAAGACGGACGACAATCTGCTGCTGCTCAAGATCAACATGGGCGCGGGCCACGGCGGCAAATCGGGCCGCTGGGACCGTCTGCAGGAAGTGGCGGAAGCCTATGCCTTCGTTCTGACCCAGATCGGCGACGACACAGCGAAGTAGCCGCACGAAGGCGAACTGCCGGCGCGCCGGCAGTTCGCCGCGACGGCCAAGCAGGCAAGGGCAGGATGACTCCGTTCCATCTCAGCATCACGGCCACCGAGGACGACATTGACGAGCTCGGCCACGTCAACAATGCGGTTTGGGTGCGCTGGATCCAGGACATCGCCACCAGCCACTGGGCAGCGATTGCGCCGGTCGAACATCAGAATGCCTACGTCTGGGTGGTCACCCGGCACGAGATCGACTATCTGCGCGCGGTGCTGCCGGGCGAAACCGTGACCGGGCGCACCTGGATCCCCGACGCACCGCGCGGCGCCCGCTTCGATCGCCATGTCGAATTCACCGGTGCCGACGGCAAGGTGCGGGTGCGGGCGAAGACCACATGGGCGATTCTCGACAAGGAGACGGGGCGACCCTTGCGGGTGCCGCCGGAGGTCGCCGCACCGTTCATGGCGTGACCTCCGGCGCCGCCGGGTTCAGTTCGCGCCTGTCGCTCCGCTCCGGGCCGCCGCCGGCGCGCCATTCTTGTACTTTTCGAACCAGGCGAGGATCGCCGCAGCCTTGGCTGCGCTTTGCGAGGGGCGGCTGGCGATGGTGCCGTGGCCGGCGCCGGGCACCTTCACCAACGCAGTCGGAACGCCGCGCAGCTGCAGGGCGGTATAATATTCCTCGGACTGGCTGACCGGCGTGCGATAATCCTCGCTGCCGACGACGACCAGGGTCGGGGTCTTGACGTTGCCGACCAGCGACAGCGGCGACCGGTTCCAATAGGCCTGTTGGTCTTCCCACGGATAGGCGCCGAACCAGTAGCGCGCGAAGAAGGCGGGCCCGTCGGCGGTCAGCGCCTGGCTGGTCCAGTCGATTACCGGCTTCTGGGTCGCCGCGGCCTTGAAGCGATCGGTCTTGCCGACGATCCAGCTGGTCAGCACGCCGCCGCCGGAGCCGCCGGTAACGAACAGGCGATCGGGGTCGACAAAGCCGGCCGCGATCGCGGCATCGACCGACGCGATCAGGTCGTCATAGTCGCGGCCGGGATAGGCATGGTGGATGAGGTTGGCGAAGTCCTCGCCATAGGAGGTTGAACCGCGCGGGTTGACCGACAGGACGGCGTACCCCGCGCTCGCATAAAGCTGGTTGTCGGTGGCGAACGACGGACCATAAGCCGAGAATGGGCCGCCGTGGATCTCGAGAATGAGGGGCAAGCGCTGCCCCTCGCGCCAGCTCGGCGGCAAGGTGAGCCAGCTTTCGATCTGACGGTTGTCGAACGAGGTCGCGGTGAGCTTGCGAACCTCGCCGAGGCGCTTGCCGTCGAGCAGCTCGGCGTTGAGCCGGGTGAGCTGGCGTTTCGCGCCGGCGCGATAGAGGGCGACGTCGGAGGGACGGCTGGCGCTGCCGCTGGTCGCGGCGATGGAACCATCCTTCGCGACCGAAAAGCTGCCGCCGGTGTAGGGACGATCCTGGGCGCCGCCGCTCAGTCCTTCGGCGACGGTGCGGATGGTGCCGTCGAGAGCGACTCGTGCGACCTTGCGCTCGCCATGATCGTCATAGGCGATGAAGATCGAACGACCGTCGGATGCCCAGATCGGCGATTCCGCCGAGCGGTCGAGGCGCTCCGTCAGCGCCCGGCGGCCGCTGCCGTCGCGATTCATCACGTAGAGGACGTCGTTCTGGTAGCCGAGCCGCTTGTCGTCGAAGCCGGTGAACGCGATCAGCCGCCCGTCGGGGGAGATTGCGGGCTGGTTGTCCGGTCCGAAGCGATCGGTGAGCGCCGTGATCCCGCCGCCGACGACGTCGAGCGCGTAGACTTCCGTGTCGAGCGGCTCCTTCGCCCAATCGGGCGAACGGTTGCTGCTGAACAGGATCGCGCGCCCGTCCGGAGTCCAGGACAACGGGCCGTTGTCGTGGACAGAGCCGAAGGTCAGCTGGCGTGGCGCGCCGCCGTCGCCGGAAACCAGGAAGATGTGGCTGAAGCCAGGCTTCAGATAGCCTTCCTCATCGGTCCGATAGGTGACGTCGGAGTGGATTTCGAGCGGCTCCGCCCATTTGGCGCCCTCCGGCCTGGGCGGCAGCGAACCGAGCTTCATCCCCTCGCCCGGCACGAACATGGCGTAAGCGATCTGCCGGCCGTCGGGAGACCAGGCGATGCTCGTCGGCGCGTCGGGCAGGTTGGTGATCCGCACCGATTCGCCGCTGGCCATCCAGCGCACGAAGAGCTGCGTCGAACTCCCCTCGCCCGACGATATGTAGGCGAGACGCTTGCCATCGGGAGACCAGCGCGGCTGGCTATGGGAACCCGGGCCGGCGGCAAGCGGCATCTGCTCGCCGGTGCGGGTGTCGACCAGCCAGATGGACGGGCGCATGCGATCGGTCATGATGTCGCCGGAACGGCGGACATAGGCGATCTTCGATCCGTCGGGGCTGATCTGCGGATCGGTTGCCGCCTCGAGCGAAAACAGATCCCGCGCTTCGAACGTTCGGGACGGTCCTTCCGGCGGCGCCGCGAGCGCCGGCGAGGCGGCCGTGCAGGCCAGAAGCAGGGCGCAGGACAGTCTCAGCATCATATTCCCCTTGGTTTTTCAGGAGGCTTTATGCGTGAGGCTCTCCCTTGCGGAAAGGCGTGAAATCCTCGAGCTGCTCGATCTCCTCCGCAACCGCTTCGCGCTCGGCCTGCAGGAAATCGGCGACCGCCTTGCGGAAGCTCGGATTGGGGATGAAATGCGCCGAAAAGGTCGGCACCGGCCGATAGCCGCGGGCAAGCTTGTGCGAACCCTGAGCACCCGCTTCGACGCGCGTTAGGCCGCGTTCGATCGCAGCGTCGATCGCCTGATAATAGCAGATCTCGAAATGGAGGTGCGGAACCTCGGCAACGGCACCCCAATAGCGGCCGTACAGCGTATCCGCGCCGATCATGTTGAGCGCACCGGCGATCGGCACGCCGTCCCTGAGCGCGAAGATCAAGAGGATTCGATCCGCCATCCGTTGCCCAAGCAGGGAGAAGAATTCGCGGGTCAGATAGGGCCGCCCCCATTTGCGCGCGCCGGTATCCTGGTAGAAGGTCCAGAACGCGTCCCAATGCCGCTCGGTGATCGCGGTGCCGGTGACGTGCTCGACGGTGAGGCCGTCCAGCGCCGCAGAGCGCTCCTTGCGGATCGTCTTGCGCTTGCGCGACGACAGCGCGGCGAGAAATTCGTCGAAGCTGCGATAGCCTTCATTCTGCCAATGGAACTGGCTGTCGGTCCGGATCAGCCAGCCTGCGTCCTCGAACGCCGCGACGTCCGCCGGGGCGAGAAAGGTGGCGTGGGCGGAGGAGAGATCGTTCTGGCGCACCACCGTTTCGACCGCACGGATCAGCAAGGGTGCCAGCGCCGGATCCCGGGTCAGCAGCCGCGGCCCCGGCACCGGCGTGAACGGAACCGCGATCTGCAGCTTGGGATAATAATCGCCGCCGGCCCGCTCCCACGCAGAGGCCCAGGCGTGATCGAAGACATATTCGCCCTGGCTGTGGCTCTTCACATAAGCCGGGGTAACGGCGGCGAGATGCCCGTCGGCATCCTCCACCGCGATCGGCAGCGGCTGCCAGCCCGCCCGCGCCGTGGCGCTGCCCGATTGCTCGAGCGCAGCCAGAAAGGCGTGGGTGACGAAGGGATTGCCGGTGCCGGCGCAGGCATCCCATGCCTCCGCATCGAAGCTCCCGACCCCGGCGCCGATCCGCGCAACGACTTCAGACATGCGATCCTTCGGAAAGCTCGTGAATGATCTGGTCGGCGGCTGCGGCCGCACGGGCGCGCTCCGCAGCGGTTCGCACCGTCCAGGTGAAGACCGGCTTGCCGCGGTTGCGGAAAGCGGCGGCAAAGGGGGAAGGAAGATCGCGCACGTCGTAGGCGAGAAAGTCGGGTCGCGCGCGCAGAAGTGCAAGATGCCGCTCGGCCCCCCCGCGCAAACCCGCCTTGCCCTGCTCGCTGACGACCAGGCCGCGCAGGAGGTGCGGCGCGTTGCGGGCGAGCCAATGCGGCACTTCGGGGTTGAACGACATGATCCCGACCGGGCCCGGGTAAGATCGAACGGCGGTCGCGACCGCAGCCGCCAGCCGGCGCGCGTGCCCATGCCGCGCCTTGACCTCGATCAGCAAGGGCACCCGGCCAGCGATCAGATCGAGGATGCCGGACAGCGGCTCGATCCGGTCCTCGCCGTCCCGAAGCCGGATCTCAGCGAGTGCAGCGGCCGTCAGATTCTTCACCGGGCCGCGCGCGAGGGTCAGGCGTTCGAGTGTCGGATCGTGAAACACCATCGGCACGGCATCCGCGCTCGCCTGAACGTCGAGTTCGATGCCATCACCGGCGGCGATCGCGGCTTCGAAGGCGGCGCGGCCATTCTCGATCCGCCCACCGCCGTGCAGCCCGCGATGGGCGATCGGGCGGGCGGCGAGGAGAAAGGGATCAGGCCGGCCGGACGGCGACGACGGCATCGATCTCGACCGCCGCACCAAGCGGAAGAGCGGGAACTCCGACGGCGCTGCGGGCGTGGCGGCCGGCGTCCCCGAACACCTGCTCCATCAGCTCGGAGGCGCCGTTCGCCACCTTGGGTTGATCGGTGAACGATCCCGCGCTGGTGACGAACACGCCCAGCTTGACGATCCGCTCGACCCGATCGAGGCCGACCGCCTTCTGGATCTGGGCCAGCAGCATCAGGCCGCAGGCACGGGCCGCGCGCACGCCATAGTCGAGATCGCGGTCCTCGCCGAGCCGCCCGGTGAGGAGAGCGCCGTTCTCGAACGAGACCTGCCCGGAGATGTGGAGCAGGTTCCCGACGAGCACGGTCGGCACGTAGGCGGCCACCGGTGCCGCAGCTTCCGGCAGGGTGATGCCGAGCTCGGCCAGGCGGGAGGAAATATCGGTCATGGTTTCAGCCTCAGGCAGTGGCGGGGACGGGTCAAGCGGCGGGCGTATTGCGCGCGATGGCGAAGCCGGCGAAGCTCTGATTGACCGGCATGATCTCGATCCGGTTGAGATTGACGTGGGGCGGCTGGGTCGCAACCCAGAAGATCGTCTCGGCGATGTCTTCGGCCGTGAGCGGATCCATGTCCCGGTAGAGATCGTCCGAGGCTTGCTGATCGCCGCCGGTGCGCACCGTCGTGAATTCCGTCTCGACCATGCCGGGCTCAATCGAGGTCACGCGAACGCCGGTGCCGTGCAGATCGCAGCGCAGGTTGAGCGAGAATTGGGTCACGAACGCCTTGGTGCCGCCGTAGACGTTGCCGAACTTGTAGGGATAGGTTCCCGCGATCGAGCTCAGGTTGATGATCGCGCCCTTGCGCGACACCAGAGTCGGCAGCAGCTTGTGGGTGATCGTGACGAGGCCGAGGATATTGGTATCGATCATCTCGCGCCATTTGTTCAGATCCGCCTCCTGGGCCGGCTCCATGCCGCGGGCCAGCCCGGCATTGTTGAGCAGGATGTCGACGTCGCGAAAGCGCTCCGGGAGCGCCGCGATGGCGCCATCGATGGCAGCCTCGTCGCGCATGTCGAGCCGGATCGCATGAACCTTGTCCGCACCGAGCTCGGCGACCAGGGCGTCGAGCCGCTCCTGACGTCGGCCGGTGGCGATCACCTGATGGCCTGCACCGACGAAGCGGCGGGCCGCGGCCGCGCCGATGCCGGAGGTTGCGCCGGTGATGAGAACGGTGAAGCTCATTCCTGTTCCTCTTTGAGCGATGCGGGGCCTTCCGCGAAGCGCGCAGCGATCCAGCGTGCCGCTTCGCTCCAGTCGTCGATCCGCGCATGGGCATGCGAGGCAGGCGGGACCACGGCGGCGAGCTTGGGCTCGCCGACCATATGCAGGCGCCACACTTCGGGAGCGTGAGTCGCGACCGATTCGTGGTGAACCGCGAGATCGTCGACGAACACCACGGCCGACGGCTGCATCTGCTCGATCAGCTCCTTCACCGGCCGCCCTTTGCCGCCGCGGTTGCAGAGCACCCGATGGCGGATCTCGAATCGCCCGAGCTGTTCGATCCGGCCCGCCTCATGCTCGTCGCCGACGTTGGTGAGGATGACGATATCGGCATGCTCGCCGATCGCCGCCAGCGCCTCGGCGGCGCCGGGCACGATATTCTGGCGCTCCATCTCGGTGCGGAAGAAGCCGTCCAGCAGCGGCCAGATCTGCTCCTCCGGCAGCGCCTCGCCCGACGCGGTGCGAATCGCCTTCTGGAAGCTGTCCGTATAGAGATTGAAGGAGAGATCGTGCGCTTCGCCCAGCCACTCCGCGAAGTGGGAGATCATGTTGAGCAGGACTTCGTCGCAGTCGGTGATCAGCAAGGGACGGCTCACGAAGCGAGCCTCCGCCCGGCTTCGACCAATGCGGCCGGCGAGACGCCGAGCGCCTCGGCGCAGGCGACGAGATCGGGCTCGTGCGATTCGAGAAAGCCGATCACTGCGGCAAGCAGGCTCGGATCATCGATTCGTTCGCGCAGATCCTGCGGGGTGAGGCCAGTCAGCGCCAGCAGCCTCTCGGCACGCGGCTGATCGCTCAGCGCCCAGCCGAGTGCGGCAAGGGCAAGAGCTTCGGGATTGTTTGTGTCGGGAATCGTCATCGCCTAATGAGGGCCGGTGGTACAAAAAATCCTCGTTGTCGAGGACAACGAACTCAACCTGAAACTCTTCTGCGACCTGTTGCGGGCGCACGGCTATGCGGCCGAGCCGGTTCGCGATGGTCGCGAGGCGATCGAGAAGGCGCGCAATTTCGCGCCCGACCTGATCGTCATGGACATTCAGATGCCCCATATCAGCGGCCTTGAACTGATCGAACAGCTCAAGCAGGACGACGAATTGAAGGCGACTCCGATCATGGCAGTGACCGCCTACGCCGCCAAGGGCGACGAAGAGCGGATCCGCGACGCCGGCGCCGAGGGTTATGTTTCGAAGCCGATCTCGGTGATGAAGTTCGTCGCCGCGGTGGCCAGCCTACTGGACGCGGCAGCCGAGCGGAACGGGTCCGGGGAAGAGGGCGAATCGGCGCCGCTCACGCCTGAGGAGGACGTGGCCCCACCGGATCGCGGAAGGATCGCACCGAAATCGGCCAACGACCTTTAGAAGTCGAAGGCGGTCTGGACGGCCTCCGCGGCTTCGTCCAGCTGGCGGCGCAGTCGATCGCGCGCGTCGGCGCCGCCCAGACTTGCCACCACAGCGGCCTGTGCCTGCTGCCACAAGGGATATGATGCGCGAAGGACCCGATCGCCCTCGGCTGTGAGCCGCACGATGCGAACCCGTCTGTCCCCTTCATGGCGGCTGATCGCGACCAGCCCCGCTTTGTCGAGCAGCTTCAGATTGCGCGACAAGGTGGCGGCATCGATCGCCAGGATGTCGGCGATCCGGCCCATCGGCTGCCCGCTCTCGCCCGCAGCGGCGATCGCACTCATCAAGGTGAGCTGAGTCGCTTGAATACCGAGCGGACGCAGCGCCTCGTCATAGGCCCGGGTGATCACCCGGGCTGCGCGGCGTGCCCGGAAGCACAGGCAATCGGTGCGGATGGCATGCGCCACCTCGAGAGCTTTCATCCGATACTTGTATATGCAACTATTCTGCGCGACAAGGTGGTGGAACGTGATTCGTACCGCTGGGCACCTACTTCGCAGGGAGAGCGTGATGGAGAGACGGATTGTCAGCCGCGAACAATGGCTGGCGGAGCGTAAGGCGCACCTCGCCAACGAAAAGGCGCTGACCCGCGCCTACGACCGGCTGATGGAGGAGCGACGCACCCTTCCCTGGGTGCTGGTGGAACAGGATTATGTCTTCGATTCGGAGGCTGGCCCGGTTCGCCTCGCCGATCTGTTTCAGGGGCGCAGCCAATTGGCGGTACAGCATTTCATGCTTCCGCCCGGCGGCGAGATCTGCCCCGGCTGCGCATCGACGGCGGACCTCGCCGATCCGTCGCGGCGCCATTTCGAACATGCCGATCTGAGCTTCGCCGCCGTGTCGCGTGCGCCGATCGCGGAGATCGCCGCCGCCAGGCGCCGGATGGGCTGGACCTTCCAATGGGTGTCGTCCGCCGGATCGCGCTTCAACTACGATTATGGAGTGTCCTGGACACCCGAACAGATCGCCGCCGGCGACGCGCCGTACAATTATGGCTCCGACACGGCCCCGATCGAGGATCTGCACGGCCATAGCGTGTTCGCGCGCGACGAGAGCGGCGCGATCTACCACACCTATTCCACCTATGCCCGCGGCGCGGAGAGCGTCAGCGGCGCTTTCGGCTGGCTCGACATGGCGCCGAAGGGCCGCAACGAGGGCGACCAGATCATGAGCTGGCTGCGCCGCCACGACGAATATGAGGACGGGGCAGCAACCCACGCCTGCTGCGCCGCCGCCCAAGCCGCAGAATAGGAGAAACGCCATGATCGAAGTCACCGCATTTCGCTGGGTACCGCCATTCGCCGCCGGGCTCGTCCGCGATCTCCGGGTCCGCTGGGCCCTGGAGGAAGCAGGACTCCCTTACCAAGCCAAGCTGATCGGCCAAGGCGATCAGGACAGCCCGGCCTACCGCGCGATCCAGCCGTTCGGGCAGGTTCCCGTGCTCGAGGAAGACGGCCTTACCCTGTTCGAATCGGGTGCGATCCTGCTCCACATCGGCGAACGCTCGGAGACGCTCCTGCCGAAGGATCCGGCGGCGCGCGGCCATGCCATCCAGTGGATCTTCGCGGCGCTCAACAGCATCGAGCCCCATGTCCAGAACCTGTCGCTGATCGATCTCTTCTACGCGAACGAGGAATGGGCGAAGCTCAGGCGGCCGGGCGCGTTGCAGATGGTGGAGCGCCGGCTCGATGCGCTCGCCGCGCGTCTGGGCAGCCGGGACTATCTCGACAGCGATCGCTTCACCGCGGGCGATCTGATGATGACGACGGTGCTCCGCCTCCTGCGCCACACCGATCTCGTCGAGCAGCGTCCCGCGCTCCACGCCTATCAGCAACGATGCGAATCACGCTCTGCCTTCCAGAAGGCACTGGCAGACCAGATCGCGCCGTTCGCCGAAAACGCACCGGTTTCCGAAGCCGCCGAGTAGAAGCTCATCATCTGAGGTCGGGGCGGCTAGCTCCGACCTGAGCTGTGCGCCAGCCTCTCGCCGCGCCCGACGCGGAAAAAGGCGCCTGCCGCTTGCGCGGGGACGCCTCTCAAGCCAGCTCGGCGCGAGGGGAGACCCCCTCGCAGGCCTTACTTGATCTTCGCTTCCTTGAACTCGACGTGCTTGCGCGCGACGGGGTCGTACTTGCGGAAGGTCATCTTCTCGGTGATGTTCCGCGGATTCTTCTTGGTCACGTAGAAGAAGCCGGTGTCGGCAGTGCTGACGAGCTTGATCTTGACGGTTGTCGGCTTGGCCATGACAGCCTCTTCAGATTGGAAATGGATGAAAAAAAGCGGCGCAGCCGCCGCTTTCATGCGGGGCTGCCTCTGCCCCGACGGCGACGGGATGTCAAGCCGCCCGTGGCGCGCCGCCCTGCGCAGTCACCCCTGCCCCAACCTTCATCGTCCGGTAACCATGTCGGCGCATGATGCCGGGGCAAGGCGGAGAGTGAGATGCAACACGGTCAAGATGCGATGCTGCTGGTCAGGGCGGAACTGTGCGACCGGCTGGAGACCCTCTCCAATCTGACCCGCCGCATCTCACCGCGCGACTTCGCCGCGCGGGTCGAGACGATTCGCACCCTCGCCGCCGCTTACGGGCTTACTCCGGTGGTGCGAGTCGCCGAAGCGCTCGAGCGCGCCGTCGGCGAAACCCCGTCGGACATTCGCGCCTGCCCGACCGCGTTGTACCTCACCCGTCTTCAGGATGCGATCGGCTGCACGGCATTGGACGAGAAGGCCAGCCAGGCACTGCTCGCCTCGGTATCGGTGCGGCTCGGCGCCTGAGCGCTTGGACGCGCTCCTCTCCGCCTTCGTCGCGGCCGGTCTCGCCGAGTGGGGCGACAAGACCCAGCTTCTCGTCGCGGCTCTGGCCGCGCGTCACGCCCGCCCTTGGCCGATCCTCGCCGGGATCGCGCTTGCGGCTTCCGTTCACGCCGCGGCCGCCGCGTTCGGCGGGATCGTTGTTCATGATTGGGTGACGATCCGGGCGCTGACCCTGCTCACCGCACTCGCGCTGCTGTTCGCCGGCGGCGCCGGCCTGTTCCCGCGCAAAGCGCCCAAGCTCCTGATCGGCGCACGCTGCGGCGCTTTCCTCGCAAGCTTCGCCTGCTTCTTCGTCGCCGAGTTCGGCGACAAGACCCAGTTCCTCACCTTCTCGATCGCGGCGCGTTTCGATTCGTTCGCGTTTGCCGCCGCCGGCGCGGTCGCCGGCGTGCTCACCGCCGCCTTGCCGGCGCTGCTGCTCGGCGCCCGCCTGACCGCGGTGGTACCGGTCAGGACCCTTCGCCTTGGCGCCGCCGCATCATTCCTGCTGTTCGGCTGCATCCTGGCGCTCAACGCTCTGATTCTCGTCTGATCATTGTTCTTTTACCGGTACCGGCGCTAAGAAGTTGATCCTACGGGCAGGGGGCTGCTGATGACGAGACGATGGCTTGCCGCCGCGCTTTCCGGCGCGGCGATGATGTTGACGATTGCAACCGGGGCGGCCTTTGCTGCACCGGAAAAGGCGGGCGCCGCCGGCAAACCCGTCCGGATTCCGACCGCGGAACTGGCGCGAACGCCGCTGATCTCGGCGCCGGCGCTGTCCCCCGACGGCAATCTGCTGCTGGCGACGCTCGGCACGCCGCGCGAATCGGTCCTCGGCATCATCGAACCGGCGACCGGCAAGATCACGCCGTTCCGGCTTCCCGACGGTTGGGAAATCGCCTCCTATCGCTGGGCGGGCAACGGCACTGTGCTGATCAGCGCGGGCAAGACGACCCCCTGGCTGGACGACGAAGCCTATATGACGCGGCTGCTGGCGTACGATGTCGCCACCGCCAAGACCCGCTTCGTCGGCAAGCGGGAGCAGGGCCTGGAAGGCGACGACATCCTTTATGTCGATCCGGACGGCAAGTGGCTGCTCCTGTCCATCCAACGCACCGTCTACGACTGGCCGTCGGTCTATCGAGTCGAGCTCGACGGAGACGGTTTCAAGCAGGTGGTCGCGCCGCGCACCGGCATCTGGGAATGGTATGCCGATACGAACGGCTTCGTACGCGCCGGCACCGGGATCGAGGGCGACAAATGGGTGATGGTCTATCGCAGCCCCGGCGCGAACCGCTTCCGCTATGCCGGCAAGGCACGGATCGACGACGTCAAGGCGTCGCTCGGGCTGCTTCGGTTCGGGCTCGACAGCGACAAGGGCTACATCCTGTCCAGCGAGAAGACCGGGCGCGACGCCGTCTATGAATTCGATTATGCGAACCTGCAGACCGGTGCGCTCGTCTTCGAGGCGCCGGAGAACGATGTCTCCGACTTCACCCTGAAGCCCGACGGCACCGGGATCAAAGCCGCTTATTATACCGACGTCCGCGATCGCGTGGTCTGGTTCGATCCCGAACGGAAGGAAGTTCAGGACGCGATCGACAAGGCGGTCGGCGAAAAGGAAGCCTGGATCGTGTCGCAGAGCCGCGACGGCCAGAAGATGGTCGTGCTGGTGACCGGCACCAACGATCCCGGAACCTATTACATCTTCCAGAACGCCGCCGGCGTAATGCAGCGCCTGGCGATGGTGAACGAGAAGGTGCGTGCCTACAAGCTCGCCGCATCGAAGCCGGTCGCCTACACCGCCCGCGACGGCCTGAAGATCCCTGCCTATCTGACCCTGCCCAACGGGCGCGAGCCGAAGAACCTGCCGCTGATCATCATGCCGCATGGCGGCCCCTACGGCGTTCGCGACCGCGGCGACTATGATCCGGAAGTCCAGCTTCTCGCCAATCGCGGCTATGCGGTACTTCAACCCAATTATCGGGGCTCGGAGAGCTACGGCCGGACGTTCGAGGACAAGGGCGCGGGCCAGTGGGGCCGCGCCATGCAGGACGATCTCGACGACGGCATGGACTGGCTGGTGAAGCAAGGCATCGCGGATCCCAAGCGCGTGTGCATCGTCGGATCCTCCTATGGCGGCTATGCGGCGATGTGGGGCGCGACCCGCAACCCCGAACGTTATCGCTGCGCGGCGAGCTTCGCCGGAGTGATGGACGTGCCGCGTCAGCTCAAATATTCGCGCGATTTCTTCATCAACGCGAAATCCGCGCGGAAGTGGAAGGACCGTGTCCGCGGCGAGCAGAGCTTCAACCTCAACGACATCTCGCCGATCGGCCAGGTGTCCAAGCTCTCCGTTCCGGTCCTCGTCACCCATGGCGACAAGGATCAGCGAGTCCCTCTGAAGCAGTCCGCGCTGTACGCGAAGGCGCTCGAGAAGGCCGGCAAGCCTTTCGAATATCACGTCTATCCGGGCGAGGGCCACGGCCTCACCAATCCCGACAACCGCAAGGATTATTTCGACCGGCTCGAAGCCTTTCTGGCCAAGCACAATCCGGCCGATTGACGATGCGCTGCGCGGGCGCGGGAAACCGCGGCCGCGCGGATCGTTACGGACGCGATGCGCGACTTTTCCCAGCTTCTCGACGCCCTCGTCTACACGCGTTCGCGCAACGGCAAGCTGAAGCTGATCGGCGACTATCTTCGCCGCACCCCGGATCCGGACCGCGGCTATGCGCTCGCCGCGCTGACCGGCGAGCTCGACCTGCCGGCGGTGAAGAGCGCCGCGATCCGCGGCATCGTCGAGGCGCGCGTCGACCCGGCTCTGTTCTACATGAGCTACGATTATGTCGGCGATCTCGCGGAGACCGCCTCCCTGTTGTGGCCGAAGCAGGCCGAACAGCCGCCCGAGATCGACGACGGCAGCCTGCGGATCTCGGCCGTGATCGAGCGGCTGCAGAGCCTCGGGCGGGCCGAGGCGCCGGGCGCGCTCGCCGGGATGCTCGACCATCTGGATGCGAGCGGCCGCTACGCCCTGCTCAAGCTCGCCACCGGCGAACTCCGCATCGGCGTCTCGGCGCGCCTCGCCAAGACCGCGCTCGCGCAGGCTTTCGGTCTCGATGTCGATGCGGTGGAGGAAGTGTGGCACGGCATCGGACCGCCCTATCTGCCGTTGTTCGCCTGGGCGGAGGGCCGAGGCATCCAGCCGACGTCGGAGAACGTGCCCGTTTTCCGGCCCTTCATGCTGGCGCATCCGCTCGAGGACCTGCGGGTGTCGCTGGTCGATTATGCCGCCGAGTGGAAGTGGGACGGCATTCGAGTCCAGATTGTCGGAGTTGCCGGCCAGACCCGGCTCTACAGCCGCGCGGGCGACGATATCACCGGCAGCTTCCCGGAAGTGGCCGAGGCCTTCGCGCATGACGGAGTGCTCGACGGCGAATTGCTGGTCAAAGGCGAGGCGCAGGGGGCGGACGAGCATGGCGGTGCCGCCGCAAGCTTCAACGCGCTCCAGCAAAGGCTCGGCCGCAAGGCGGTTTCGGCCAAGATGCTGCGCGACTATCCCGCATTCGTCCGGCTGTACGACATCCTGTTCGACGGCCGCGAGGATCTTCGCCAGCAGCCCTGGGACGCGCGCCGCCAACGGCTGGAACGCTTCGCTGCCGACCTTGATGCCGACCGCTTCGACGTGTCGGCTTTGATCGAAGCGGCGGATTTCGAAGCGCTCGAGGAGATCCGGGCCGGTGCCCGCGACGTCGCCATCGAAGGCGTGATGCTGAAGCGCCGCGACAGCTTGTATCTACCGGGCCGAAAGACGGGCCTGTGGTACAAGTGGAAGCGCGATCCGCTCACCGCCGATTGCGTCCTGATGTACGCGGCGCGCGGCAGCGGCAAGAGATCGTCTTATTATTCCGATTTCACCTTCGGCTGCTGGACTCCGGAGGGCGAGCTGTCGCCGGTCGGCAAGGCCTATTTCGGATTCACCGATGAAGAGTTGATGTGGCTCGATCGATTCGTCCGCAACAACACGCTTCAGCGCTTCGGCCCGGTACGCGAGGTCGAGAAGAGCCTGGTGCTCGAAGTGGCGTTCGATTCGCTGCACGAATCGAAGCGCCACAAGTCTGGCCTCGCGATGCGCTTTCCCCGGATCTCGCGGATACGCCGCGACAAGCCCGCCGCCGAGGCCGACACGATCGAAGGCCTGAAGCGGCTGGTCACGTGACGACCGCCGTCGCGGCGGCCTGGCCGCCGCGACGCTTAGAAGGGCAGCCAGCGATTCTTCTGGCTGAAGCGCATGTAGCCGGCATTGACGCCGAGCCGGGCGCCGACGCCCAGGCGCACCGGGATCAGCACGACGTCGCCGCGGCGCAGGTAGCTCGCCGTGAATCCGCCGACGACATAGGCATTGCCCTCGGCCGCCGGGTAGCGACGGAAGATCCGTTCGCCGTCGTGAAGGTTGTAGACGAGCACGAACACCTTGCTGGCGTCGGCGCCGAAATCGAAGCCGATCGACGGGCCGGTCCAGAAGATCGGCCGGTCGCCCTCGACCTGATGATGGAGCGTGCCCGAGCCGTAGCGGACCCCGGCGACGAAGGCGCCGCCGGCCTCACGGCCGGTGATATAGGCGCTCGGTTCGCCCTGGTCCTTGAGCAATTTCTCGATCATGTCGGCAAGGCCCTCGGCGCCCTTGCCGAACACGCCTTCGGCCGCGGTGAACACGTCCTTGCGCGGCACGGTGTCGCCGCGCGAAGCCGCGCTCGCGCGCTGGCTCGCGCTCCCGCTCTGGCTGTCATAGGTCTCGGGTGTCGCCGTGGTGGTGGTGGCGGTCGCCGAGTCCCCGGTCTCGCCAGTGTCGCCGGCATCGACCGGCGCCCATTCCCCCGATGGCGCCGGCTGCGATTCGGCGGCGCTGTTGGGGTCGACATTGGTGATCTGGGCGCCGGCGGCACCGGCGCCCCCGAGCGCGAACGCCGCCGCAGCGGCGAGCGTCAAAAGATGAGTCTTGAACATGTTAAGCCCCTCGGCCCCGCAAATTTGGTTAGCGAAGGGTAACCGCCGCCAGGTTTCATCACAATGAATGGAGGCCGATCGCGCGATGGGCCGAATCGATATCGAGCCGGAACGACATGAAAGCTTCACAACCGTGTTCACGACCGGTTGAACCGCGGCCAAGCCCTCGCTATAGCCGCGCTTCGGCGCATCCGGAGACGTGGGTGAGTGGCTGAAACCAGCGGTTTGCTAAACCGCCGTAGGGGGATTACTCCTACCGAGGGTTCGAATCCCTCCGTCTCCGCCAAGATCATGCGTCACGCCGTCTCACCGCATTCCATCTAACCGGCTCTACCTAATGGGCGTTCTCGTTCTGTTGCATCCATGCGTCGCTTGCTGTCTCATCGCAACTCGACTAGGAATGGGGAACGAAATTCCCTGATCGGGAGCTAGGGCATGAAGCGCAATGCGCTCACCGTGGCGACGGTGAAGACCAAGAAGGCCGCCGTCTAAACGGCTGCGCGAGCAGGCCGCCCGCGCGAAGCACATCGACGATCGGCGCGCCGCGGGTTTGGCGGCGATCCTAACCGAGCTGGAGGGGATCGACCGATTGAGGCGGCTCATCGCCATCCTGAAAGCCGATGCGCCTTCCGATCCACCCGAACGTGTCTCGACATTCCTCCAGTGGGCAGCCGGTCACCTGGAAGCCCGGGAGAGCGGCCTGGCCGCCGAGGTTCTCAATCTGCGGTTTGAACGCGAGAGACTTTTTCGGCGACTCCGACGATTACGGGTACTATCGTCGGGATCGGTGAGGCCTCACCATCTTGTCCGCTTTGAGGACCTGTGGATCTCTCCGTCTGTTGCTAGTGTTCCCTATGGTATTCGCTCCGATCATGGTAGCCAAAAGCTGCTCTTGGGGATCATCGGCACGATCATTACCGTCGGAGCACTTACGAGCCTTGGTCAGGAGCCCCCCCCCGGCGAACGCCTCCCCGGCCGATGTCTCGACAAACTTCTCGACCGCTTTCGAGGTCGACGCGAACGGAGTCGATCCCGTGACCGCCTGCGCTGCTCGAGGAGTGGCCTACTTCAAAGAGATCGGTTCCTATCCGGTGTTATATTCCGCGCCCGACGCGGGCAGAGCGGCTGAGGACGTCGCGATGGAACGCTGCCAGCGAGCCACAATGGCGGTCCCCCGCTGACTGGTCATGCGGGCTCGCTCGAGCCTCTCTTCTCGCGGGTTAGCTTGCCCTTCATTCTCTGTAACTGCCGCTCCGCGTGTTGAGGGATAATCCGAGCGAACGCGTATCCATCGGGATGCAGGGGGAAGCTAAATAGGCTCTCCCGAACCACGGCGAGCGCGCCTTTCGGATACCGCCCCATTCGCCCGCCCTGAATCGATCCGACTTCTAGGCGATCCAATACCATCACAAGTGAACCGTTCGGGCGAACTCGTAGGCCGGTCTCGTTTCTGTCGATGAAGAGGCCACGAGCGAACCTAACGAGTTCGTCTGTAAAGTCGGCTTCAAGCGCGATCCTGCCCGCTTCCGTTCGGATGCTCAGGCGCGTCCCTTCGTACCGGTAATCCCAAACCTGTGTTGAGACTGACAAAGAACCGTGATCAACCCGGAGCAGGGTTCGACCCTCGTCGTCGGTTAGGCGGGCTGAGAACGTCACTCCCCCCTCCTCATGATGCACAGTTAGGAAGCTGTTCCCATTAATCGAGAGCACGTGAAAGTCTTCCCCGCCCTCGCCGTCTTTAACTATCAGATTTCCCAGATGGGTCTCAATGGCTTCCCCACGCGCGAGGGCGTAACCGGGCGTCATCCCGCGGCGGAGGTTGTGCGGGTTGGCTCGCCGGGCCGCTACGGAATTTCTGCTGAGACGCCCGGAGGTCTTGTCTTGGTGGTGATTGGGGCAAAGAAGCGCCAGATTTTCGACCGCGTGCTCTCCTCCCTCTGCAAACTCCACAATGTGGTCGTAGTGGAAGATGGGCATGCCGCATACGACGCAGCCGAACCCGCAGCTCCGGCGGACTTCGCGCTTCACTGCTTCGGGTATCGTTCGAGACCGGCCCTTCATCGAGAGAGCACCGGCATCGGGTTCACGTGCTGGCTACCCAGCGCAAGCACACCCCTTACCCTTATGGCAGGTCTTATCCCGAGCGATGCAGCTGTCTCCGCAGGCCTTCCCTTTGGAGCAGACCTTGCAGCAGGCGAAGCCGGGCGCGGCATAGGCCGCACCGCTCAGGCGCGGGTTCAACGATGACGGGCCGAGCACGAGCGTGAGCGCCGCGGCTAGCACTGAGAAACGCTTCATGATCTTCCCTCAAGCTCGAAGCTGCCGACAGGTGTTCTAGCTAGGGTAGGACCTAGTCGTACATCGGATCCATACGGAGAGCATCGAAATCGAGACGTTCGGCTTTAGGGCCGGCTAGTCCGACGCTCGTAGCGCATTTGCCAGCACGGGGAGGGCCGTATCGTCATAGAACCCACCACCCCATCACGGCCTTTCCAGATTGAGAGGCCCTGCAACCCGCCAACATTCTATCATTGGTCGCCCCCTCAGTGTACGCAATCACGGCGCTCAGACAATAATAATCAAGTTGAACCTTGCCCCACCCTCGTAATCGTGGAATTGCACGGCCCGTGATAACGCATCTAGTGCATAGAACGGAAGCATATTGCTGTCCTGTATCGTCGATGTGTCATATACAACGTTATAATTGAGGGGCGGAAGCCAGGAGAGGTCTTCGAGCTGGTCACTTAGTGCCGCAAGTGCATGCTTCGCACCTTTTGGAAACTTGAAGAAAGATTCCAATTTATTAGCGATCTCCTCCCAGTCCGCATCCTTGGAAGGGCTGAGCACCACAACCCGGAACCCAGACCCTTGCTCCTCGATCTCTCGTAAAATGCATTTAGCTTGGCCTCGCGGCCTTACTATTACCACACCGGATGAGCGGGTCGACGTTCCCAGATCAGGTAAGATTGGTGTAGCCATTCTGCCTCCTTGAAGGTCGCCATCAGTGCGCCGGTGGTACGACTATGATCGGCATGAACCATGAATAGTGAGATGGTGTGTACCAAACCACCCCGAAATTTCCCGAGTCAACAACAATCCTCCTGTCCCCTTTCGTGGGATCGCCCGGCGTAGGAACGACAGCCTCGTAGTATCTTCCCGTCGGCCGAGGAAGAAACGCGTGCGGCCCCCTATTTTCATAGGGCTTCAAGAAGACCGCCTTATTCTGATTGGGGAACGCAGACTTGAGCTGGTCTCTCACGATGGCGAAAACTTGCCTCACCGACGATAGCTCAGAGGACGATGGAGCATAGTTTCCAGATTGCAATGTGGGATCCCATGGGAGGGGGATTTGCGTTGGGAAGCGTCTGGTCGTGCCCGGAGTAGGACCTCCAACAAAGCTGCTTTGCCATACGATTACTGGAGGCGCATAGATTGTTATGGCACCGCCGGGCCCAGCTAATCCGGACGGGGGATTGTTGCAGAACTTGAGGCAATACGACCCACCCGCACCGCCGCCCCATCCGCCTCCGCCGCCTCCCCACGCCAGTGGCGATGATACGCTGAGATGTCTAGCAATACCGCTCCCGCCTTCACAGTTTGCTTCAATGTGAGACCCCGTACATTGAGTTCCAGTCGGATCCGTGAGATTGACTGGATCTCCTCGTACGTAGCTGTACGCATTTAGTCCATCTTCATACCCGATTGGATCCGTCTGCAGGAACCTGCCGATCGTGGGTGAGTAGATGCGTGCCTTGAAATTGTACATTCCGATCTCGGGTAGCCACACTTGGCCCGTGTAGCCGAAACGCCCACGATTGTTCGGGTCTGGAATGCCGTACTCATCGTATCTGTTGATTTGCTGCACCGTACCCGCTCCATCGCTCCAAGCGATGACCGATCCGCGCTCGTCTGCATGCAAATAGCGTCGATCGCTTGTGCCGGCTCCTTCGTACCAGACGATCGGCTCGTCGGTACCAGGGCCGAACACGTATCGACGCTCGATGGGCGTGCCGGCAACGTTCGTGCGCTCGGCAATGAGATCAACGCCATCGTAGCTGAACAGCTTGCCGCCGATGGAGGAGAGATTGCCAAGCGGGTCATAACCGATCGTCTCGGTGCCGGCCTTGGCGAGGCGGCTCTCGGTGGTATATTGGTACGTCTTCACCCCGTCGGAGGTGAGGTTGCCCTTCCAATCGTAGGTGAGCGCCGTTCCGTTGACCTTCGTATATTGGTTGAGGCCGTTCGTCTCGACCGTCTGGTTCGTGGCCCCGGCCCAGGAATAGAGATCGTTCGAGCGGGTGTTGCCAACGATTTGCCCTGCCGGATTGTAGCTGAAACTAAGCGTTAGATCCGCAGCGGTACCCGCCATGTTCTGAGCGAGCGTCTGGAGATTCCCATTTCCATAGACATAACCGGTCGTGGTGAAATTCCCACGCGTGATGCTTTTGCGACGGCCCAATGCGTCATAATCGTAACGGGCCAGCTCCTGCGTAACTCCGGTCGTGCAATTGACCTCGCTGATCGTCAGCGCTTCGCCCGTGTTCAGATAATCGTAGCCGATGCACAAGTCGGGCCAGCGCATGCTCTTGCGTGCGCCGTTCGCATAATAAGCGAAGGTAATCGCGGGAGTCGTCCCATCCTGCTGGCTGGTCTTGCGGCCGAGTGCATCATATCCGAATGTTCGCGTTTGCCCGAGGCCATCCGACGCCGTCTTGAGCCGCCCGAGATTGTCGTACGTGTAGGTGATGTTCGTTTCGAGCGGGGCCAGATTTGAGAAGCTCTTCCCCTTGACCCTGCCGAGGCTGTCGTAGTTGAAATAGATCCATTTGCTGTCGCGCAAGCGCTTGCTGGCGACGAGGTCAGACGAACGCGTTCCTCCGGCGACGCTTTCGTAATCGAGCTGCTCATAGTCGATCGCATTGCCGGCGTTCGATCCCTTGGCTGCCATGGGATAATAGGTGCGGAAAAGGCGACTGTGACCGTCGTAATCATAGATGGTCGCATTGTTTTCGCCGTCGGTTATGCTTCTGACGAGGCCGTTGTCGGTGTACGTCGTTTTGGCATCGAGGGTTTGCACGCCAGCGACGCCGCCGGCACTCCATTGCTCGATCACCCGGCTCGCTGCATCATAGACCACCACGTCAACGCGGTCAGGCCCGTACGGGCCAATGTTAGAATCAGGCAAGCAGACGTCCGTGGCGAGGCCAAAACGTGCCGGGTTCATGCGAAACGCTGTGCATGCCGGACGTCCCAGAGCGTCATATTTCGTCTCCGTGCGGGAAACGACTGTCGAGCCGACGCTCGACGTCTGGACGACCGGACGCCCATTCGCGTCGTACACGGTGTCCGCGCTCTCGAGCGAGATCATGTTGACGAAATGTGACGGCTCCTGACCATAGGCCGTGCCGACTTCGACCCTTGTAGGAAGACCATTCGTGTACGTGTTGCGGACTGCCCTGTAGGCCATGGATCCAGCGCCGTCCGGATCGGGTGACACCGAGCCCACTACCTGGCGCGCGCCATTGTAGAAATAGCGGGTCACGTCCACGTTCCCCGGTAGAGGTCCATTAACCGTCTGCACGTTGCCGATCGGGTCGAATGTCGTGGTGGTCACTGACGTTAAACTAGCGGTGAGCGGCCCATCCCCGCTGGTCACGCTCGTGACGTTTCCGTTCGCATCGTAGGTGTAATCCGTGCGGGTCTCGTCAGTGGTACCGGCGCACTGCGCCGCCACCCCGTTCAATGCCGCTTGCTGGGTCTGGCAGGCGCGGACCGACTGGAGTTGGTATTCTCCGTTGGTGAGTTGGTAGATGTAACGCGTCTGCGGACGCGGCGCGTTCGCGACCGGCGCTTGCAGGGTGACGGACGTCACACCGCCGTGCGTCGGGTCATAGGTATAGCTCGTCGTTTGGCCCCTGGCATCCGTGGTGGTGAGGGGCTGGTTGCAGGTGACAGGATTCGTGCAATTCGGCTCATACGTCGCCGAGGTGACGACCGGAAGAGCGGTCCATCCTGGCTTGGTGACGCGTTGCGTTTGCGTGATATTGCCGCGGGCATCGTAAGTGAACTGGGTGTAATTACCCTCGGGCTGGGTGATGCGCTCAACGCGCCCCGCGCTGTCGTAGGAATAGCCGATCCCCGGTTTCGCCGGCTCGTTGGCAAGCCTAGGGAAGTATACAGCGGTTGGACGACCCGTCACGAGATCAGAAACGACAGTCTGAACGAGGGTATTGCCGTTCACGACGTTGGAGATGTTCATCGTAGCGGTGTTGCCGGAGACCGTTCGCGCGTAGGTGGTCGTCACCCCTGAGTTCGTCACTGAGCTCACTTGCCCAGCATTGCCGACCGTCGCGGAGAGCGTGTCCTGGGCAGCGCCGGGGCGTCGTATCGCATAATTCGGGCCGTTGGTTACGTGCCAGACGTTACTGCCCGTGTCCGTGATGTCCGTGCCGCCTGATTGAGGATATGTGTAGGTGACGCTGGCTAGAGCCGAGGAACCGACCACATTGTTGTAGAACTTCGCTCCTGTACGGCGATAGAAGCTCGTAGGCGGATTGCCGCTTCCGCTTGCGGCCCCTTCATAACTGAATTCTATAGAGTAACCAAAGCTGTTGGCTACTCTAGTAATGCGTGGCGTATACGTACAGTCTGGCGGCACATCCAGAATATCAGAAGGAATACACAGCGACCAGAATTCATATTCCAGATTTACAGTAATGCCATCTGGTGACCTGATACTGGTTGGTATCAACATGCAATTACTCTGCTCGGAATCATTGCAGAAGTTGCTTATGGGGGTATCGCCGCCGCTTGGATCTCCGAAGTTAATGACACTGCCGTCCGAGGTGCGATATGCGTAAGACGCATCGCCGCCGATAAGAACTGCTCCGCGCGCCTCAGCTCCTGGGAACTTATCAACCCGAGTGCCAAGAACAACCCGAATGCCAGAACTGCTCTTTTCAAGTCGGATGTTGTCCCACTGACTAGTTCCCCGCTGGCTGTATGAGCCAATACTTCCTACCATCCGTAGAAGCGCAAGCTCAGCTTGCCCTGTCCCGATTGAGCCTTCCTTGAAGCTCGTGACGAAGTCTCCTCCAACGACGTCCACGCCATTGGAGTCGAGGTGTCTGAACGTCGGCAAATTCGTCTGAGCGTAAGAGGGGTCCGCGAGCATCGTAGTGGCAAGAAGGGCGCACGAAAGCGCGCCGGCCCGACGGGTCGTCGTCATTGATCATTCTCCGATGTGGAGGGGCAGCGCTTGCCGCCGGAAAGGGAAAGCGGTGGAGGGCTTATTACCCAGCCGGTTTAGTAACCGTGACCGTCGCGCGGTTGTTCGCCTTGTCGTGCGTATAATCAGCCTTGACGCCGTTATTGACAGTGCCGCTACGCTCGACCTTTACCAGACGGCCTTTGGCGTCGTAAGTGTACTTGATGGTCTCGGTGGCATACGCGAGCGCAGGAAGCGCTACAGCGGCTACTGTGGCAAGGATCAGTCTGGCCGTATGTACTCGATTTTTCATGAAGCCCCCTTCAATCGCGAAAGCAATCGAGCACGCCAGCAAGGTTCGTGTCAATGGCGGCAGCCCATGATTTGTATCTCCAAAATGGATGTTTCCCGGCAATGAGGGTGCTGCCGCTGACGCCGCTCGCGCTCGATTACCACACCGCCGTAACGCTACTTAGGAAGTGACGCGCTAAGTCACGCACATCAGCTGCGAGGGGAAGGCCGCGGCGAGCGAGCAGACATCATCTGTCTCTCTCCGGAGCCAACGATCCTCATCCTCCTCATGCAGGATGACTGGGCAAGCCTTGGGGTGAACCCGGCCGACGATGTGCGTCGAGGGATCGCCCTCGTAACCACAGGTGAGGAATGCAAACGCCTTGCCTGTCTCGGTTGGTCGCCATACGCCCGCAAAAGAGAAGATCGGCCGCGAGGGCACCGAGAACCAGCGCGCCAGCTTCGAGCCTTTCTCGCCCTCCCACTCACAGAAGTCCGTCACCGGCACCAGGCAGCGCTTTGCCGGGTCCTCGAGCGACGATCGCCAGAACGGGCTCGAGAGGTTGCGAACGTTGGTGACCTTCTTGTCCAGCATCTTGCCGCTTGCACCGCGGACTTTGGTCGGAAAGCCCCATGCCGCGGTGTCGAGCACGCGCTGCCCAACTTCCTCCCGAACCATCCACCCGATGCGATCGGGGAAGAGCTCGGGCGGCGGGAGCGGCGTCGGCTCAGGCATGACTATCGCGGGATCGATGCCGAACCGCAGGGCAAGCTCCTCCTGCTTCGCGCTCATCCTGTAACGGTTGCACATGCCAAGACCTCCCCCAATCAGCAAAACTCAGGGATGGCCTGCGGGGAAGCTCCCCGCAAACGCCAGGCATGTCTTCAAAGCCGCCGGATCAGTCGCAGTAGGTGGTGACACCGTACTTCTGGCAAGTGCGCGACCTACCGTTAGCGTCCCGGATGTAGGTCGTGTTGCCATAGGTCTGAGCGCTGGAGCCGTTCGGGCCGTAGGTGGTGTTGCCCTGCCGCTGATACGTCGAGCCATTTGGTCCGTAGGTCGTGTTGCCGAACCTCTGGTAGGTCGATCCGTCGGAGCCGAAGGTGGTGTTGCCCTGGCGCTGATAGGTCGTCCCGTTCGAGCCGAAGGTCGTATTGCCGAAGCGCTGGTAGGTGGTGGATTGCGCCACTGCACCTGTGCCGATGACCAGCGCCGCAGTGGCGAGGACCGCGCGAAGCTTCATCCTGACTCTCCCTGTTGGAGTCGTTGGCTACGCGTTACGCATTCTTAGCATGACCAATGATCGCTTACTGCAACCGAATACCAGATGGGCGCTGGGGCTGCTCAAGCCATGGTTGAGAGCTGACCTCAAAATAGGACTGGTCATTTTGCCAGATTCTGCGGATGATCTACTTAGAGCTCCCGAGTGACGTCGTAGAAAGTCGAGGGGCTCGATTCATTATCCTCATGGAGGGAATTATGAACGGCGGAACGACAAGACCCCTATACGACCTTCCAGGAGAAGACCGGTTTTCGCAGGTCGAGCCCGCCGCTGGCTATTGGAATCACTGCCCAATCCTGAACTCGTTATCGACTCGCGAAATCCGAGATGAGGTCGGCTCTGCGCCGCAATACCCGGAGAGTCCTGCTGCAGAACTTCAGATTTTGCGAGAATTGAATTCCCATAGAGATGATGCAGGATTTTTGGCTGCCGACACTCGGAATCCGCTCAGCTCCTTTCTGACGGACCCCAGATATTTCCGGTTTGCGCCGGCGGGTGCGGTTCTCCGAGCTGGTGCCAGAGGTGGCGCTAAGCCCATCGAGACGGGCCTAGAGCTCGCCACTCTATTCGAAGCCGAGACACCCGGGCTTTGGCATCGGCATGTGCTGAATGTGCTGTTTGACCCACGCGACCCGACTGGGCCAGCGTCTCTGTCACCTCCACGGCAAGCGTTGGTTTGGGCTGCTCTTGACCTCGCCATTTCCAACGCACTGATCGCGGCGTGGTACTACAAATGGCTGCGCGGCGACGAGGAGCAACGGATTAAATATCGTCCACGGCCCTACGAGCTCGACCATAGCTTCGACGTTTTGTTCTCGTCACGGCCGATGTTCAACGCAGACGGCTTTTTCGTAGATCGTGATCCCGCCGTACCGCGTGATTTGCCAAACCCTTCGCCGGGTACCCCGCGCCACCCTGCTTACCCGTCGGGGCACAGCACCTATTCAGCAGCAGCAAGCGAGGTTCTGGCATGCCTCTTCCCAGACTTTAGAGACGACTTCGAAAAACTTGCGAACAATATTGGGTGGGCACGATTGTGGGGCGGCGTGCATTGGCTTTCGGATCACACATTCGGGCAGCAGGTCGGGCTTGCAGTGGCCCGCTTGATCATCGAGCAGTTGAACGCAACGGGCATCGGTGAGAGGTCAAGCGCACCTCTAAATCCTCCTACACCAGATACCGTGGAGCGTGACGCTTCCGCGTTCGCGCGTAGCTGCGATTCGGCCATCAGCGAGTTCCGTAATGGTGTTTGGCGGCGCGATCAGGTTCATTCCATCCAAAACTTGGTGTAATCACCGAACCAGTGCGGCGGGCGGGATCCCCGCTCCGCCCGCTGACGCGACCTCCAACCTTTTCCAGCCGCCGTTCATGAGCTTCGGCGACGTTCAGGCAGAGCCTTGGACCCCGGTAGCAATGGCAATGCACCTGTCCATGAAGCCGCTCTCGAACCGGGTGGGGCCGTCATCGTCGACCAGGGGCACCATGCCGGCGCACTGAAGCAGAGCCCGATTTACGTCGTCACCGCCTGGCTGCCCCTCCGCGGCGAAACTGCGCCCGTTGCTCGCCATGTAGTGAGATAAGGCAGCTAAGCGGAAGTGACAGGACATGCCCAGAACTGCGCCTTGGCCTATGGTGTACCCCGATCCCTGCAAGTCGTCGGCAACAGCCGCCACCATCTCCACGACGGTGTTCGCGTCCGTAGCAAGCTCAATGGCCTTCGATGCGTGTAGCAGGAGCTCCACGCTTACGGGCACCTGATTGACCTGCTCGATCAGGCTCGGCGTCGCGCCCGACTCGACCGCTGCCTTCGTCCGCTTGGGCATCGCTGCTCTGCGCCGTCCACGTGTGAGAACAGCCCGTGGGGCCCGCCCGGCTAGGCTTATGGCTCGTACGAGTCGTACGACATCGCACGACCATTCGCGCGCACCCGTCTTCCCGCGCTCCCTCAGCGTAGATGGGTAGCGGAATGGGGAACGGTCGCTCAAAGGCAACATTTTTCCCTCTGAAGTTCTGCGGACTCCGTCTCCGCCATCTTTGCCCCCCGGCCGGCACCCATTTGCGTGCGCACGACCTTCCCGATTTAGTGCCGTCACCTGAGCGACCGGCAAGCGTTTGCTGCAAGCAGTCCGAAACGTATGTGCAGCGCCGGATCAGCCGCAGGCGCGCGCGGCTCGCCAATCATGGCGCACGGGCGGCGGCGCAGCGGCGACGAGGCAGGCCGAACGGCCAAGCGCCTTTGCCCGGTACAAGGCCGCGTCCGCAGACGAGAACAGGCTTTCGAAATCGCGGCCGTGGACCGGATCGACCGCGACGCCGACGCTGACGCCGACACGGGCGGTGTCGCGGCCGAGATCGTAGGAGCGGGTCGAAAGCGCAGCGCCGATCCGCTCTCCTTTCTCTACGGCCGCGGCACCGTCGAGGCCGCTCGTGACGACGACGAATTCGTCGCCGCCGATCCGGGCGACGAGGTCATCGGGTGCGGTTGCGCCGAGCAGGCGATGGGCAAGCTGGCGCAGCAGCGCGTCGCCCGCGGCGTGGCCATACGTATCGTTCACGCCCTTGAAACCGTCCAGATCGAGATAGAGCAAAGCGGTCGGGCCGTGCGCATCTCGAAGAGCGAGCCGCCGCTCGACTTCCTCTTCGAGACCGGCGCGGTTCCGCAGGCCGGTGAGCGGGTCATGCAAGGCGAGCTGCCGATTGGCATGCTCCGACTCCATCGTGCGCACCAGCAGGCCGTGCAGGCGGAAGGCGGCGACGGTCACGGCATAGCCGTAAGCCGGGATCTGCAGTGCGATCACTGCGAGGATCGGCTCCCCCGACAGGAATCCACCGATCATGCAAGGTCCAAGGCTCAACGCGATCATCACGGCGACCAGCCGCGGCGCCGAGAAATTTCGAAAGGCGATGCCACCGGCCATGGCGGCGGCCGAGAGGCAGGCGAGCGTCGATGCGACGAAATCGCCGCTGGCGAGGCTGATCAACGCGCCATAGCCGACGGACGCGGCCCAGAGCACCGCAAGCGCGATATAGAGGTCAGTCCGAGGCCGCCCACCAGCAGCGATCGCGCGGTGCGCATGGATCAGCAGGGGCAGACGAACGAGGCCGAGCGCGATCTCGATCGCGGCCCAGAGCAGGAATGGCCAGGTCGGGATCCGCACCCCGATTAGTGTCGACACGGCGATCGTGTTGAGCACGCCGCCGAGGAATATCGGCACGCCTCCATACAGGCCCTTCACCAGCGACGGCTGGATCTCCGCCCTGATGTCGCCATTGGTCTCGACGAGCCAACGCGTCACGCGCCACCTTGGCAAGGTGGCCTTTTCCCCGGATTCACTCACGATCGGCCCTGCATCTCGGCCGCTCCCCCCCGGGATCGGTCCCAACACCCTGATAGACGATAATGGTTAACGAGTCATTGCCGATACGGTATTACCCACAGGATAAACGTGCCGCGGCAACGCCTTGAACGACGATGCGCGATCCGGCGGTTAACCCATCCTTAGCCAAGATCGGCGATTCTGAGGCGAGACCTTTCTCGCAGCCTCCATTCAGAGCCCTCCTCTCATGCGCCGATCCTTCTACGCCCCGGCTCCCTTCCCGGACGACGAACATGCCCGGCAGCGGATCGTGAACGCTCTCCTCGACACCGACCTCGATCGCGGACGGCTGCGCCTGCTCGTCGAGGAAGCGGCGCGGCTCCTGTCCGTACCGATCGCCGCCGTCACCATTCTCGACGGTCCGCGCCAATGGCTCGCCGCCTGCGTCGGTCTTCCGGTCGAAACGACGCCGCGCTGCCAGGCTTTTTGCGGTTACACGATCGAACGACGCGGCACCCTGTTCAGCGTCGCGGACGCGCTTGAGGACGAGCGCTTCGCCGGGAATCCGCTGGTTACCGGAGCCCCGCACATTCGCTTCTATGCCGGAGCGCCCCTCATCCTCGAAGGCGCGGCGATCGGTGCCCTTTGCGTGATCGATATCGCACCGCGGCCCGCCCCGAGCGAAGCACAGGCGGCGCACCTGCTTCGGCTCGCCGAGGTCGCCACGGCCTTCCTGGAACTGGATCTGAGGGCCGGCGGCGGCGATGCGGCCCGCACCCCCGCCTCAAGCGGCGCGGGCGCGCTATAATAGATCAATAGGTTCGCCCGCGTTGCCCGCGGCTTTGCTTGCGAAGGATTGTTCGTGCCGAAATCACTGGGAGTACGCATAGCCGTTCTGGGGGTGTCGATCGTCCTCACCCTCGCGGCTGTCGGTGCCCTGCTCACCCGGGCAGGGTCGCGTACCGAGCAGAGCATCGTCTGGGTCGCGCACACCCAGGACGTGCTACGGCATATCGCCGAACCTGTGGACCGGGTGCGCAAAGCCGAATCGGACCTGCGCGGCATGATCCTTTCCCGGGATCGGAGCTTCGTCGACGGTCTCGATGCGAGCTTGGAGCGTGCCGAGCGGGACCTGGATGCGCTCGTCCGGCTCACCCGCGACAACCCGGAGCAGAATATCCGCGCCCGCGGGCTCCGCCGGGCGATGCTCGAGCGCATTGCCTATCTTCGAGGCGGGCTGAGCGCGAACCAGACGGCGCTTGCGGCCGAGGAAATGCGCCGCCGCGCGCACGAATCCCGCCTGTTGATGACCGAGGTCGACCGTCGCCGCGAAGAGATGCTCGAAGCGGAACAGGCGCTGCTCGCCAGCCGCATGCAGGAAGCTGCGAACCTGCTGTCCTGGAACAAGCACCTCGTCCTGCTTGGCGGCGGCGTGGTGGCCGGTGTCGTCCTGCTGATGATCCTGATCGTCGCGCGTGGTGTCCGTCGTCCCACGGGCCGCATGCTCGCCGCGATGCACGATCTTGGTGCAGGAGCGACCGCGACGCGGATCGACGTTTCGGCAATGGGATCGCGGGAGTTCAGTGCGCTGGCGGGCGGTTACAACGCCATGGCCGAACGGCTCGAGCAGGCGATGGAGCGCCAACGTCATAGCGACGACGAATTGCAGACGATCAACGGTCAGTTGCAGGCACGAAGCGAAGCCCTCCACGCCCGCAGCGAGGTAATCGCCTCCCTCAGCGCGATGGCGCATCGCATGCAGGCAGCCCGGACGGACGATGAATTCGCGGACGTGATCGGCTGCTTCGTACCGGCAGTGCTGCCCGAGCTCTCCGGTGGAGTCTATGCCCACAACAATTCGCGCAATCAGCTGGTCCGCATCGCCCGCTGGGGCGACGGCGATTCGCTGCCGTCGAGCTTCGCGCCCCACGAATGCTGGGCGTTGCGCCTCGGCCAGGGCCATACCCTCAGTGGCGGAGGCGCCGACATCGTCTGCGCGCACGTGCGCGGCGAAGAGGTCGCCTACCATTGCGAGCCCTTGCTCGCCGGGGGCGAAGTGATCGGATCGATCCATCTCCGCGGTGCAATCAGTCCCGAGAGCCGCTTCCGGCTGGACGCGCTGGCCGAGAATATCGCGTCGGCCCTGGTCAACTACCGGCTCCAACGCGATCTGCGCGAGCAGACGATCCGCGATCCACTGACCAACTTGTTCAATCGCCGCTATCTCGAGGAGACGCTCGCGGTCGAGATCGCCCGTGCAACCCGTGCCGACAGCGCTCTGACCGTCGTCATGTGCGACGTCGATCATTTCAAGCGGTTCAACGACGAGCACGGGCACGATGCGGGCGATCACGTCCTCCAGGCCGTTGCCGAAGAGATGCGCCAGCACTTCCGCGATGGCGACGTCGTCTGCCGATACGGCGGCGAAGAGTTCACGATCATCGCCCCGGGCGCGTCGCCGGAGGTGCTGACTCCGCGGATCGAACGGCTGCGGCTTGCCATCGGCCATCTCCAGCTTCGCCACGCCCAGCAAACGCTGGGCGCGGTGTCGATGTCGTTCGGCCTCGCCAGCTGGCAGAAGCAGATGGGTCAGGACGGCGAGGCCCTGCTCCAGACCGCGGATGAAGCCTTGTACCGGGCCAAGCGCGCCGGGCGGAACCGATCCGTCATCGCGCAGCAACTCGCCGCCTGATTTCCTGCTGGGGGCTGATCGGGCGGCCGCAGCCTGGGAAGGAAGGATCAGCCTGGCGTCTGCCATGCCAGGGCGATGGCGGCGGTCCAGGAGAAGTCGTCGCCGCCACTGCCGGAGCCGTCGAGCGGGCTGAACGCCTCGTAGAAGCCAGTGTCGCGGATTAGGGCGAGGGTGTCGGAGCGCACTCGTTCGGCACGCGCCCGATGGCCCGCCTCCGCCAGGCCGTGGCCGATCATCCAGTTGACCACCGCCCAGACCGGGCCACGCCAGTAACGGATCATCTGAAAGCCGGGGTCATCGGGATCGAGGCTCGGCACCATGTAGCGCACGCGACCCGCAATACGATCGAAATGGGCGAGCATCGCCTCATCGGACTGGGGATCGCGAAGCCCGGCGTAGAAGCTCAGGAACGAGGCGCTGGTGACGTAGCCGGAGGAACGGCCGGTGCGCAGATCCCGGGAGCACCACGTGCGGCGTTCGCCATCCCAGAGGTAGTGGATCCCAGCCTCGGCGCGCGCGATCCATGCTGCGATCTCGTCGCCGTCGCGCCCGAGCGCCTGCGCCAGCGCGAGCAGATCGCGGTTGGCACGCAGCAGGATCATCGACATGCCGACGTCGGCGACCTGGAATGGATTGCTGCGCGCGATCGCCGGATGGTCCCACCCCGCAGCCCGCCCGAACTGGACGAGGGCAAGGTAGCGATCATATTCGAGCTTGGTGGGACGCATCTTGGCGTCGAGATGGCCTGTGTCGCGCCGAACATAGTCGCCGACGTTGGAGACATCGATCGATTCGCCCGGCGCATCCCATTCCGGCGAATTGTCTCGCCCGGTCTCCCACGGATGCATCGCCACGACGACTCCGTGGCCGCCGGGATCACGATGGTCCGCGAACCAGCGGTGCCAGGCGAGCAGACCGTCGAACAAGGCTTCGGCGCGCGCCTGATAGGCGTCGGCCTGGCCCGCGGCGAGCGCACTCTCCCACAACTTGCGAACGATCGTCGCCGCCACAGGGGGCTGGGTGATCCCGGACGTTGGCGGTGTCCGCCCGCTGTCCCACACGCCCGGCCCGGGAAAGTAGCCTTCATCCTCCTGCCAGAAGACGATGTGGGGCACGAAGCCGCCGGGCCATTGCGCGCGAAACAGAGACTCTATCTCGATCCAGGCGCGATCCCGATCGAAGGTATCGAAGCCGAGCGCGACGAAAGCCGAATCCCAGTTCCACTGGAATGGATAGACTCGTCCGTTCGGCACCGTGTAGCCGCCGCGATCATTGGCTTCGAGGATCGCGCGCGCCGTGTTGAAATCCTGGGTCAAACCTGCCTCGGTACGAGAAAATGGCGGGACGGGCTGTGCCGCCCCGCCAGGGGAGGAACCTAGAAGGCGATGCTGAGCCGCGCGGTGATCCGGCGCGGCAGCACCGGCCGACCGACGAAGAATGCGCCGCCGGCCGATTGCGAGGAATCCTGCCGCGGAGATCCTTCGGTGGTGGCGTCGCTTTCGAGCAGGTTGAAGACGTTGATCGCCGCGCGAATCGCGACACCCCGCACCGGGAACTTCACGCCCGCATCCAGATTGACCACGTTGAAGCCGTCGAGCTCGATGGCATTGTTCGCAGCGGTGAAATTGTCGCCCGTATAGTTGGTGAACACCGAGAAATCGAAGCGATCATCGTCGTAGAACAGGCCGGCATTGTAGAGAATGTTGGGCTGACGCTCGAGCTCGTTGCCGACGTTCGCCGGCGTGGTGTCGAAATCCGTATATTTGTGGTCCTGCAGCGTGAGGTTGCCCTCGATCCGGAGGTTCCTGAACAGCCTTATGAGCGCCGTCGCCTCCAGCCCATAGCTCTCGGTCCCGACCAGATTGACCCGCTCGGTCAGCCCGCCGGCACCATCGTTGACGAACAGCACCTGCCGCCGATTGTCGAGCTTGGTGTAGAAGCCGGCGAGGGTTCCGGCGAAACGGCCGCCGTCGAACTTGAGGCCCGCCGAAGCCTGCTTGATGATCTCGCCCTCGTAGGACGCGGCCTCACCGAGCGCATTGAAGGTGACCGAGCGGATCTCCGGGAAGAAATAGCCGCGCGACGCATTGGCGTAGAGGCTGAAATTGTCGCTGAGGCGATACAACGCGCCGGCGGCAACCGCCCATTCGGTCGTGTCGACCTTGGCGGTGAGGAAGGTGTCGTTGCCCCAGATAACATCGCGCAGTGCGGCGGCGAGGTTCGGGGTCGCACTGTCGGTCACGAAGGTGGCGGTGCGCTCGCGGCGGATATCGCCTACGAAATGCTCGACCCGGGCACCGATGTCGAACGAGAATCGCCCGGCTTCGATCTGGTCCGCGACATAGGCCGCATAGCGCTCCGCCTGATGGCGGTTGTTGACGTAGCCGGCCCCGGCATTGAGCAATCCGTCGGCGGAGACGATGGTCACTGCGCCGGTATTCGGATTGCGTACCGATAGGTTGATCAGCCTTGGGCGGTTGTTGAATTCCGCCAGGTAAGTGGAGGTGACGTTGACGTCGCGCGCCCTCGCGTTGGCATAGAAGCCGCCGAGGGTGAAATTGTGCTGGAATGCACCCGTGGTCGCCTTTGCCGTCAGGTTGAGCTCGGCGCTGAAATCCGTCGCGGGACGATTGCGGTCGGTGGTTCGATTGGCGAACAGCAGATAATCGGTCGGCACCGCCGCGCCATTGTCGGCGAAGGTGAAGCTCGCATTGGCGAGGGATCCAAGACCGCGATTGGTGAGGAATCCCTGCAAGGATTCGGGCACGTTGATGATTCCGTCGCCGTCGGAAAACAGGCCGAACCTGTGCTTGTAATCGGCATAGCGGACGCGGCCATTGATCCCGATGCCTCCGAAATCATTGTCGAAGGCAAGGCCGACCATGCCGCCTTTGGTGGTCACACCTTCGGTGATCTCGGTTTGGAAGCGCCCGTCGGGCGTGTTGAAGCCGAGGCGGCCGGCTTCGGGCCCCTGGACCGAGTAGACAATCTTGCCGTCATTGCCGCGCACACGATTGCGAGTCGTCCCGTCGAGCGGGATCGGCAGGTAGAATTGGGTTTTATCGTCGATATACTGGCCGAACACGGTGAAGGAGCCTCGGCCGCTGTTGAATTCGTACTTGAGGTTGCCGCGAAGCTGGAAACCCTCGGTCGGGAGGCCGGTACGGATCGGCCCCTCGTCGGTGCGCACGAAACCGGAGAAGGCGTAAAAGAGATTGCCTCCGGCCGGCCCGTTCACGGCGAAATCGGCGCGCATGCGGCCGCGCTCCGCCCATTCGAGCTGGGCAATGCCGTGATGCTCGGGGCCACCCGTCGTCGAGATGTAGTTGATCAGGCCCGCCACCGATCCGGGGCCGAAAAGGTTGGAAACGCCGCCGCGGACGAATTCGAGGCGCTGGATGCCGAGATCGTTGCGCGCATAGACGTCATACGCCGAGGAATTCAGGCCGAAGGTGCTGAAGATCGGCATTCCGTCGTACATGAGCGGGGTGAATTGATATTGGCCGCCGGACGGCAGGCCGGCAACGAACACGTTCGACGCGACCTCGCCGCCACCGGCATCGGCCTTGATCGTCGGAATCGTGTTCAGGATGTCCGCCTGGCTGCTGACGCTCAGCTTCTGAAGCCGCTCGTCTCCGATCGTCGTCACGGCAAGCGGCGTGTCGAGCGCGGGCCGCCCGACGCTGGTGCCGGTGATGATGATTTCCTCCTCGTCGGCGGCAGAAGGAGCGATCTCGTCCGCCTGTGCCGCCGGGGCAGCATCCGCAGCGGCGTCGCCGCCCGCCGGGGCCTGCGCAAGCACAGCCGCGGGCGCAACCATCGTCAGCGCAGTCGCCGCCAGCCAGCCGGCGCGGAGCCCGTGATGAAGCCTCTTCATGATCGTTCCCTCCTCCTGCAAGGCCGGATGACGTTCCGGCTGCGCAGCGTTGACCGCTGTCGTTCTGCAAGCGTGATGGTTCGCCCGGCAGGTCGCTAGCCTGTCTTCCTGCAACGATCTGTTGCCGGATCCGGAACGAGGCATTAACCTTTCATGATGCTCGATCTCGGCGATCTGATGGTCTTCACGAAAGTGGTCGAGACCGAGAATCTGACCCGGGCGGGGCAGGATCTCGGTCTTCCCAAGTCGACGGTGAGCCGGCGGCTGACCCGGCTCGAGGAGCATCTCGGGGTACAACTTCTTCACCGATCGACGCGGGCAGTCACGCCGACCCAGGAAGGCCAGCTCTTCTTCGAATATTGCCTGCGCTCGATGGGCGTGTTGCGGGATGGCGAGCGCGCGCTGCTCGATCGACGAAGCACGCCCCAGGGCGTGGTTCGGATCGCCATCCCCTATGTGCTCGGCCAGAGCCTGATCGGGCCATTGCTCGCCGAATTTCTGCAGCAATTCCCTGATGTGCGTCTGGTCAGCGTATTGTCCGACGACGCCATCGGACTGTTGCGGGCCGGGTTCGATGTCGCCCTCGCAGTCGGCCCTTTCCCCGATTCGGGGCTGATCGCGGTGAAGCTTGGCAGCACCGGCTGCGGCATCTTCGGCGCACCCGGCTATTTCGAACGCAAGGGAATGCCGCAAAGCCATGTCGAGTTGCCGCGCTTCGATCTGCTCGCCAGCGGCACCGTCGATCGTCGCCACCGTTGGGCGTTGCACAAGGACGATCTGGAAGTCTCCGTCGATTTCCTTCCCCGCCTGCTCTGCAACGATCTGCTGCTGCTACGCCAAGCCGTGCTCAGCGAACTCGGTATTGCGAGTCTGCCCGCCTTCCTGTGCAAGCGCGATCTCGCCGACGGCCGGCTGGTCGAAGTGCTGCCCGGCTGGCAGGCGGCCGACATGCAGTTCTTCGCCCTGTTCGCCGACCCGAAGGGGGTGCCGGTTCGGGTGAGAACGCTGATCGACTATCTGGTCGAACATCTTCGCCCCACCCTGTCCTGGGATCTCGTCTGAGTTGCCGATGCTGGAACACAGCGTTGCATTCACAGCCTCTATCGGCGGGCTCAGCTAGAGGTCAGCTTTGCGGTCGAGCCGACCCGAGACCGGCTGGGAGGACGATCCGCAGTGCACGACAGAGACATCGGCGTGACCGACACGGCGCAAGCCGACGACAGGATGCGTGCCGATCTGTTGGCTTTGTTCGCCGAAGCGGTTCGCGCCGTGTCGGCCGAAGTGGCAATGCCCGCGCGAATCCCGGCGTCGCCGCATGGCCGCACGCTCGTCATCGCGGTGGGCAAAGGCGCCGCCGACATGATGCGCATCGCGATCGAGCGGATGAGCGATCGCGCGGTGAAGGGCCTGGTCGTCACCCGTCACGGTCACCTGCCGCCGGGCGACGTGCATTGGCCGAATGTCGAGGTGATCGAGGCCGGTCATCCCTATCCGGACGAGAATAGCGTCCGGGCGGCGGTTCGTGCCTTGGAACTTGCGGGAACCCTCCAAGCGGGGGACCGCATGCTGGTGCTGCTGTCCGGCGGCGGCTCGGCCCTGCTGGCGGCACCGGCCCCCGGCCTCAGTCTCGCCGACAAGCAGGCGATGACCCGTTCGCTGCTCCAGTCCGGCGCGACCATCGAAGAGATCAACCGGGTGCGAAAGCATCTTTCCGCGATCAAGGGCGGGCGCCTTGCGGTGGCCGCCGGCGCCGCGGCCGTGACCACCTGGATCATCTCGGACGTGCCTGGAGACGACCCATCCTTCGTGTCCTCAGGGCCGACCGTCGCCGACAACAGCAGCCTCGAAATGGCGCGCGAGATCATCGAGCGTTACGGGATTCGCCCCTCCGCCGAAGTCGCCGCCGCGCTGCAGGATCCGGCTAACGAGACTCCCTCGGCCGACAGCCTCGGCCTTGCCGGCTGCGAAACCCTGGTCATCGCCAGAGCGCGCGACGCGCTTGCCGGCGCCGGGCGGCTCGCGGGCGAGATCGGCTACCATGTCACCGATCTCGGCGATCAGCTGCAGGCGGAGGCGCGGCACCTCGGCGCCAGCCATGCCGCGCTGTCCCGTCGGCTCGCCCGAGCCGGCGGGCCGCGCCGCGCAGTGCTCTCCGGCGGCGAGACGACCGTGACCGTGGTCAACAAGGCGGGACGGGGCGGACGCAACCTCGAATATCTGCTCGGCCTCGCCATCGCCCTCGACGGGGAACCCGACATCTGGGCGCTGGCCTGCGATACCGACGGGATCGACGGCACCGAGCATGCAGCGGGCGCGGTGGTGACTCCGACCACCCTCGCGCGCGCCGCCCAGGCAGGGCTCGATCCCGCATCGTACCTTGCCGAAAACAATGCCTTCCTGTTCTTCGAAGCGCTCGGCGACCTGGTAGTAACGGGGCCGACCCTCACCAACGTCAACGATTTTCGCGCGATCCTGATCCACCCGGCCGGAGGCGCCGACGCATGAGCAGCCTGGCCGCCGACGCACCCCGCCCCGTCCATCCTCGTTACCCCTGGGCGCTGGTCGCATTGCTGTGGATGGTGGCCTTCCTCAACTCCGCGGACCGATCCATTCTCCCCGCCGTCCTGCCCCAGCTGCGCAGTGAATTCGGGCTCACTCCGACCCAGCTGGCGCTGTTCGGATCGGTGTTTTTCTGGATCTATGCGGTCGCCGCCTTCTTTTTCGGTCGGGCCGGAGACTCTGCGCGGCGCTCCCGAGTCATCCTCTACGGCCTCATCTTCTGGAGCATCGCGACGGGGCTCACCCCGCTGTCCACCGGATTCGTGATGCTGCTCGCCTTCCGCGGCCTCGTGGCGCTGGGTGAGGCCAGCTACTATCCGACCGCGACGGCGCTCATCGGCGACTGGCATCGCCCGGAAATGCGCAGTCGCGCTCTGTCGCTGCACCAGACGGCGGTGTTCGCCGGTGCCGGCCTCGGCGCCCTCTTCGCGGGCATGATTGCCGATCGCGTCGGCTGGCACGCGCCGTTCGTGCTGTTCGCCGCGATTGGGCTGGCGCATGCGTTCGTCCTTGTCCGCTTCCTGCGCGATGCGCCGATCCGCCGCACGGCCGCCGTTGCCGGGAAAGGACGCGAACCGATCGGGATCGTGCTGCGGATACCGCCGGCGGTGATGCTGTGCGCGGTCTTCTTTCTGGGCACCGGTGCCTCGACGGGCCTGACCTTCTGGGCGCCGACCTACGTTCACGACGCGCTCGGGCTCGATCTCGGCAGTTCAGCCCTCTGGGGCTCGGCCACCATCAATCTCGCCGGTTTTCTCTCGGTGCCGCTGGGCGGGCTGCTCGCCGACACCCTTGCCCGGCGAACGCCGGTCGGTCGCTTCTACACGCTTGCGATCGGCCTTTCGGCCGCCGCCATTCTGCTGTTGCCGCTCGCCTGGGTCACCACCGCGATCGGCGTCGGCGTCGTGCTGCTCGCCACCAGCATCGGCAAAGGCCTGTTCGACGGCTGCATCTACGCGTCGATGCACGACGTCGTGCCGCCCCAGGCGCGCGCGACGGCCGTCGGCATGATGACCCTGTGCGGCTTCATCGGCGCCGGGATCACGCCGATCGCAGTCGCGACCGCGGCAGAGCGCTTCGGCATGGCGGCCGGCATGACGTCACTCGCCGCGCTTTACGTCGTTGCGGTGGTCCTGATCCTGCTGATGCGGAACGCGATCCGGCGGGCGGCGCTCGCCAATGCGCACGAGGTGGCTTGATGAATCCTTCGGCCCTCCGGCTGGACGCGCCGCGGGCGCTCGCCTTCGAACTCTTGGCGCCCGCCCGCCCGGGCCCCGGCGAAGTGCTGATCCGCACCCTCCATTCCGGCATCTCGGCCGGCACCGAATTGTCCCAGTATCGCGGTACCAACCCGTTCATGCACAAGAGGTTCGACGAGGCGCGGCGCCTGTTCGTTCCTTCGGAAGCGGCAAGTTGGCCTTATCCGGTGCGCAACCTCGGCTATGAGGAGGTCGGCGAGATCGTCGCGGTGGGGCCGGAGGCGGAGGGCGTACAGGTCGGCGACCGCATCTACGGCACCTGGGGACACCGAAGCCACCATGTTGCAGACGCAGGCTGGGCGCGAGACCGGCTGATGCCCCACGGTGCCGATCCCCTGATCGGCATCTTCTCACATATCGGCGCCGTCGCACTGAACGGGGTTCACGATGCCCGGCTGCGGATCGGCGACGTGGTTGCGCTCTGGGGGTTGGGCGTTCCGGGCCAGATCGTCGCCCAGGCGGCCCGCGCAAGCGGCGCCCGGGTGATCGGCATCGATCCCGATCCGGTGCGCCGGGAGATCGCCCAGCGGCTCGGCGCCGCAGAGACCCTCGATCCCGGCGGCGGAGCTGCGGAGCGGATCAAGGCGATGACCGGCGGGCGCGGCGCCGACGTCTGCATCGAGGTTTCCGGTGCGGCGCCCGCGCTGGCCGACGCGATCCGCGCGGTCGCTTATGCATCGCGGGTGGTCGCGATGGGATTCTTTCAGGGCGAAGTGGCAGGGCTTCGGCTCGGCGAGGAATTCCACCACAATCGGGTGGAGCTGGTCTGCTCGCAAATTTCCGGAGTGGCGCCCGAAGCCTCCCACCGCTGGTCGAAGCCGCGGCTGTGGCGGACGGCGGTGGAACTGCAGCATTCCGGAATCCTCAACCTGCTGCCGTTGATCACCCATCGCGCAGCCTTCGAGGAGGCGCCGGCACTCTTCGCCCGTCTCGACGCGGGTGAGCCGGGCCTGCTCCAGGCCGTCCTGGACTTCGGCGCCGTTGCATGACGTTGCGCGTCGCCATACTCGGCCCCGGCGGCATTGCCGCTCGCCACGCTGCGGCGGTGCGGGCGCTCGCGCCGGACCTTGATCTGGTCGGCGTCTGCGGCCGCGATCCGGCGCGCGCGGCGGCGTTCGCGCACACGCATGGCGGCGCCCCGTTCACAGACCTTGACCGCATGATCGGTGCCGTCGCGCCCGATCTGCTGATCGTCGCGCTACCGCCATTCGCCCATCGGGGCGAGGCCGAGCAGGCCGCAAGGCGGGGCGTTCACCTGCTCGTCGAAAAGCCGCTAGCGCTCGACATTGCGACCGCGAATCGGATGGTCGCCGCCGCGCAGGCCTCCGGGATCGTCGCCGCGAACGGGTTCATGTATCGTTTCGGTGACGCGGTCCGCCGCTGGAAAGCGCTCGACACCGGGCGGCCTGCCGTGTTCGCCGGTGCCTTCCACTGCAACGCGCTCCATGCCGATTGGTGGCGGGAGGAGGCGAAGTCCGGCGGCCAGTTGCTTGAGCAGATCATCCACCTGATCGACCTCGTTCGCCACTGCGTCGGAAATCCGGATAGCGTGTATGCCCGCCGCGGCAACCTCTTCCATCGCGCCGTGGCGGGCTATGACATCGAGGACGTCTCGGCGATCCTGTTCGGCTGGGACGACGGGCGGATCGCAACGATCAATGCATCCAACGCCTCGGTGCCCGGAGTCTGGCACAAGAGCTGGTCGATCATCGCCGAGCGCATGACCGGCCGCTTCACCGGCTGGAACGATGCCGAGTTCACGCCCGCGACAGGCGGCGCGGCATCGCAGACCGCTACCGGCACGACGGATCCCTTCGTTGCCCAACTGGCCGATATCGCCGAGGCGATCCGCGATCGCCGCGCACCGGCGGTGCCGCTTGCCGAAGGCGCCGCGACGCTCAGACTGGCTCTGGCGGCGCGGCAGGCAGCCGACGAAGGTCGGGAGCTGCGACTGACATGAGGCTGCTCGACCGCCGCGGAGTCCGCTTCCCGACTCCGCAACCGCTCATCGACGGAACCGTCCCGCGCCACGATGCGGTGCACGAAGAGGAAGGCCATATCGTCTGGGCCCTTGCCGACGGCGGCCGCATTCTTCTCGACGTCAAAGCCGAGGACGGCGCGACCCGGATCGATCTGCGTGTCGAGAATGTCGGCCGTCCCCTGGCCTCGCTCGGCCTGCGCTTCGAGGGTATTACCGGCGTCCGCCGCTATCTGCGCAACGGCTATCAGAGCTGGGATGGCAGCTGGTTCGTCGAACCCGGCACGCCGGCCGGCGACGGCCCGCCTGCCAAGGCGCCCACCCTCGGCTTCGCGATGACCGCCTTGCTCCCGGAAGCCAATCTAGGCGGCGCGGTCCTGCTCGGCGCGGACCGCCACGACCGGTTCCAAATCCGCTTCCGCTTTGGAGGTAACGCGGAGTCGATGCGGATGGACGTCGAGACTCTGCTCGATCGCACAGGCGAGACGCAGGCGGAGACCCTCTGCCTGTTCGAAGGCGACGCCGTCGAGGAGACGTTGCGACTTTGGTCGCGGAGAGTCGCTGCCGCCAGTCCGCTGCCGCCGCGAAAGCCGGCGCGGCTGACCGGCTGGTGCTCCTGGTACAATCTATATGCGGCGATCGACGAGGACGTGATCCGCGAGCACCTGCTTGCCGCGCAGGCGTTTCGCGAGCGCAACGCTGTTCGGCTCGATATCTTTCAGATCGACGACGGGTTCACGCCAGAGATGGGCGATTGGCTCTCGGTCAAGCCGCAATTCCCGGGCGGCATGAAGCCGCTGCTCGCAAAGATCTCCGCGGCGGGCTTCCGTCCCGGCCTGTGGATTGCGCCCTTCCTGGTCGGGAACCGAAGTCGCCTGTTCGCCGAACATCCGGATTGGGTGGTGCAGGACAGGACGACCGGAAGCCCGTTGGTGGCGATGCATTTCTATGGGGAGTTCCGCTGGCACAAGCGCTCGGAGGAATATCATGTGCTCGACATCACACATCCGGACGCGGCTGCCTACATGACCCGGGTGTTCCGGACCTGGGCGGAAGATTGGGGCGCAGGCTATATCAAGGCGGATTTCCTGCTCCACGGTGCGGAATACGGACCAGAGCGCGCGCTCTGGCACGAGCCCGGACTCTCCCGCATCGCAGTCTGGCGACGGATGATGCTCCTGATCCGGGAGGCGATCGGACCCGACGTGATCCTGTCGGGCTGCGGCTGCCCGCTCTGGGCGGGCGTCGGGCTCGTCGACGCCGTCCGGATCGGGCGTGACATCGGCGTCACCTGGAATGGCGACTATTCCGCCGAAAGCCTGCTGCGCGACCTGCAGAGCCGCAACCATGCGAATGGCATTCTATGGCAGGCGGACCCCGATTGCATCCTGCTCCGCGACCGCTTCCACGCGCTCAGCGACGACCAGATCAATCTGCTCGCCCGGTTTGCGGCCGGCGCAGGCGGAGTAACGATGACCAGCGACCATCTCGGCGAACTCCGGCCCGACCGTGAGGCGCTTTTCGCGACGCTTCTCGGGTCTTCGGTGATCGGCTGCGATTTTCCGGAACTGGGATCCGAAACGCTCCAAATCGATCAGCAACTTCGGACGGAGCACGGTCCGGGCGCGTTTCAGCGCTTTCGGCTTGGGGCGGATGCGCGGATGGTAGGCTGAACACAGAAAAAGGGCCGCGCCGGCGAACCGGGCGGCCCCCCCGCGTTCAGGCGAACGCGCTCATTTGGCGGCGCCGGAGATCGCCGCTTCGATCTCAGCCTTGGTGAGGCCGACGGCATAGCCGCCCGGCACCTTGGCAAGACCGGAGGCTTGCGCCTGGACCAATCCCTTTTCCGTTGCGATCACCACACCCTGCGGAGTGACGTCCCGAACCGTTCCGATGGTCGCGCCGCTCTTGTCCTTGACCGTTGCGCCGACCTCGATCGCGGCGCCCGCCGCGGCATCGGCAGACGCGGGTGCGGCGTCGCCGCTGCCCGCGGATGCGCCGGTCGTCGTCGTTTGATCGGTCGCGCCTGCGCCGCCGGCTGGCACGTCCTGGGCCTGCGCAGCAGCAAGGGGCGTGAAGGAAAAGACGGCGGCAATGGCGATGGTGCGTAGCATGGTAGATCGGGTCTCCTGTGGAAGAGACCCCATCGGCTAAAGTCCCGCTTCGGAGCTGTATTCTGACTTTCGGTGTGGCGTTCGGTTACGGAGCCGGATTGAAACGGCTCCGCGACGAAGCGCCGCGAGACGTCGATCAGCGGAAATCAGCTCGTGGCCGGCGCGGCTTCGGAAGCTTAGTCGCCGGCGCGAATCGGTGTCGCCGCCCGACTCAGTGGGCCCCTGGCTCTTCCACAGCGCGCGGCAAGGTGAAGCAGAACCGACACCCGCCGTCAGCCGCGGCGGAGGCGTGGATGCGCCCGCCATGCGCCTCGACGATGGTGCGCGTGATCGACAGCCCGACGCCCATGCCGTGGGGCTTGGTCGAGGAAAACGGCTCGAACAGCCTTCCGGCGATTTCCTCCGAGAGACCAGGTCCGGTGTCGCTCACGCAGAGTTCCGCGAACGCCCCCTGCTCGGACGCCTCGATGCCCAGGCGCTGGTTGGTACGTCCCTCCATCGCTTCTGCGGCATTGCGAATGAGGTTGATCAAGACCTGCTGAAGCTGGATCGGATCTCCCCGCACAAAGAGGGGTGGCGGAACCGTGATGTCGAGCATCGGCGGCTCGCGAAAACTCAGCAGCGCGAGCCGCAGCGCATCGGCGACCAATGTTTCGACAGCGACCGCCTCGGCATCCGCCGGCCCGCGCATGCACATCTGGCGGAGACGGCGAATGAGATCGCCCGCGCGCAGGCTCTCGTTCTTGATCGCCGCAAGCGCCCCAGACAAGGGATCGTCGGCGGGGGAATCGCGGCGTGCAAGCAGACGTTGCCCGACCCCTGCGTAGTTGGCGATCGCGGTAAGCGGCTGGTTGAGTTCGTGGGCGAGCGTAGACGCCATCGTTCCCATTGCGCTCAGCCTGGAGACGTGGATCAACTCGGCCGTAAGTTGCTGGACATTGTGCTCGGCCTCTCGCTGTTCCGTGACGTCATGGCCCTGCCGAAAGACACCGATCACCGTCCCATCGACGTCCCGATAGGGATGTGCGACCCAGTCCACGGTTCGCGCAAGCTCCCGCTGGCCGGGCCTCTGCGGAACCCTGACATGGACTCCCGGTACGTTGACCGGCGATCCGGATCGGAAGACGTCGTCCATGTTCTGGAGCGCCGGCGTGCCGAGCACCTCCGGATAGACGTCGGCGAGCCTGCGGCCGAGCAATTGGTCGCGCGTGCGTCCGACGAACTGCTCATAGGCCTTGTTGACGAACTCGTAGACATGCTCGGCCCCGAGCGAGATCGCGATCAGGCTGGGACTCTGCTCGAAGAAGCCATGGAGGCGGTCTCGCTCCTGCAGCACCCGCTTGCGATCCAGCACCCGCTCCGTCGTCTCCGTCGTCACGCAAAGAAGGCCGCGGACGCCTCCGCCATCGAGGAGAGGCGTGTAGGAGAAGCTGAAATAGCCGAACTGGGTGTAAGCACTGCGCCAGGTCAGGAAGGGTACGTCCTCCGCCTCGGTGCTCCGCCCGGCGAGCGCAGCGTCGACATAGGCGCCGAAGCGGTGCCACTCGTTCGCCCAGAGTTGCCGGAGCGGAACACCCAGCGCGTCGCGATGCTGCGGCCCCAGGATGTCGGCAAAAGCCTGGTTGAACAGGATCGCCAGGTCCTCGCCCCAGCAGACGAACATCGGATGCGGCGTGCGCAAGACGATATCGACGGCGCTCGCAAGCACTGGCGTCCAGCTGTCGGGCGCACCAAGCGAGGTCGACGCCCAATCATAGCTGCGCACGGCGTCTTCGAAGGCCGTGTCCTGCACATAAGAAGAAGCCATCGGGTCCCCATTCGCGGCCCGATCGCAAGTAGGACGTGCACCGCGCTCCGTCCAGAGATCCGCAAAGCTTTCGAAAAGCGCGATCAGCGCCCCGTCACACGCGCCTGATATTCTTTCAAGGCACGCTTGCGACGTTCGTCATCCATCTGGCGATCCATCCAAATGGGGGTGAACGTGTAGCGTTGCAGCTCTTCGGGAAGGGTAACTTCGGCCAGGTTACGCATACGCACCATCTCTCCGAACCGGGTCCTGCCGTCGTCGCTGCCCGAAGCGACTCGGCAGAGACTCGGCGACGCGCTAATTATCGTGCAATTCTCGTGCTCTAACCAGATGCGATTCGCTAGCTGTGGGGAACACGGTAAGCCTCTCCAGAGGTGCCGCGATGCCCGATCGGAGTGCGCCCGAGGGAGGATTGGCATGACGTGGGCTCGCCTGCTAGGCGCAGTTCATGCTGAGCCTGACTTTCATTCGTGAGAATGCCGAGGCGGTGCGCACCGCCGCCGCGCAAAAGAACGCCGCCGTCGATGTCGATCGGCTGCTCGAACTCGACGGCGAGGTGCGCAGCCTCAAGAGCCGGATCGACGAGCTTCGTCGCCAGCGAAACGAGATCAGCGCGAGCTTCAAGACCGCGGATCCTGCCGACCGGCCGGCTTTGGGGGCCAAGGCAAAGGCCTTCGGCGCCGAAGCCGCGGAAGCGGAAGCGGCCCTTGCCGAGAAATCGGAGGCCTTGAACGGGCTGCTGCTGCGCGTGCCGAACATCCCCTGGGACGGTGCACCGGTCGGACCGGACGAGAGCGCCAACGTCGTCATCCGGACCGAGGGCACGCCGCGCCAGTTCGATTTCGAGCCGCGGGATCATGTTGCTTTGCTGGAGATGAACGATTGGGCCGATCTCGGCCGGATCACCCAGGTCGCCGGCTCGCGCCAATATTGTTTGAAGGGCCGCCTGGCTCTGCTCGAGCAGGCGCTGATGTTCCACGCGCAGCAGAAGCTGGCGGCCGACGGTTTCACCTTGATGACGGTACCGGCGCTCGCACGGCCGCAGGCTTTCGTCGCCACCGGTCACTTCCCCGGCCACGAGGAAGAAGCCTATGAGGTGCCCAAGGACGAGCTTTATCTCGCCGGGACCGGCGAGATCGCGCTCACGTCGTTGCATTCGGGCGAAATCCTGGACGCGGCACAGCTTCCGATCCTTTATGCCGGCTATTCGCCCTGCTTCCGCCGCGAGGCCGGCAGCGCCGGCCGGGACGTGCGAGGTTTGCTTCGAGTCCACCAATTCCTGAAGCTCGAGCAATATATCATCTGCGAAGACGACCCTGAGATTTCCGCCGGCTGGCACGCGCGCCTACTCGCCAATGCCGAGGGGCTGCTCCAGGATCTCGAAATCCCCTATCAGGTGGTGGAGACATCGACCGGCGACATGGGTCTCGGCAAGTTCCGGATGAACGACATCGAGAGCTGGGTGCCGACCCTCGGCAAGTATCGCGAGACCCACAGCTGCTCGACGCTGCACGATTGGCAGGCGCGCAGGGCGAATCTGCGCTGGCGGGACGGCGAGCGAAAGGTGCGGTTCGTCCACACGCTCAACAACACGGCCCTCGCCTCTCCGCGAATCCTGGTGCCGTTGCTTGAGAACCACCAGGAAGCCGACGGCCGCGTGCGCCTGCCCAAAGCGCTTCAGGGCCTGATGGGCGGCGAATATCTCTGATCCGGACAGCAATCCGCCGCCACTGAGGCTTCTCGTCCGGGAGCCGCTGGCCCTGCTCGGCCGTTTCTACCGCGCCTTCGGACCGATCGGACCGTTCGGGCCTGCCGACGGCCAACCGCTGATGGTGCTGCCGGGCTTCCTTGCCACCGATCGGAGTACGCTGGGCCTGCAAAAGGCGCTTGCCGGGGCCGGATATCGGGTCACCGGCTGGGGTCTGGGGATCAATCGCGGGGTCAGCGCGCGCACGCTGGATGACATCGTTGCCCAAGTGGAGCGATTCGGCGGCGGCCGACCGACGATCCTGGTGGGCTGGAGCCTCGGTGGCATCTATGCGCGGGAGGTCGCCAAGAAACGGCCGGATCTCGTCGCCAAGGTAATCACGATGGGTTCGCCCTTTTCGGGCCATCCCCGCGCCAACAATGTCTGGCGTTTGTACGAGTTGATCGCGCGCCATCCGGTCGATGCGCCGCCTATCGAGGCGGAGCTGGCTCAAAAACCTCCGGTGCCGACGATCGCCTTATGGTCGAGGAAGGACGGCATCGTCGCGCCCGCAGCGGCGCGCGGGCAAGATGGAGAGCGCGATCGGGCGATCGAGCTCGAGTGCAGCCACATGGCCTTCGCAGTCAGCTCGAAAGCGTGGCCGCACGTCGTCGCGGCCGTCCGGGACGGCTGACGAACAGGCTCAGGCGGCCCGGCGCATTCCGGTTTCGGACAGCCAGGCGCGGGCCTGACGCTGCGCTTCGGCGATCTCGCGCGCCGTCATCTCGTCGGCGATTTCGGCGCGGCACATCTGCGCTTCGCTGCTGCCGTTGAGCGCGGCGAGATTGAACCATTTGTGCGCTTCGATCAGATCGACGCTGATGCCATGCGATCCCGTCGAGTAGGCGACGCCCAGCTCGTAGAGGGCGTCGATATCGCCCTCGCCGGCATCGGCAAGACGGCTGTTGAGCAGAAACTCTGCGGATTTCATACTGATGGCCATGACATGCCCCCATTGGTTTTGGCGTTGGGGACAGAGTGCGCCTTCGTCTACGAAGAAAAGGTTAACGCCGCGATCACCTTCTTTACCTACGGTCAGCCGACCGGAAGATTGTCGATCAGCCGCGTCCGCCCCAACCGGGCGGCGGCAAGAAGGCGCGCAGGACGATCGACATTCATGACCGGCTGCAGCGACACCGCGTCGCGAAGCTCGACATAGTCGATCGGATCGAAGCCGGCCTTCGCCAGCTTTTCCCGTGCGCCGGCCAGCGCAGCCGCGACATCGCCGCCTGCCTGGATCGCACCCGCCGCCTCACCCAGCGCGCGCGGCAAAGCCCGAGCGGCCCGCCGCTCCTCCTCGGTAAGGTAGGCGTTGCGCGACGACAGAGCGAGGCCGTCTGCGTCGCGCTGAGTCGGCACGCCGACGATCTCGACCGGAAGATCAAGGTCGCGCACCATCTGACGAATGATCGCGAGTTGCTGATAATCCTTCTCGCCGAACAAGGCGATGTCGGGCCGGACCTGGTTGAAGAGCTTGGCGACCACCGTCGCCACGCCCGCAAAGTGGCCAGGCCGCGCTTCGCCGTCGAGCGTATCGGCGATGCCGCCGCCGACGCTGATCGTGGTGGCATGGCCTTCCGGATACATGGTGGCGACGTCCGGCGCCCACAGGATCTCGCACCCTTCCTCCTCCAGCATGCGCGCATCGGAGGCCTCGCGGCGGGGATAGGTGGCGAGATCCTCATTGGGTCCAAATTGGGTCGGATTGACGAAGATCGAGGCGACGACGTGCCGTGCGCGCCGCCGGCCTTCCGCGACCAGCGCCATATGTCCGGCGTGGAGCGCGCCCATCGTCGGCACGAACGCGATCGTGCCGCCCTCCGCGCGCAGCTCCGCAATCGCTTGCCGCAGCGAATCGATGTCACGGACCGTTTGCACCGCCGGGAGGCCTCCGATAGAGAATCTGGTGAGAGCACGGCCCCTTGCGGGTCGGAACGAGCAAGATCAAGAGGAAGCATCCCGACCATGGCTGGCGCAACGCCGCATTTCATCGTTTTCGCCAATGAGAAAGGCGGCACCGGCAAGTCGACGACGGCCGTTCACGCCGCGGTGGCGCTCGAGGCGACCGGCCGGCGGGTCGCCGCGCTCGACCTCGACACGCGGCAACGCACGCTGGGCCGCTACCTCGACAATCGCGCCGACACGATCAAGCGGACCGGGATCGCCCTGCCGATGCCGCGGCACGCGACCTTCGATCCCGAGAAGCACGCGCTCGACGCTCTGATCGACGAGATCGGCGGCGACGTCGACGTGGTCGTGATCGACACACCGGGCCGCGACGACGCCTACGCGCGCCAGGCGATGCTGCGCGCCGACACTTTGGTCACGCCGATCAACGACAGCTTCGTCGATCTGGATCTGATCGGCCAGGTCGACCCCGAGACCTACCGGGTCAAACGGCCGAGCTTTTATGCCGAACTGGTCTGGAACAGCCGCACCCAGCGGGCCAAGACTCACAATGCGACGGTGGACTGGGTCGTGCTTCGCAATCGCATGCAGCACATCGAGGCACGCAACATGCGCAGGGTCGGCGAGGCGCTGACCGAACTCTCCCGCCGGGTCGGCTTCCGCATCATTCCCGGCCTTGGCGAGCGGGTCATCTACCGCGAGCTGTTTCCGCGCGGGCTGACCCTGCTCGATCTCGCTCAGATCGGCGAAGTCGGCATCGCCCATATCGCCGCCCGTCAGGAATTGCGCGAGATGGTCGCGGCGCTCGGCCTGCCGGCGCAGGAGCGCGATGCGGCTGCGCCGCGTGCTGCCGCGGCAGGGTGACCCCGCCGTGCCCGGCTTCCTCTTCCTGATCGCGGCCGGCGGCCTGCTGTGGGCCTATGCGACCGGACGCCTGAAGAATTTCACCTATGAGGACGGCGCCGCGGCCGTGCTGTTCCTGCTGGGACTGCGATTCCTCACCACGGGAAAGCTGCTCGTCGGCGGCGGTCTCATGGGAGGCGCCCTGTTGTGGGCCGCCCATCGGCGCCGGCAGCTCGCCCGGTCGGCCTCGATGCCCGTCGAGGACGCGCGCCGCCTGCTTGGGGTCGGCGAACATGCCACCCTGGATGAAATCCGCACCGCCCACCGCAGGCTGATCGCCCGGGTCCATCCGGACACCGGTGGGTCCGCCGAGCTTGCCGAGCGCGTCAACGTCGCCCGCGACACGCTCGTAGCCGACATGCACCGCAGGACGCCGCGCGCATCCTGATGAACGTCCACTCCATTGAAAAAGAGACAATGAGCCGTACCCTCAATTCCACCGCCCTGCGCGAGTACGACATTCGCGGGATCTATGGAGAGACGCTTCACGAAGAAGACGCTTATGCGGTCGGGCGCAGCTTCGGAACCGTGGTCCGGCGCGCCGGCGGTGCCAGGGTGGCGGTCGGGCGTGACGCGCGGTTGAGCTCGCCCGGGCTCGAAGCCAATCTCGTCCGCGGCCTCGCCGACAGCGGAATCGACGTGGTTCGGATCGGTGTCGGGCCAAGCCCGATGCTCTACTTCGCCGAAGCGACGCTTGGCGTGGACGCCGGCATGATGGTGACCGGCAGCCACAATCCATCCAGTTACAACGGCTTCAAAATGGTCCTCGGACACGGTGCGTTCTTCGGCGAGCGGATCCAGGCGCTCGGCCGGATGAGCGCGGCGGGCGACTGGGAGCAAGGTGCGGGACAGGTCACCGAGCAGGACGTCAGCGAGGACTATATCAACCGCCTCGTCCGGGATTTCGGCGGCCGCCCCTTCCGGATCGGCTGGGACGCCGGCAACGGCGCCGCCGGCGCGATCGTCGAGCGATTGGTGAAACGCCTGCCCGGCGAGCATTTCACGCTCTACACCGAGCTGGACGGCCGTTTTCCGAACCATCATCCCGATCCCACGGTCGAGAAGAATCTCGCCGACCTGAAGGCGCTCGTTGCCGATAAGAAGCTCGATTTCGGAGTCGCTTTCGACGGCGATGCCGACCGGATCGGCGCGGTGGACGGCGAAGGCCGCGTCGTCTGGGGTGACCAATTGCTGTCGATCCTGGCCGAACCGGTGCTTAAGGCTCTGCCGGGCGCAACCATCATCGGCGACGTCAAGGCGAGCCAGATCCTGTTCGACCGGATCGCCGCGCTCGGCGGGACACCGTTGATGTGGAAGACCGGACACAGCCTCATCAAATCGAAGATGAAGGAGACCGGTGCGCCGCTCGCCGGGGAGATGAGCGGCCACATCTTCTTCGGCCACCTCTGGTACGGGTTCGACGACGCGCTGTACGCCGCCATCCGTCTGATCGAGGCGGTTTCGGCCCTCGGCGGATCGCTGACCGCCCTGCGATCGGCAATGCCGGCGCTGGTCAACACGCCAGAACTACGCTTCCAGGTCGACGAGAGCCGCAAGTTTGCGGTAATCGACGAAGTGCTCGCCCGGCTCGAGGCCGACGGTGTCGCGATCGACCGGACGGACGGTGCGCGGGTGCTGACCGAAGACGGCTGGTGGCTGCTTCGGGCTTCTAACACCCAAGACGTGCTCGTCGCCCGGGCCGAGGCGCAGGACCAGGCCGGCCTCGACCGGCTGCTCGCAGAGATCGATCGGCAGCTCGCACTGTCCGGTCTGGAGCGCGGGCCGGAGGCGGACCATTGATGCCCAAAATCTATCCCGAAGCGCTGCTCTTCTGCATCCTGTGGGCGGCGCTCGCCTTCTTCGGCTGGTCCAGGATCGGCTGGCAAGCGGCCGCGGCCCTGACCGTCGGCCTGTTCGTGATCATCATGCCGGCAAGTGCCCTCACCTTGTCGCGCACCGGCAATTTCGCGGTCGAGCGGGGTGTGCGCTGGTCGATCCTCGCGGTGGCGGCGCTGATCACTCTGGCGCTGGCGGATCTGTCCTGAAGGCGTTTTCCTGAAGAGCAGCGGGTCGATATCGCAGCTCGTGCTCAGCTGGACTCCCCCTCTCCTTCCTCGCTTCGCTCGCTTTCCTCTCCCATGAAGGGGAGAGGAGCTTAGTCGTCCTCGTCCTCGCGGCCGACCAGATTGAGTTCCCGCGCCTTGATCTGGCGGGTCATGCACCAATGCATCAGCGCGTCTTCGCGGCCGTGGGTTATCCACACCTCGCGCGGCTTGAGTTCGGTGATGGTGTCGGTGAGTTCGTCCCAGTCGGCATGATCGGAGACGATCAGCGGAAGCTCGACATTGCGTTGACGGGCGCGCTGGCGAACCCGCATCCAGCCCGACGCCATGGCGGTGATCGGATCGGGGAGACGCCGGGACCAGCGATCGTTGAGCGCGCCCGGGGGGGCAACCACGATCCGGCCCCGCAATTCGTCCTTGCTCACACCGGTTGCCGGGCGGACGTCGCCGAGATCGACCCCTTGCTCGGCGTAGAGATCGCACAAGCGCTGGAGGGCGCCGTGGATGTAGATCGGATCGCGATAGCCGCGGCCGCGCAACTCGGCCATCAGCCGCTGCGCCTTGCCGAGCGCATAGGCGCCGACCAGCACGCAGCGATCGGGATTTTCGTGCAGGCGCAGCAAGAGCCGGTCCATCTCGCTCGCCGTATCGGGATGACGGAAGACCGGCAGGCCGAACGTCGCCTCGGTGACGAAGACGTCGCACGGCACCGGCTCGAACGGCAAACAGGTGGGATCGGAGCGGCGCTTGTAATCGCCCGACACGACGACACGCTCACCGGCATGTTCGAGCACGATCTGGGCCGAGCCGAGGACGTGGCCGGCGGGGACGAAGCTGATGTCGACCTCGCCGATCCGGATCACTTCGCCATAGTCGACGGCCCGCCCGCCCGGCTGCGGCCCGTAGCGGCATTCCATGATCGCCAGCGTCTCGGGCGTCGCCCACACGTCCTCGTGGCCGCCGCGGGCGTGATCGGCGTGGCCATGAGTGACGAGCGCGCGCGCCTTCGGCGTCGACGGGTCGACCCACGCATCGGCGGGCTTGACGTAGATGCCTTCCGGAAAAGGCTCGATCCAGGAACCGAGACGGGCCATTGAGAGCTATATGGTCCGAAACCTCGCAGCCGCAACGGCTGCGGGCGCGATGAAGGAGCGGATCATGGATCTTGGCGGAGCAAGCTGGGGACTCATCAACATCGTCGGGCCGCTGCTTCTGCTGCTCGTTCTCGGCTGGGCGTTTCTGCGCAACCGGAAGTCGCGGGGCGGCATCGATCGGACCGAGCGGAGCACGCGCGATGCTTATGATGCCGAGGAGCGCGAGCGCAGGGAGCGCGACGGCATCTGAGCCCGCCCTCTCGCGCATTGGCCGCTTCATGCCTAGATCGGGTGGATGGCGCGCCCCTTGAGTGAAGTCACCGATGCGCAGGCCTGCGCTCCTGCCCTACTCCCGGTGGTCGCCGACTGGTTTGCCGCCAAGGGCTGGGCGCCGCGCCGCCATCAGCTCGATATGCTCGCGGCCGCCCGCCGGGGCCGTAATGCGCTGCTGGTCGCCGCCACCGGGGCCGGCAAGACGCTGGCAGGCTTCCTGCCCACCATCATCGACCTCGCGCAGACTCCCGCCGACGGCTTGCACACGCTCTACGTCTCGCCGCTCAAGGCTCTCGCGGTCGACGTGCAGCGCAATCTGCTCACGCCCATCGAGGAGATGGGCCTGCCGATCCGGGTGGAGACGCGGACCGGCGACACGCCGGCAGACCGCAAGGCCCGCCAGCGGGTGCGGCCGCCGCAGATCCTGCTGACCACGCCGGAATCGCTGAGCCTGCTGCTCAGCCACGAAGACAGCGCCTTCCTGTTCGCCGGCCTGAAAACGATCGTGATCGACGAGGTCCATGCTTTCGCCACCGGCAAGCGCGGCGATCTGCTCTCGCTGGCATTGGCCCGACTGCAGAAGCTGGCACCGGGGCTGCGCCGGGTGGCGCTGTCGGCCACGGTATCCGATCCCGAAGCCTATCAGGGCTGGCTCGCCCCGCATGCCGATGTGGAGACGGTCGATCTCGTGCTCGGCGATCCCGGTGCCGAGGCCGAAATCGCGATCATGCTGCCCGAGGATGAGCGTATCCCGTGGTCGGGCCATTCCGGCCGCTGGGCGACCGAGAACGTGATGCGCGAGATCGAGCGTCACAAGACCACTCTGATCTTCTGCAACACCCGCAGCCTCGCCGAGCTGATCTTCCAGGATCTGTGGACCGCCAACGAGCAGCACCTACCGATCGGCATCCACCATGGCTCGCTGTCGATCGAGGCCCGGCGCAAGGTCGAGGCGGCGGTGTCGGACGGCCGGATCCGCGCCCTGGTCTGCACCGCCAGTCTCGACCTCGGCGTCGACTGGGGCGACGTCGATCTCGTCATCCAGATGGGCGCTCCGAAGGGTTCGTCGCGCCTGCTGCAGCGGATCGGACGCGCCAATCACCGGCTCGACGAGCAGAGTCAGGCCATCCTCGTGCCCGGCAACCGCTTCGAATATCTCGAGGCACGCGCCGCACTCGATGCGATCGACGACGGCGAGCTCGATCCGGAAATCTTCCGCCCGGGTGCGCTCGACGTCCTTGCTCAGCACGTCATGGCGGCGGCCTGTGCGGGCCCGTTCAGCGAGGCGGAGATGCTGGACGAGGTGCATTCGGCGGCGCCCTATGCGGGCCTGTCGGCGGAGCTGTTCGGCCAGGTTCTCTCCTACATCGAGAATGGCGGCTATTCGCTCCGCGCCTACGATCGTTTCCGTCGCCTCTCCCGCGAGGCCGACGGGACCTGGCGCGTTGCCCATCCCCGCTTCATTCAGCAGCACAGGATGAACGCCGGAATCATCGTCGATGCGCCCCTGCTGGACGTTCGCTTCCGCAACGGCCGCAAGCTCGGTACCGTCGAGGAATATTTCGCCTCGACGCTGTCGCCGGGGGACACCTTCTACTTCGCCGGCCTAGTGCTGGAAGTTGAACGGATCGACGGCACCGACCTGTTCGTCCGCGCGTCGTCCAAGTCCGCGAGGATTCCGACCTATGTCGGCGCCCGCATGGCAATGTCGACCAATCTCGCCGATCGCGTGCGCCACTTCCTGTGCGATCGCAGCCAATGGAGCCGCTTTCCGGAGGACGTCCGCGATTGGCTGGACGTCCAGGGCTATCGCTCGATCCTGCCCCAGCCGGACCAGCTGCTCGTCGAGACGTTTCCGCACGAGCATCGGCACTACATGGTCGCCTACAGCTTCGAAGGCTGGAACGCCCATCAGTCGCTCGGCATGCTGATCACGCGGCGGATGGAGAGTGCGGGGCTGAAGCCCCTGGGCTTCGTCTCCAACGATTATGCGCTTGCCTGCTATGGTCTGGAGCCGATCCCCGACCCAGCCGCCTTGTTCTCACCCGACATTCTGGAGGACGAGTTCGTCGAATGGGTGCAGGGCTCCAACCTGTTGAAGCGCGCCTTCCGCGAGGTGGCGATGATCGGCGGGCTGGTGGAGCGCCACCATCCCGGCAAGCGGAAGACCGGCAAGCAGGTCACGTTCTCGACCGACCTCATCTACGACGTCCTGCGGCGCTACGAGCCCGATCACCTGTTGCTGCGCGCCGCCTGGGAGGATGCGCGCACCCGCCTCACCGACGTCGGCCGCCTCGCCCGCCTGCTCGATCGCGCCCAGGAGACGATGGTCCATGTCGAACTCGACCGGGTCTCGCCGATGGCGGTGCCGGTGCTGGTCATCGTCGGGCGCGAGGCGACCTCGACCGGCCATTCCGAGGATTCGCTGCTGATCGAGGCGGAGAGCCTGGCGGCGATGGCAATGCGGCGGGACTGATCGGCCTCCGGCGGGTGGGCCGGAGGACGAAGGATCTAGGACCTGCCGGCTCCGGCTTCGGTCGCGTAGTGGAAATGCTTGGGGGTAGGCGGCTTGCGGCGGCGCTTCAGGAAGGCGCCGATCGCCGCGCCCCCGGCGAGCAGGGCGATCGGGCCGAGCCTGTTCTTCCGCGGGGTAACGGGTGCCGCAGTCTCGGCATGGATATGCGGCTGCGGCGCCTCGTCCTTGGCTGCGCCGCCGACTTCATTGCCCGGTTGCGGCCCGGCGCTTGCGGCGAGCGCCGGATCCTGCGCGGCCTGCTGCCGCTCGAGCTCGGAATTGAGCTCGCCGCCCATCAGCAGGATGTAGCCGGTGAGATAGAGCCAGGTCAGGAAGACGATGACGCCGCCGAGCGATCCGTAGGTGGCGTTGTAATTGCCGAAATTGGACACGTAGAGGCTGAAGCCGAGGCTGGCGAGAATCCAGACGAGGGTCGCGGCGGCCGAGCCCGGCGTGATCCAGCGCCATGGCGCATCCGGGCGGTTCGGGGCGTAGCGGTAGAGCAAGGCGATGCCGGTGCCGATGATCGCGGCGGCCGCCAACAGGAAGACAATTTGCAGCGTGACGTGCAGCACCGGTGAACTGAACGGCAGGAGGTTCTCGATGAAGCCGACGGCGGAGATGGCGAGCGCGCCGATCAGCAGCATCGCGATCATCCCGACGGTGATCACCAGCGACAGCGCGGTGCGCACGATGAAGCTGCGCGTGTCCTTCACCTCATAGGCGATGTTGAGCGCGGTCACGATCGCCGCGGCACCCTTGCTGGCGCCATAGAGCGCGATTGCAATCGCAACCAGCAGGCCGATGTCCTTGCCGCTTTTGTCGCCGGTGATCGCCTGCAGCTGATCCGAGATGATCGTCGCCGCCTCGCGCGGCAGGGTTCGGGCGAGTGTCTGGATGTGGCGCGCGACGGTTTCCGGATCGGCGACGAGGCCATAGGTCAGCACCAGCGACGCGAGCAGCGGCACGAAGGCGAGAAACAGATAGAAGCCGACGCCGGCGGAGAGGAGGCCGACATTGTCGTCGCCGGATTCCTTCCAGGTTCGGGTCAGAACCTGGCGCCATTCGGAAAGAGCGGGCCACGCGACGGGTTTGATTGCCATGAGGCGAGAACCGCGCCCCGGGGCGGCGGTTCCTTATTTCACGCCGCCGAGCGCGACCGCGAGCGTGTGGATATGGTCTACCGACTCGTAGAAGCTCTTCACCGGAATACGCTCGTTGAGGCCATGGGCGAACATCTCGTCCGGTTTGATGAAGATCGCCGACGATCCCCAGGTCGGGATGCCGGCGCGGCGGTAGATCACGCCGTCGGTGCCGCCCGATTCCAGATAGGGCGCGATCGGGATGCCGGCATGCCGGGCATGAACGTCCTTGTCGATCGCCGCCATGACGTCCGCGCGCGGTTCCGAAATCGGGCTTTCGAGCGGGTTGCCGGTGGTTTTCACCGCAATTGCCGCATTGCCGATCACCCGCACCAATTGCTGACGCACGTCCTCCACCGGAACGCCGGGAAAGATGCGGCAATTGATCTTGGCCGTGGCCTTTTGGGGAAGCGCGTTCTCGGCATGGCCGCCGTCCAGCATCGTCGCCACGCAGGTGGTACGGGTCGTGCCGACGAAAGAAGGATCGACGAACAGAGCGTCGGCCGCCTCCTTGTCCTGCGGATTGGCGGAAAAGCGGCGCAGCATCTCGCCCGTCTTGCCGGGCGTCACCTTGCCGACCGCTCCGAGATGCGCGCGGGTGAGCGGGCTGTCCATGACCGGGAAGCGATATTGGCCGATCCTGGTCAACGCTGCGGCCAGATCGTAGATCGCATTGTCCGGGCGGGGACGCGAGCTGTGCCCGCCCGGGTTGGTGACGGTGAGATCGAACGTCGCATAGGTCTTCTCGGCGCCCTGGACGAGGTAGATCGCGGCCTTGCCGTCCGCGCTGAGCAGACCGTCACCGGCATCGGTGTTGATCGCATATTCGGCGTTCTTGACCCAAGGGTGGGCCGCGATCAACTCGGTGGTGCCGAACGTTGTTTCCTCATCGCCGACGAAGGCGAAGACGAGCGTCCGCTCGGGTTGGCGCCTGGCCTGTTTGATCCGCAGGATCGTCGAAGCCAGCGCGACCACGCCGGTCTTGTTGTCGAGCACGCCGCGGCCGAAGAAATAGCCGTCCTCCTCGACGAGCTTGAACGGATCCCGGGTCCAGTCCTCGGGCCGGGCATCGACCACGTCCATATGGGCCGAGAAGACGATCGGCTTGGCGCTGCCGTCGCGGCCGGGGATGCGGACGAGCATGCCGGTGGTTTCGCCCTTCGGCAGCATCGCGATGTCGTCCTCGGCCACCCCGCCCGCGCGCAGCACGCCTTTCAGATAATCGGCGACGGCGGGAACCTGTCCCTTGCCCTGCGCGGAGCGGAAGCTCGTCACCCGCTCCAGCATGTCCCGCGCCGGCTTCTCGTGCGGCGCGCCGGTCTGGGCATCGGCCGGCAAGGTGATCAGGGATGCGGCAGCCGCCGCCAGTGTCACGATCAGGCGCATGGGGCTCCCCGCTTCGTTCGAACGAAGTGCCTTTGTCGCCGCTTCCCGGCGGCCTGGGCAAGCGGAAAACCGCGGCCGAAGCCTATTCGGCGGCGTGCGCCGGCGTCGCGCGATGGAATTGCGGCCACGCCTCGCGGATCACGCGAAGCGAGGAGCGGATGAACAGGAACGCAATGATCGCCGCGATCGCAGCGTCCGGCCACGGCGCGCCGGTCAACGCGACCAGCGCGCCGGCGGCAAGCACGCCGATATTGGCGAGGACGTCGTTGCGCGAGCATTCGAACGTGCTCGACAGGTTCACGTCGTGTTGCCGGTACGGCCACAGCAAGCCGACGCAGCTGAGGTTCACGACCAGCGCCATCGCACCGAAGACCAGCATCAGCCCGGAGACCGGCGGAATGCCCCAGACCAGCTTGACGATGATCTCGACGATGACGCCCAGCCCCAGGAACAGGATGAAACCACCCTTGAGCAGGGCCGAGCCGGCCCGCCACCGCAGCGACCGATCGAGCGCGTAGAGACTGATGCCATAAACCAGGCCGTCGCCGAGCATGTCGACCGAGTCCGCCATCAAGGCCGCCGAATTGGCGATCAGGCCGGCGCCGAACTCCACCACGAACATCATCAGGTTGAGCATCATCACCACGACCAAAACGCGGCGGATATCCTTGTGAAGCGCAATCCGCTCGAGCTCGTGGCCCTTGCCGTGGCAGCAATGGCCGCTCACTCGGCGGCGACCCCGATCGGCCCTGCCGCCTCCGCCGCCGCACGATCCGCTTCGATCTCAGCCGCCTTGGCCTCGACCAGACGGACGATGTGCTCGACCATGTCCTCGTCGCGGACATGATGGTCGGTAACGCCGGACAGGAACACCATATGCTTGCCGTTGCCGCCGCCGGTGATGCCGATGTCGGTCTCGCGCGCCTCGCCGGGGCCGTTGACGACGCAGCCGAGCACCGACAGCGACATCGGCGTGCGAATATGTTGCAGCCGCTCCTCGAGCGTCTGGACGGTTCGGATGACGTCGAAGCCCTGACGGGCGCAGGACGGACACGAGACCACACGGACACCGCGGTTGCGGATGCCGAGACCCTTCAGGATCTCGAAGCCGACACGGACCTCCTCCTCCGGCTCGGCCGAGAGCGACACGCGGATCGTGTCGCCGATCCCGAACCAGAGCAGCGAACCGATGCCGATCGCGCTCTTCACGGTGCCGCCGCGCAGGCCCCCGGCCTCGGTGATGCCGAGGTGGAGCGGACAATCGACGGCTTCGGCGAGTTGCTGGTAGGCGGCAACGGCGAGGAAGACGTCGGATGCCTTCACCGCGACCTTGTATTCCCGGAAATCATGGTCCTCGAGCAGCCGGATGTGGTCGAGCGCGCTCTCGACCAGGGCCTCCGGGCAGGGCTCGCCATATTTTTCGAGCAGGTCGCGCTCCAGGCTGCCGGCATTGACTCCGATGCGGATCGCGCAGCCGTTGGCCTTGGCGGCGTTGACGACTTCGCGGACGCGGTCGTCGGAGCCGATATTGCCCGGATTTATCCGGAGGCAGGCCGCGCCGGCGTCGGCGGCCTCAAGCGCGCGCTTGTAGTGGAAGTGGATGTCCGCGACGATCGGCACGCGCGCGGCGCGCACGATCTGCTTCAGCGCCGCGGTCGAGGCTTCGTCCGGGCAGGAAACGCGGATGATGTCGGCGCCGGCTTCCTCGCAGCGCCGGATCTGATCGATCGTCGCCTTCGCGTCCGCGGTGATGGTGTTGGTCATCGTCTGCACGGTGACGGGCGCGTCGCCACCGACGGCAACGTTGCCGACCATGATCTGACGGGAAGGACGACGCGCGATGTCGCGCCACGGACGTACTGACATCCCGTCCATATAGAGAATTGAGTCGCAAGGCGAAAGCCGGGCAGAGTGCGGTAGCCGCACGTGCACCGGAAACGCATGCTCACTCCTCGCTTTCGCCACTCTCCTGGCGGGGCGGTCTTCCACGGCGGCGTGCCTCGGGCGGGGCGATCCGCACGCCGCGACGCTGGAGCGCCTCCCGAAGGAGGCACTCGATCTGGGCGTTGACGCTGCGGAACTCGGCCCCGGCCGTGCGCTCGAGCGCGTCCCAGAGGGCCGGCTCTATGCGCAACGGAAAGGATTTCTTGGGGGGCGGGGCCATGATCCTGCTACTGGTAGAGGGTCCCCGTGTTGACGACGGGCTGCGTGTCGCGTTCCGAGCAAAGCACGACCATCAGGTTCGACACCATCGCCGCGCGGCGTTCGTCGTCAAGCTCGACCACCTGCTTCTCGGACAGCATCTGGAGCGCGCTTTCGACCATCGTCACCGCACCGGTGACCAGCTTCTGCCGGGCGGCGATGACGGCCTCGGCCTGCTGGCGGCGCAGCATCGCCTGAGCGATCTCCTGTGCGTAGGCAAGGTGGGTGAGGCGGCATTCGTCGATGGTAATGCCGGCGACGGCGACGCGATCCTGCAGCTCCGCCTTCAACTCCTCGCTGACCACGTCGGCATTGCCGCGCAGGGTCGTCTCCTGATGTTCGATGTCGTCATAGGGATAGCGGGCGCCGATCGCGCGCACTGCGCTTTCGATCTGGACGAACACGAACTTGTTGTAATCGTCGACGTCGTACAGCGCCTGGGCGGTGTCGGTGACCCGGAACACGACGTTGGAGGCGATCTCGATCGGGTTGCCCCGCAGATCGTTGACCTTCAGCCGTTCGGACGTGACGTTGTGCACCCGCGTCGAGATCTTGGTGCGGGTCAGCCACGGCAGGCACCAGCGCAGGCCGGCCGTGCGGTCCGTGCCTCGGTAATCGCCGAAGAGCAGAATGGCCGCAGCCTGGTTGGGCTGCAGGAAGTAGAAGCCGCCCAGAACGAACAGCCCGATCAGCAACGACGTCGCCATGATCAGTACGCCGAGCAGCCGCGCCCCGGATGCGGTCACCGCCAGTCCGCCCCCGATCGCGACGACCGCGAGCAACACCACCAGCAGCATCGCATAGCCGCTGGACGTGTGCGCCGGCGTCTCGCGCGACAGACGCAGCGCCCGCAGATCCGAACTCCCCTGAGACATGGTCATCATTCTTCCCTCCTGAATGATGATATCATAATTATATCGAAACCGGTGAGCAAGGGGAATCCGCGCATGTTGCCTTGCCGCCCGTGGGCGCCACAGATAGGGACGCGTGCGATACCCCTAAGTCCTTCCGGAGCTTGAAGATGTCCGATTCGCCGACCCCCTGGAAGCTGGTCATCCACGGTGGGGCCGGAGTGATCGAGCGCGATCTTCTGTCCACGGACCAGGAGCAGGCGATCCGCGCGGCGCTCGACAAGGCGCTGCGCACGGGCGGTGCGATTCTCGACCGCGGCGGCAGCGCGCTCGATGCGGTCGAGGCAACCGCACGCGCGCTCGAGGATGATCCGCATTTCAACGCCGGTCGCGGATCGGTGTTCACCTATCAGGGCACGATCGAGATGGACGCGGCAATCATGGATGGCCGCGATCGCAACGCCGGCGCGGTCGCCGGAATCAGCGCGACCCGAAACCCGATCAGCCTCGCCCGTGTGGTGATGGAGCAGAGCCCGCATGTCTTCCTCAGCCGAGAGGGCGCCGATCAATATTCGCGCGATCACGACCTGGAGCAGGCGCCGCCTGAATATTTCGCGACGCCCGAGCGCCGCGCCGCCCTCGAAGACATGCGCGCCCAGCCGGACGTGTTCGACGCAGACCTGAAATATGGGACGGTCGGCGCCGTCGCGGTCGACCGCAACGGCCACGTCGCGGCCGCGACTTCGACCGGCGGGCTTACCGGCAAGCGCTGGGCGCGGATCGGCGACTCGCCCTTGATCGGTTGCGGCACCTATGCCGACGACCGCGCAGGCGCCGTCTCCTGCACCGGAGCCGGCGAGTATTTCATCCGTGCGACGGTGGCGCAGGAGATCTGCGCGCGAATGCGCATGCTCGGCGAGGACGTGCAGACGGCGGCCGACACGGTGATCGGCGACGTCGGCGCGCTCGGCGGCACCGGCGGGGTGATCGTGGTGACCCCCGCAGGCGAGTCCGCCTTCGCGTTCAACACGCCCGGAATGTATCGGGGCGTCGCCTCGGCCGGGAGCAAGAAGGTCGCGATCTACGGCGACGAATGAATCGTCATCCAAGCGTCACGGCAGCGGCGCATGGCCGCCCGTCTGCAGCGTATGAGTAACCCAAGATGTTGAAGCGTATCCTCCCCTTTTTCGCCCTGCTGATCATGGGCACCCCGGCCTCTGCCTGGTGGGATTATGGACATCACACGGTCGGCCGCATCGGCTACATGCTGGCCCGGCCGGAAACCCGCGCGAAGATCGACCGGCTGATTGCGAAGTCGCAAACGCTCGAGACGCCGACCTGTCCGATCCGCGACATCGAAGATGCCGCTTACTGGCCGGACTGCATCAAGGGCCTCAAGGAGCGGTTCAGCTACAGCGCCAGCTGGCATTACCAGAATGTCGACATCTGCAAGCCGTTCGACCTGGAGGGGCCTTGCCGCGACGGCAATTGCGTTTCTGCGCAGATCACGCGCAACGCGAAATTGCTGGCAGACGAGACCCTGCCGACGCGCGAGCGGCTGATGGCGCTCGCCTTCCTCGCCCACTTCGTCGGCGATCTCCACATGCCGCTCCACGCCGGTGACAAGGCCGATCTCGGCGGCAATCGGTTCGGCGCCAATTACGGCGTGATCGCCGGACGGACCAACCTTCACACCATCTGGGACGGCTATCTCGCCGATCGCGGCATCTCGACTCCACCTGGAGGCGCTGCCGCGCTGGTGGCCGAGATCCCTTCGGCGGAGCGGCCGGCGATTGCGGCCGGCAGCGTCGAGGACTGGAGCCGGGAGAATTGGCAGGTCGCCCGGGATCTCGCTTACGGCTCGGTGATGGCCGATCCGTGCGGCCCCGCCTCCGCGGAGCGGCCGACGATCGACGAGGCGACGACGCAGCGGCTGATCCCGGTCATCCGCCAGCGCATCGCCCGCGGCGGGATCCGGCTGGCCCGGCTGTTGGACGAGGCTTTGTCGGGGTAAGAGGGGGCGTCGGGCGAACCTCCCGGCGTGGAGAGCCTTGGACGACTCCCCCTCTCCTGACCTCTCCCGTGAAGGGGAGAGGATCGTTATTGCGGGACCACGGTTACGGCGCGGCGGTTCAGGGCCCAGGCGCTTTCGTCGGAGCCGAGCGCCTCGGGCCGCTCCTTGCCCCAGCTGATCACACTCATTCGGCTTGCCGAGATGCCGCGGCTCTGCAGATAGGCGGCCGCGGAATTGGCGCGGCGCTCGCCGAGCGCAAGATTATATTCGCGGGTTCCGCGCTCGTCGGCGTGACCTTCGATGGTAACCCGCACGTTCGGATTGGCCTGCAGCCAGGCGGCCTGCGCGTCGAGCACTGCGCGATCCTCGGCATCGACCGAATAGCTGTCGGTTTCGAACAGGATGCGGTCGCGGCCCTGGCCGACGGTGCGGATGAAATCGGCCTGCGAGCCCGGCACGACGGCATTGCCGACGCCGCCATTGGGATCGCCGGTCCCATCGGCGCCGGTTCCGTCCGCGCCGACCGGGGCGGGCGGGAGCTCCTTCGGCGCCTTCTTGGCGCAGCCGGCGGTCATTGCGAGCGCTGCGGCGATCGCGACGATCTTGAGGCTGGCTGAGTTCATCATCTTCTCCTTGCGTTGATCTTAGGGAAGCAGCGGACCCCAGGTCGGGTCCGAGCCTTCCAGCGGGGTCGGGATGCGACGCTCGTTGACGCCTGTGAGATCGACCTGCCACACGCTCGAGCCGCCGCTGCGGCCCTGGCTGGTGCGGAAGAACTGGATCACGCGGCCGTTCGGCGACCAGGTCGGCGCCTCGTCCTGCCAGCTGTTGGTGAGCAAACGCTCGCCGCTGCCGTCCGGAGTCATCACGCCGACGCGGAAATTCCCGGCGATCTTGGTGAAGGCGATGAGGTCACCGCGCGGGCTCCACTCGGGAGTCGCGTAGGAGCCTCCGCCGAAGCTGATCCGGCGCTGGTTCGAGCCGTCGGCGTCCATCACGTACAGCTGCTGCTTGCCGGAGCGATCGCTCTCGAACACGATCTTCGAGCCGTCGGGAGAATAGCTCCCGCCGACGTCGATACCCGGCGTGTTGGTCAATCGCTGCGGCTGTCCGCCGCTGGCGGAGATTCGATAGATGTCGGTGTTGCCGCCGACCGCCATCGAATAGAGGATCCAGCGGCCATCGGGCGAGAAACGAGGCGCGAAGGTCTGGTTGGCGCTCTCGGTCACCACCCGCTGCCGGCCGGTGCCGATATCGTAGATGTAGATGCGCGGCCGGTTCTCGATGTAGCTCAGATAGACGATCTGCTTGTAGTCCGGCGAGAAACGCGGAGTCAGAACGGTCGACTGGCCGTTGGTCAGGAAGCGGTGGTTGGCGCCGTCGGAATCCATGATGGCGAGGCGCTTGATCCGGCGATTCTTCGGCCCGCTCTCGGCGATGTAGGCGATGCGGCTGTCGAAGAACGGGCTTTCGCCCGAGAGCCGGGCGTAGATCGCGTCGGCGCATTTGTGCGCTGCCCGTCGCCAGTCGCGCGGCGCGACGACATAGCCCTGGCGGGTCAGTTCAGACTTGAGCGCGACGTCATAGAGATAGCAGCCGACGGTGAGCTGACCATCGGAATTGGCGCGGACGAAGCCCTGGACGAGGGCGGCAGCGCCGGTGCCCGACCAATGGTCGAAGGCCGGGGCGGTGACTTCGGGGAAGCTCACCGCACGAACGCCGCCCGGGCCGACCGGCTTGAACAGGCCGCTGCGCGACAAATCGCCCGCGACGACCTCGGCGACCTGGCGACCGAGGGCTTCGGTGGTGCCCGCAACCGTGTTCGCGACAGCGGGTGTCGGCATCACCGGCACGGCGATGGTCATGTCCTCCGCACTGGTGTCCGTCACGTCCACGCTCAGCGGCGAATCCTGGGCGGCTGCGCCGGTTGCGCCGAGTGCGATTGCGCCAAGGCCGGCGAGCAGGGAGAGTGCGGTCTTCATTGCGAAAGCCTCTTGTCGAATGCTGGCCTGATCACTTTCCAGGCGTCGTAAAATTCTGCCGGGAGCCGGAACGGTGCGGCAAGGCGGATCGCCCTCAGCGCCTGCTCCTGATGGAGCTTCACCTGGGCACGGTTGCTCGGCGTGATGCCGGTAGTCTGCACGTCGCCGACGTCGATGACGGCGCCGGTACGGGAGAGTCTCACCGTTACCAACGTCCGCAGCTGGTCGGCGTCGGCGCCGGTGGGCGACTTCCAATGCGGCCGCAGCTGGTCCCGGATCGCCCGCTGTAGCGACGCTTGCACCGCCGGTCCGGCCTTCGCCGCCGGCGGCGCGGTCGAGCGGCTCTGGGACGGGTTCTCGTTGATCCCGTTCAGAAGACCGCTGAGGCGTCCGGTTGGGCGGGCGTTGGGAGAAGCCTTCTGCTGGGTACCGCCGCTGCCGCTCGCCGCCTTGGGGTTCGGGCGCTGCGGCGCTGCCTTGGGGGCGGCAGTCTTCGGCGCTGCTTTGGGCTGTGCGGCCTTAGGCTGGGCCGGCCTGGCCTGGGCCGGCTTGGGCGGCGCGGGCCTGGGCTGGGCGGGCCGCGGCGGTGCAGGCTTGGGCGGCTGCGCCTTGGGTTGCGGTACCGGCTTCGGCGCCGGCGCCGGTTTGGGGGTGGGACGCGGCGTCGGCGCGGGCACCGGCGGCGCCGGCCGGGGCTCGACCCGGGGTTGCGGCTGTGGTTCCACCTGCGGGGTTGGCAGCGGCTCCGGCATCGGCGCGGGTGCCGATGGCTCGACCGGCCCTTCTTCCTCGGCAAGCTTGGCCGCGGGTTGTTCGGCGGTGGGGCTCGGCGACTGACTCTCCAGCGCGACCTCGTCCACGAACGAGACTTCGATCGGATCGGCCTGCGGCTTCGGGATCTTGGCGGTGGCGAGGCCGAAGGCGAGCAATGCCAGCAGGGCGGCATGCCCCGCGAACGCGATGCCGAAACCGGTGGCCTCCGCCCGATCCATTACCGGCTCTCGCCGGAGGCGACGCTGACCAGGGCGACCTTGCGCAGGCCCGCGGCATTGATCTCACCCATGACCGACATCACCCGGCCATAATCGAGGCCGCGATCGGCGCGGAGGAACACGCGGGGACCGCCCTCTTCCTTGGAATTGCCGGCGAGGGTGGCCAGCCGTGCGCCGAGCTCCTCGGCCGGCACTTCCTGATCGCCGATGAAGATCGCGCCGGCGGGATCGAGCGAGATCGAGATCGGCTCCTGCTCCTGATCGAGCGCGCCCGCCTTGCTCTCGGGCATGTCTACGGGGACGCCGGCGACCAGCAGGGGTGCGGTGACCATGAAGATGATCAGCAGCACCAGCATCACGTCAACCATCGGCGTGACGTTGATCTCCGCCATCGGCGTCCGCCGCCCGCGCTGACCGCCGCTATGGAGAGGGCCCATCGCCATCGTCAGCCCTCTTGATCCAGTTCGCGGCTCAACGTGCCGTGGAAGCCGTCGGCGAAGCGCTGGAGGCGCGCTTCGATCCGGTTCACGCCGTAGGTCATGCGGTTATAGGCGATGACCGCCGGAATCGCCGCAAACAGGCCGAGCGCGGTGGCGAACAGCGCCTCCGCGATGCCGGGCGCAACCACCGCCAGGCTGGTATTGTTGGCGCCGGCGATCGACGTGAAGCTGCGCATGATGCCCCACACGGTGCCGAACAGGCCCACGAAAGGCGCCACCGATCCGACCGTCGCCAGTATGTTGAGCCGGCTGGCGATGCGATCGACCTCGGCGCCGACCGCACTGTGCATCGCGACTGCAAGCCGCGCCCTCGTACCCTCGCGATCGACCTTGCTGCCGGCGGTGGAGCGGCGCCATTCGGCGATGCCGGCGGCAAACACCTTGGCGCTCGGCGTGTCGACCTTGCCGCGCTGCTCGTAGAAGCGGTCGATATCGTCCGCCTTCCAGAAATCCTTCTCGAAACGTTCGCTCTCCGACGACAGCCGGCGAACCTTCAGCCAGTGACCGATGATGATCGCCCAGGTCCACAGGCTGGCGAGCAGAAGGCCGATCATCACCGATTTGACGATGATGTCCGCTTGAAGAAACAGAGCGACGGGCGACACTGCACCACCCGCCAGTTCGACATTGGCCACTCTCAAACCTCTCCTTGCAACCGCTCGAACCGTTCGACCCACGCACGCGGCTGGCGCTTGGGACGGCCTTCGGGACTGAGAAACGCCGCCGTCACCAATGCGTCGGTGAGCATTTCCTCGCCGCGCATGACCCGTTGATGAATGAGCACGCTCGCCGCGCGGATCTCCTGGAGCTCGGTTACGATCCGCAGATCGTCGCCGAGCTTGGCCGGCAGCTTGTAGCGGATCGACACGTCGGCGACCGCATAGACGCCCTCGCCCGCCTCCAGCGTGCCGCGCTGATCGATGTCGAGCGCGCGCAGCAGATCCGAGCGCGCGCGCTCCATGAAGCGCAGATAGTTCGCGTAGTAGACGATGCCTGCGACATCGGTGTCCTCGAAATAGACGCGCAGGGGGAAATGATGGGTCCTCCCCTCGAACCTGCCTTCGGCCGGGCGCAAACTCTCTCCGATCGTCACCCCGGCGGCTCTAACCACCCGCACCGCAGGGGGAAAGCGTTAACGGGCCGCTGGCTGTGAAAATGCAATTGACCCGATGTAACGCCAAGGTTACATGTCACCTAGAGGTTACAAGGCTTCGCAGATGATCGGCAAGGCTTCAGTGATGCTGGCGGCAAGGGCTTCGGATCGGGGCGCGCGCGTGCTGCCGATCCGCGGGGATATGTCGACGCTCGCGGCGTGCGATCGTCTCGCCCGCCGCACGGCCGGTGATGGCTGAGACCCTCTCGAACCGCCTGCGGGCGCTCCGGACGGAGCAGAATTTGACCCAGGCGGACCTTGCCGAACTGGTGGGGGTCAGTCGCAAGACGATCAACACGGTCGAGAACGGCGTGTTCGTGCCGTCGACGATCCTTGCCCTCAAGCTTGCCCGCGCGCTCGGCCGCAGCGTGGAGCAGCTCTTCTCCCTGGGCGAGCCGGAGTGATAGACGAATGAACGACAAGATCGTGCGCGCCGAGCGGGACTCGCGCAGCAGGGCCCTGATCATGGCCGCCGCTGCCCTGATCATCTTGCTCAATGGCGCGATTCAGTTCGGCAACCACGCCTATTCCGATGCGAACGCGCGCGGCGCGGCGTGGATCGTCCTCGTCCTGCTGTGGATGATCGTGCTCGCCTCGGGCGGGGCGCTGTTCGCCGGCCGTGACCGCCGGCGCCTGATCAACGACGAACTGTCGCTGCTGAATCGCGCCAGCGTCGTTGCTACCGGCTTCTACGCCGCCATGCTCTCCGCTGTGGCGGTCTATGCCGGCGACTGGTTCCGGCCGATCAGCGTCCAGGATGCGATCCGCATGATCACGGCCGTCGCGCTTGCCGCGGCGCTTTCGCGCTACGCCTGGCTGGAGCTGCGCTGACCCGCCCGCCGTCCGCCTTGGCCGCGGCCTGCGCTTCGACGAGGCGGATGAGATCGCCCTGGGCGACGTTGACGTCGATCAGGTGCAAGCCCCAGCCGGGATTGACCTTGCCGAGCATGTAGACATCGCCGGGGATCGTATCGGTGCGGGCGTCCGCCGGATCCGCGTTGACGGTGATCGCGAGATAACCGACCTGACCATCGTGAACGCAGGTGCCGCTCACCAACCCCTCGGTGCGCAGGAAAGGTGTCGGCGGAGCACCCTCCTTCGACCAGGTGATCGCTTCGGCGCCCGGCCGCGGCGGCTGCATCGCGAACCAGTAGGAATCGAGTGGCGCACTTCCGCCCGCAAGTGCGGCCGGGTTGGTGCAGCCTGCGGTCATGCCCGGGCGGGGCGCCCGGCCGAACAGCGATCCCGCCGGGGGCGGCGTCTCGGCCCGGAACGACATGTAGGTGATGACGCAGCCGGTCTCGCCGACGCGGGTGCAGAGCGGCGTCGCCTTGAACGTGCCGCCCACAGTCTTCCCCTCCGGGACTTCGACGGTCCACCCGAGCAGCATCGCCGAAAGCATCTTCTTGGCCGCGGGCTTGCCGTCGATCTCCTCCGCAAGGAGCTTTGAGAGCAGGATCGAACCCTGGCTGTGGCCGATCAGCACGAACGGCCGCCCCTTGTTGCGGTGCGCGAGGAACTCGCGCCAGGCGGCCAGCACATCGCCATAAGCGAGCGCGAAGGCCGGCTGGACGTCCTCGCCGGCAAGCGCGCGGGATCGAGGCCAGGGTCGCCTGGCGATAGACCGGCGCGAAGGTTCGGCAGACCGCGCCGAAGCGGGCGAACTGGGTCAGTGCGGCGGCCGCCTCCTCCGGTCCCGCCGAAAGATCGCTGCTCAGGCCCGGATCGCGCGAGACCGTCGGATAGACGTAGAAGCAGTCGGCCGGCGGATCCTTTGCAGGCAGCACCTCCCCGAGCGAGCCATAGCCGTTGGGGTTCAGGGCCGCGGTGCCGAGCGGACGGGAACAGACGTCGCCGCGTCCCGGCAGGCAAAGCCAGGCCGCGTCCTGGCTGTAATCGGGCCCAGCGGACGCCGGTTGCGCCGCGAGCGGTGCGGCGGTCGCAAGCGCGGCGGCGGCCGCAATGATGAACCTCATCGACCGCGTTCCTTTCCTCAGTCGAACAATCCATCCTGTGCCGTGCGCGGCGGCGTCAGCCCGAGATGGGTCCAGGCGCGGCCGGTCAGACAGCGGCCCCGGGCGGTGCGCGCGATCAGCCCCAGCTGAATCAGGTAGGGCTCGATCACTTCCTCGATCGTGTCCCTTGGTTCCGAGAGACCGGCGGCCAGCGTTTCGACGCCGACCGGCCCGCCCTTGTAGATGTCGGCGATCATGTGGAGATAGCGCCGGTCCATTGCGTCGAGGCCGAGCTGATCGACCTCCATCCGGGTGAGTGCGACGTCGGCTGCCTTCGCATCGACTTCGGTATTGGCGGCGGCATGGGCGAAATCGCGCACCCGCCGCAGCAGCCGCCCGGCAATGCGCGGGGTGCCGCGGGAGCGCCGCGCGACTTCGTGGGCGCCATCCTGCGTCAGCGGCAGATCGAGCAGGCGCGCGGCACGGCGGACGACCTGCTCCAGTTCCTCCACCGTGTAGAAATTGAGCCGCACGGGAATGCCGAAGCGGTCGCGCAGCGGCGTCGTAATCAGTCCCTGACGGGTGGTCGCACCGACCAGGGTGAAGCGCGGCAGATCGATCCGCACCGAGCGCGCCGACGGGCCCTCGCCGATCATCAGATCGAGCGCGCGATCCTCCATCGCCGGATAGAGCACTTCCTCGACCGCCGGGCTCATCCGGTGGATCTCGTCGATGAACAGGACGTCGCCATCCTCGAGATTGGTGAGCAAGGCGGCGAGATCGCCCGATTTGGCGATCACCGGCCCCGACGTGGCGCGGAAGCCGACGCCGAGCTCGCGGGCGATAATCTGGGCGAGCGTGGTCTTGCCGAGGCCTGGCGGGCCAAAGAAGAGGACGTGATCGAGCGCATCGCCGCGGCTTTTCGCCGCCTCGATGAACACGCGCAGATTCTCGCGCGCCGCCTTCTGGCCGACGAAATCCTCCAGCGTCTTGGGCCGCAGCGCAACATCGATGTCCTCGGGCTTGCGGTTGCCGCTCAGCAGACGATCGGGGTCGGTCATCGGGCGGCCTTCTTGAGCGCCGCGCGGACCAGCGCGTCGAGGCTGGCGCCGGGGCCGAGCTCAGCCTCAGCCTTGGCGACGGCGGAAGCGGCTTCGGCGGGGCGGAAGCCGAGATTGGCGAGGGCCGACACGGCATCGGCGCTGACGCTGCCGGGCGGCGGCGGCGCGACGCCCGGTGCGCCGGTGCCGAGCACGACCCCGCCTGCCTTGTCCTTGAGTTCATGCGCGATGCGCTGGGCGAGCTTGGGGCCGACTCCGTTGGCGCGGCCGAGCATGCGATGATCGCCGCTGGCGATCGCGCGGTGGAGTTCGTCGCCCGACAGCGCCGACAGCAGGGCCAGCGCGACGCGGGTGCCGACGCCCTGGACCGAGGTGAGAAGACGGAACCAGTCCCGCTCCTCGCCACTGGCAAATCCGATCAGCCTGATGTCGTCTTCCGACACCTGCATTTCGGTGTGAACGACGACCTCGTTGCCGATCGCGCCCAGAGCGGAGAGGGTTCGCGACGAGGCGAAGACGAGATAGCCGACGCCATTGACGTCGATCACCGCATGATCGGCAGTGAAGCCGTCGAGCTTGCCGCGCAACTTCGCGATCATGCGGCGTGACTCCCGAGTGCGCGGGCGCTGGCGAGATGATGGGCGTGAGTGATCGCGACGGCGAGCGCATCGGCGGCATCGGCGCCGGCGATCTTCACGCCCGGCAGCAGCCGACCGACCATCGCATGGATCTGGACCTTGTCGGCGCCGCCGGTGCCGACCACCGCCTTCTTGACCAGCCGCGGTGCATATTCGCCGACATCGAGCCCGCTGCGCGCAGCCGCGAGCAGGATGACGCCGCGAGCCTGACCGAGCTTCAGGGTCGATTGCGGATTGTCGTTGACGAACACTTCCTCCACCGCGGCCGCCTGCGGATGATGATCGTCCAGGATGGCGAGCAACGCTTCGTGCAACAGGGTGAGCCGCGCCGGCAGGGCGAGCTTCGAATCGGTGCGGACATGGCCGTTGGCAACGTGGCTGAGGCGATTGCCCTCGGCCCGGATGACGCCCCAGCCGGTGCAGCCGAGCCCGGGATCGAGACCGAGAATGATCACGTCAGCCTGCCTTCAAAAGCCCCTCCCCTTCAGGGGAGGGGTTGGGGTGGGGGAGTTCGGTTCGTCCAGCCCATCTGTCCGGTAAGGCGCGCAGCCGATCAAGGATCGTAATCAACACGCCGTCCATATTGGTCATTACGTCCTGATTGGTGAAGCGAATGATGGTGAAGCCTCGTGTAGACAGGAGGCCGTCGCGGCGGCGATCGGCCGCCGCATCATGGGTGTCCCCATCTACCTCGATTATGAGCGCTTTTGCAGGACAGAAGAAGTCCGCAATGAACGGGTCCATTACGGCCTGTCGGCGGAACTTGAAACCTTGAAGCTGAGAGTTGGACAGGTGGCGCCAGAGCCGTTTCTCCGGTTCGGTCGGGTCCCGGCGCATGCGGCGGGCGCGCTCCTGGAGCTCCTGTTCCCTGGTCACGGACTCCCCCACCCCAACCCCTCCCCTGAAGGGGAGGGGCTTCTTGAACGTTACCCCAATTTCTCCATGACTTCGTCGGAGACTTCGTAATTGCCCCAGACGGTCTGGATGTCGTCGTCATCCTCCAGCGCATCGATCAGCTTGAAGAGCTGGCCGGCGGCGTCGCCGTCGACGTCGACCGGAGTTTGGGGGCGCCAGGCCAGCTTGGTGCTTTCCGCTTCGCCGAGCGTCGCTTCGAGCGCCTTGGCGACTTCGTGCAGGCTCTCCTGGGCAGTCCAGATCTGGTGGCCGTCCTCGTCCGATTCGACGTCCTCGGCGCCGGCCTCGATCGCCGCCTCCAGCACCGCGTCGGCGCTGCCCGCGCCCGCGGGATAGGTGATCAGGCCGAGCCGGTCGAAGCCGTGGCTGACCGATCCGGACGCACCGAGGTTGCCGCCATTCTTGGAAAAGCTGGTGCGGACGTTGGTGGCGGTTCGGTTGCGATTGTCGGTCAGCGCCTCGACGATCAGCGACACGCCGCCCGGACCAAAGCCTTCATAGCGAACATCCTCGTAATTCTCGGCGTCGCCGCCCGAGGCCTTCTCGATCGCGCGCTGGATGTTGTCCTTGGGCATCGACTGCGCCTTCGCGGCGAGCACCGCCGCGCGCAGGCGCGGGTTCATCGCCGGATCGGGCGTGCCCATCTTTGCCGCGACGGTGATTTCGCGGGAGAGCTTCGAAAACATCGCCGAGCGCTTTTTGTCCTGCGCGCCCTTGCGGTGCATGATGTTCTTGAATTTGCTGTGGCCGGCCATCGCCGAAACTCACCTTCGCTGAAGTGGAATATGGGTCCGCTCTCTAAGCGACGAAAGCGGACGCGCGCAATGCGAAAGGGCCAGCGCACGTTTCCGCGCGCCGGCCCCTTCGCCCCCCAACGATCCGCGCTTATTCGATGCCGAGAGCAGCCTTGTAGGTTTCGAGCAGCGCATCCGCTTCCTGGCGCGCATGCGCCTCCATCTTGCGCAGGCGAATGATCGTGCGCATCGTCTTGGTGTCGTAGCCGCGCGATTTCGCTTCGAGATAGACGTCCTTGACGTCGTCCGCGATCGCCTTCTTTTCCTCTTCGAGTCGCTCGATGCGCTCGATGAGCAGCCTCAGTTCTTCGGCCGCGACCGTACCTTCTGCCATATGCCCTACCCCGATGATGTGGTGAAATGCGATGAAGCCGCGCGTCTAAGCATTGGCGGCGCCGCGCTCAAGACGGGGATTGCACGTCTGCGGCGGGTTGAAACGCTTGCCAGAGTGGTTATTGGCCGGGCCGATGCCCCACAGCGAAACGACCCCCAGCAGATTCACCCCGCGCACCCGCAAGGTTCGCATTCTCGCAACGATCGGGCCGGCGAGCGATTCGCCCGAGATGATCCGCAAGCTTGCGGAAGCGGGGGTCGACGCCTTCCGGCTCAACATGAGCCACGGCAACCACGCCGACCACCTCCGCCGCATCGAGACGATTCGAGCGCTCGAGAAGGAACTCGACCGGCCGACCACGATCCTGGCCGATCTGCAGGGGCCCAAGCTTCGCGTCGGACGGTTCGCGGACGGCGGCGCGATGCTGGAAAATGGACAGACCTTCGTCTTCGACCGCGATGAGACGCCGGGTGACGCCACCCGCGCCAATCTGCCGCACAAGGAGATCTTCCAGGGCGTCGAACCGGGCACCCGCCTGCTCATCGACGACGGCAAGATCGTCCAGCGCGTCGTCACCGCCACCCCGGACCGGATCGAGGCGGTCGTCGAGGTCGGCGGCCGGATCTCCAACAACAAGGGCCTGAACGTCCCCGACGTGGTGCTGCCGCTCGCCGCTCTGACCGAAAAGGATCGGGCCGACCTGGTGTTTGCGCTCGAACATGGCGTCGACTGGATCGCCCTCTCGTTCGTCCAGCGACCCGAAGACGTTGCCGAGGCGCGGCGCCTGATCGCCGGCAAGGCCGCCCTGCTCGCCAAGATCGAGAAGCCCGCCGCGATCGAGCGGCTGGAAGGCATTCTCGAGCTTGCCGATGCGGTGATGGTCGCGCGCGGAGACCTGGGGGTCGAGCTGCCGCCCGAGCAGGTGCCGCCGTTCCAGAAGCGGATCGTCGAAGCCGCGCGCCGGCTCGGCCGCCCGGTGGTGGTCGCGACGCAGATGCTCGAATCGATGATCACGTCGCCGTCTCCGACCCGGGCCGAAGTCTCCGACGTCGCCACCGCCGTCTATGACGGCGCCGACGCGGTGATGCTGTCCGCGGAGAGTGCGTCGGGCTCCTTCCCGATCGAGGCGGTGACGATCATGGACCGGATCGGCACCACCGTCGAAGCGGATCCGAGCTACTCCGCCCGCGTCCACTTCACCGAGACCCTGCCCGAATCGACCACCGCCGACGCGATCGCACATGCGGTCAACACGATGGTCGACACGGTCAGCGCGGCCGCGATCGTCTGCTTCACCTCCTCCGGCTCGACCGCCCGCCGCCTGTCGCGCGAACGGCCGGCGGTGCCGATGCTGGTGCTGACGCCGTCGGAACGGACGGCGCGGCGGCTGGGCCTGCTGTGGGGCGCTCATTCGGTACGCACCCGCGACGTCGCCAGCTTCGAGGAGATGATCGCCAAAGCCAAGCGCATGGCGCTGCGCCACGGCATCGCGAAAGGCGGACAGCGGATCATCATCACTGCCGGCGTTCCGTTCGGCACTCCGGGATCGACGAACGTGATCCACATCGTGCGGCTCGTCGGCGACGAGCTCGAACGCCACCGCCGCGGCGAGGGCTGAACGCACCCATTGCAGCCAATCCCCGTTCGGGCTGAGCTTGTCGAAGCCCTTATTTTGCCTGCGAAGTGAAAGCGAGGGCTTCGACAGGCCCTTCGACTTCGCTCAGGAGAGCCCCAGCCCGAACGGCTGTTTGGGGAGATGCCGGATGCTTCAGCTTTCGAGCAGCTTCGGCACCTGATCGAGCAGCTCTCGGGCGAGAAAGCCGATCCGGCCGACTTCGTTGGCCAGCACCCGCCCGGCTTCGCCGTGCAGGTAGACACCCCACAGAGCAGCTGTAAGCGGATCGGCGCCGCGGGCGGCGAGGCCCCCGACGATGCCGGCGAGGGTGTCGCCGGAGCCGGACGTCGCCAGACCGACACCGCCGCCGCGGAAGCGAAAGGCACGGCCATCGGGATGGGCGACGTGGCTGAACTGCCCCTTCACCAGAGCGACGACATCGAAGCGCTCTGCGGCAGTCCGGGCAGCGGCGAGCGGGTCGGCTTCGACCTCCTCGGGCGCGCATTCCAGCAGCCGCGCCATCTCCCGGGCATGGGGAAGCACGATGGCGCCGCCCGGCCACGCCCGCAGCGCCGTCGCGCGTGGCGCGAGCGATCCGAGCACGGCGGCATCCAGGATCAGCGGTCGATCGAGGCCCGCCGCAAGCAGGGCATCCAGCAATGCATCGAGCGGCGGACCATGCTGCAATCCGCAGCCAATCATGATCGCCTGGGCACCCTCCGCCCAGCCGAGCAGGGCGTCGATCCCGCTCAGTGCGAGGCATCCTTCCTCGGTTTCCTCCATCCCGATCACCCGGGCTTCGGGAATGGCGATGCCGAGCTGGACGGCGATGCTCGCGGCGGTGGCGATCTGGAGCTTGCCGGCGCCGGCGCGAAGGCCGGCGATACCGGCGAGATAGGCGGCTCCGGCAAGCTCGCGGCTGCCGGCGATGACGAGGATGCGCCCGCGTTCCTCCTTGTCGCCGTCGTCGGGATGGTGGGGCAGCGGGAAGCGGCGGAGCAGATCCCGGTCGAGCATCTCCGGCGCGTTCATCTCACACCCACGATCGTCTCGGGTTCGGCGGTGAGCGGCGCTTTCTCTTCGATCAGCGGCGCGGCATGGTTGTAGCGGACGAGCTTGGGGGCGCAGAGCGCATCGTCATCGGGCTCGAATTCATATTCGCAGATGCCGCAGTTCAGCACGTTGCTCTCCCGGCTGATCGCGATCACCTCGGCCTCGGTCAGCTCTTCCAGAATGTAGCGGAAGCAGAGCACGACAACCTGGTGACAGGCGATCAGCACCCTCTTGTCGGCGTAGTGGAGGCTGATCGTGTCGAGTGCGCTGCGCAGGCGCAGGATGACGTCCGCCCAGCTCTCGCCGCCCGGCGGCCGGTGGTAGAATTTGCCGAGCAGGGCGCGATGTTCGGCCTGATCGGGATATTTCTCGTGGATGCCGACGGTGGTCAGTCGATCGAGGATGCCGAACTCGCGCTCGCGCAGCCGCTCGTCGATAACGAGTCGCTTGGCATCCTCGGTGACGCCCCGGGCCGCGCAGATCGCCCGCGCCGTCTCCTGGGCTCGGACGTAGGGCGAAGACAGGATGACCTGCGGCTTCTCCTCTTCGGGCAGCCTGGAGAACCATTCGCCAAGCGCCCGGGCCTGATCGCGGCCGAGGTCGCTGAGCGGCACGTCGACGTCGCGAACCGCGAGATCGATGATCGGAAGACCGGCGGCGTCGGCGGCGTCGCGGGCGACGTTGCCCGCGCTTTGACCGTGCCGCACCAGCCAGATTCGGGAGGGCCACCTTTGTCTCATCGGGACGTCAAAAGCCCGAAGCGGCCGAAAGGTTCAGAGCAGGCCTTCATGCTCCAGCCGACGACGAAGATCGTCGGCGCTGGTGAAAAGATGCGCGCGCATGCCGACCGCGATCGCGCCGTCGACGTTGATCAGCCGGTCGTCGACGAACAATGCCTGATCCGGGCGAAGCCCGAATCGGTCGAGCGCCAGGAAGTAGATGGCCGGATCGGGCTTCATCACCTTTTCCGCGCCCGATACAACGATATCGCGGAAGCGCCGGAAGAATCCCGCTTCCTTGGCATGGAACGGCGCCCAGAAGTCCGCGGAGAAGTTCGTAATGGCGAATAGCGGGACGCCACTGGTGTCGAGTTCTTCGACGATCGCGTGCACCCCCTCGACCGGATCGCTGATCGTCTCGCCGAAGCGCTCGCCCCAGGCCGAGATCAGGTGCGCATATTCGGGAAACTTGCCGGAGAGTTCGGCCGCCGCCTCGCTGAAGTCGCGGCCGCCGTCGAGGCTGTCGTGCCATTCCCAGAGGCCGACATCTTCAATGAAGCGCAGTCGCGCCTCGTCCTCCGGCAATTGCCGGGCGAGGAAGCTCTCCGGATCCCAGCCGTAGAGAACGTTTCCGACGTCGAAGACGACGGCGGTAGGCCGATCGGCAGGTGCGGAGTCGCGCGCCATCGGGCGGGAGCGAAGTGCAGGACGAAACCTTCTGCCCCGCACATGACAACGCCCGCCGCGTCGAACGGGCGGGCGTCACCGCGCGGAGCGCTCAGGCTTAGCCCTGGCGCGCCTTGAAGCGGCGGTTCGTCTTGTTGATGACGTAGGTGCGGCCCCGGCGACGGATCACGCGGCAGTCGCGGTGGCGCGACTTGAGGGACTTGAGCGAGTTGCGGATCTTCATGGCCGAACGACCTGCCTGTTCTTTCGAGGTAAAAAATGGTGGAAAATCGAGGCGCTCCCCTATGGGTGGACGCCGCGCAAGTCAAGCCGGGAAGACTGCGAAACGCCGGGCTCCTCCTCTGCGAACGCCTCAGCCCTCGTGATCCGCGCCGATGCCGCCATAGTCGGTGATCGCCTCGAACAAAGCGGTCAGTGCGATTCGCTCTTCGTCCGAAATCTCCGGCCGCCAGATTTCGAACAGCAGCACGATTCGCGTTTCGGCGCTCCTGTTCCAGGCTTCGTGCTCGATACTGTCGTCGAATACGAGCGCTTCGCCCGTGCGCCAGGTCCGCAGCGCATTCCCGACCCGAAGTGTGCAATCCGGCGGCACGATCAAAGGAAGATGACAGATCAGGCGCGTGTTGAGCAGGCCGTTGTGGGCCATGATATGCGCACCCGGCCGAAGCATCGAGAACAGCGCCATCGGCGAGCGCCCGCGGATCACCGGCAGCGGGGCATGCCGGAGCGCCGCCATCGTGCGCGGGCAACGCGCCGCATTGTCGGGATGGGGTGTTCCTCGCTGGTAGAGATGGAAGGCGCTCCACGAGGCATTGCCGAGCAAAGGGCTGGTCTTGGGGGGGCGGTTGGGGTCGCTCTCGACGTAAGGACGGAAGGAAAGCTGATCGGCGAGAACCGCCTGGAGTTCCGACCTGATCTCGGCAGTCGCAGCTTCGACCTGCTCCAGCCACGGAAAGTTCTGGCGCTCGTAGAAGGCGATCTGCGGCAGGCCGGGGAAATAGAAGGATGTCGGCTGCTGCAGGTAGACGTTCTTGCGGCCGAGCAGGATGTCGACAGCGTCGCCGACGCGGCCGACGGCTGCGACACCGGCGTCGGCAAGCCGCGACTGCAGATGGGCCGCGAAGATGTCGGAATGGTCGGCGATCGCCTGCCGGGCACGGCGCAATTCCCCCGCCAGCAGCCGAGAGCATCGATCCGGCGGCGGTGCGGCGGCGAGCGCCGCCTGGTAGAAAGCGGACCCTGCTCGGTGATCGCCATCGCGAACATGGCCGTCGCCGCGCATGATCAAGGCGGCGACGTGGCGCGGCTCGGCTTCGAGTACGGCGTCCAAGGCACGGCGCTCGCCGGTCTCGTCACCGGCGTGACGGCAGGCCTGAGCGAGCAGGAACCAGGGCGGGATCGGCAGATCGCCCTGTGCGACGACCTCCTCGAGCAGGCGCTTGGCGGCGGCAGCCTCACCCCTTTGCAGGGCGGCGACGGCCTGCCGCGTCGCCTGCTCAGCCTGCTCCCTGCGCGAATCCCCCATTCACCTACGTTCGGCCAGCTTTCGTTCCCAGGCAAGGGCATCGCGAACGATCGTCTCGAGATCGTCGAGCTTCGGACGCCACGGCAGAGTTTCGACGATCTTGGCATTGTCGGCGACCAGACTGCCCGGATCGCCGGCGCGACGTGCCTCCAGCTTGCGCTCGATCTTACGGTTGGTGACGCGATCGACGGCGTCGAGCACTTCCAGCACCGAGAAGCCGCGACCGTAGCCGCAATTCATGATGTGGCTCGATGAAGGATCTTCGATCAATTTCTCGAGCGCGTCGACATGGGCGGCGGCGAGGTCGCTGACATGGATGTAGTCCCGAACGCCGGTGCCGTCCGGGGTCTCATAGTCGGTGCCATAAACGGAGACGTGGCTGCGCTTGCCGATCGTCGCCTCGACCGCGACCTTGATCAGATGGGTGGCACCGGCGGTCGACTGGCCCGACCGCCCCTTGGGATCGGCGCCTGCGACGTTGAAGTAGCGGAGCGCGCAGAAATTGATCGGGTGGGCGAACGCGACGTCGGCGAGCATGCGCTCGGTCATCAGCTTCGACCAGCCATAAGGATTGATCGGCTGGGTGCGCGCCGATTCGCGGATCGGCACCGATTCCGGAATGCCGTAGGTCGCCGCCGTCGACGAGAAGATGAAGTGCTTGACCCCGCCCTTCACCGCGCTCTCGATCAAGGCACGGCTCTTCACCGTGTTGTTCTCGTAATATTTGAGCGGGTTCTCGACCGATTCGGGAACGATGATCGACCCGGCGAAATGGATGATAGCCTGGATGCCATGCTCGGCGATCAGCCGGCCGACCAGTTCCTGGTCGGCAATGTCGCCCTTGGCGAGCGTGACACCTTCGGGGACCGCCCATTCGAAGCCGGTGGTAAGATTGTCGATGACGACGACCGGCCAGCCGGCGTCGAGAAGGGCAAGCACGGCATGGCTGCCGATATAGCCGGCACCGCCCGTTACCAGCACGGTGGGCTTCGATCCGTTCATGTTCATCTTTTCCCCTCGGGAACAGTTCAGCTAGGAAAGCGCTGAGCGATCGTTACAGGTCTGTACGAAACGCGCCGCTAACCCAGGAGGTGCATTGATGAAAACAGCTTTTCTGCGCGGGGGTGCGATCCTGCTCGCCCTCGGCGCCTCGGCGTGCGCCTCCCGCGGCGGCAGCGACGGCTCCGCGCATGGCGGCGTCGACGTGGCCCGTTTTCACCTGGGACAGCCGATCATCGCCAAGGCGCAGATCGCGATCGAGCCGTTCGACAGGGCCGATTCGGCGCGGCCGGGCTATCCGGCCGTCGCCGCCGCCGTCGCACGCGAGCTCACCCGGCTCGGCTGGACGATCGCGCCGGCGGGCAGCGGCTCCGAGCAGATCGCCTTGATCGACATCGAGCAGGGCAGCCGCGAATCGATCGCCGCACTCACCTCAGCCCGGATCGGTCGCGGCCTCGCTCCGCCGCAAGCCACCGGAAGCTCGGCGGGGATCACCGCGACCCTGCTCGAAGTGGGTCTTCGCCGCCGCTCGGACGCGACCGTCTTCTGGGAGGGCCGTGCCGTCGTCGAGGCACCGACCGGCTCGGCCGAGGCGGAGCCCACGGCGGCCGCTGCGCGGCTCGCGCCTGCCCTGTTTCAGGACTTTCCCGGCGAGTCCGGCCGCACTATCAGGATTCGATGACCCTCTCCATTTCGAGCGCCTTCGACGGCGGCAACATTCGTCTGATCGCCATTGACGGCAATCGGGTGGACCTTGAGATCACCAAGGACCACCTCTCCGATTTCTATCAGTGGTTCTATTTCCGGCTGACCGGCGCTGCGGGCAAGGCTGTCGAGCTCCGCATCCTCAACTGTGCGGACGCGGCCTATCCGCTCGGTTGGGAGAATTACCGGGCGTGCATGTCCACGGATCGTGAGGCGTGGCAGCGGATCGACACGTCCTATGCCGACGGAATCCTCACCATCCGGGTGACGCCGGAGACGAACAGCGTCTGGTTCGCCTATTTCGCGCCGTTCACGATGGAGATGCACCACGATCTGGTGGCCGACGCGATCGCGCATCCGGCGGTGCGCTATCGCTCGCTCGGCCAGAGCCTGGACGGGCAGGAGATCGATTATCTGTCGATCGGCGAAGGGCCTCTGCAGGTCTGGTATTATGCCCGCCAGCATCCCGGCGAATCGATGGCCGAATGGTGGATGGAGGGCGCGATCGAGCGCCTGCTCGACGATTCGGACCCGGTTTCGCGGCGGCTGCGCGAGCGCGCGACCTTCCACATCGTTCCCAACATGAATCCTGACGGCACCAGGCGCGGCCATCTCCGCACCAACGCGGCCGGCACGAATCTCAACCGGGAATGGCATGCGCCTTCCGCCGAGCGCAGCCCGGAAGTGCTCCATGTGCTGAAGGAGATGGACCGGACCGGCGTCGACTTCGCGATGGACGTCCATGGCGACGAGGCGATTCCGAACAACTTCCTCGCCGGTTTCGAGGGCATTCCGAGCTGGAACGAGCGCCAGCAAGGCCTGTTCGACCGGTTCAGCGACGAGCTCGTGCGGATCACCCCGGATTTCCAGACGAAGCAGGGCTATGAGATCACCAAGCCAGGTCAGGCCAACATGTCGATGTCCACGGCCCAGCTCGCCGAGCGGTTCGGCGCCGTCTCGATGACCCTGGAAATGCCTTTCAAGGACAATGCCGACCTGCCGGACCCTGTCTATGGCTGGTCGCCGGATCGGTGCCGCCTGCTGGCGCGCGCGTGCATCGACGCACTCTACGCCATTCTCGACGAACTCCCCTACCGGAAGCGCTGATGCCGACACTCGTACTCATTCGCCACGGCCAGTCGGCCTGGAACCTGGAAAACCGTTTCACCGGCTGGTGGGACGTCGACGTCACCGAGCAGGGCGCCGAGGAAGCGCGCGCAGCAGGGCGGCTGATGAAGGAGAAAGGGCTCGACTTCGATCTCTGCTTCACCAGCCTGCAAACCCGCGCGATCAAGACGCTGAACCTGGCGCTGGAGGAAATGGGCCGCCTCTGGCTTCCCGTCGAAAAGGACTGGCGGCTGAACGAGCGCCATTATGGCGGTCTCACCGGCCTCGACAAGGCGGAGACCGCGGCAAAGCATGGCGACGAGCAGGTGCGGATCTGGCGCCGTTCGTTCGACATCCCGCCGCCGCCGATCGAACCGGGCAGCGAATATGATCTGTCCGGGGATCGGCGCTATGCCGGCATCGACGTGCCGGCGACCGAGAGCCTCAAGGACACGATCGCGCGCGTGCTGCCGTACTGGCGCTCGCGCATCGGACCGGCACTCCAGGGCGGCCAGCGGGTGCTGATCTCCGCCCACGGCAACTCGCTGCGCGCGCTGGTCAAGCACCTGTCCGGCATCTCGGACGAGGAAATCGCCTCGCTCGAGATCCCGACCGGGCAGCCGATCGTCTACGAGCTCGACGACGGCCTGACCGCGATCGACCGTTACTACCTGCGCGAGCGCTGAGCCGGCCGGCCGGGATGCGGCTGGTCTGGCTCGCTCTCGGCTTCGTCTCGCTGGCCCTCGCTGCGGCGGGCGCCGTCCTGCCCCTGCTGCCGACCGTTCCGTTCGTGCTGCTCGCAGCCTATTGCTTCGGCCGCGGCCACCCGCCGTTCGAAGCGCGGCTGCTTCGGCATCCACGTTTCGGCCCGCACATCCGGGCGTGGCGCGAACGCGGCGCGATCAGCCGGCGCGGCAAGAAAGCGGCGCTGGCGGCCTTCGCGGTGAGTGCAGCGCTCGGCCTGGCGTTCGCGCCCTGGCCATGGATGCTCACCCCCGTGGCCGCGGCCCTGATCGGCGGAAGCTGGGTGTGGACTCGTCCGGAGGCCTGACCGGGTGATTTGGCCGCGCCGTCAGTGCGGCACGACGCCCAACTCGACGCCGGTCTTGTCGTGCAGCGCGAAGCGATCGATCAAGTCCGCGCTCGCCCGGTTGTAGCCGACGACCTCGACCTCGGCGCCGCCCCGGCGAAGCCGGGAGACGATCTTGTCGACGGCTGCCACGGCCGAGATATCCCAGAAATGCGCCCCGGAAACATCGATCCGGATCCGCCTCGCCTTTTCGTCCGCCGCGAAGCCGCGGCTGAAGCGATCGACCGACGCGAAGAACAATTCACCGGTGACCCGATAGGTCGCCATTCCATCTGCGGACTCGCTGCGCTCGATCGCGAACATCCGCTGCACCTTGCCCGCGAAGAAGATGCCCGAGAGCAGCACCCCGGCCAAGACGCCCAGCGAGAGATCGCGGGTTGCGACGACGACCACCACGGTCGTGACCATCACCACCGACGAGGTCGGCGGATGGCGACGGAGGTTGGCGACGGAGTTCCAGCTGAACGTGCCTATGGAGACCATGATCATCACCGCGACGAGCGCCGGCATCGGGATTCGGCCGACCCACGCGCCGAGCACCGCCAAGAGGAAGAGCAGGAAGGTGCCGGCGACGAAGGTGGACAGCCGGCCCCGCCCCCCGGAGGTGACGTTGATCACCGACTGCCCGATCATCGCACAGCCGCCCATGCCGCCGAACAAAGCGGCGACGATGTTGGCGCTGCCCTGACCGGCGCATTCGCGGCGCTTGTCGCTCTCCGTCTCGGTCATGTCGTCGACGATCTGGGCGGTGAGCAGCGATTCGAGGAGCCCAACCGCGGCCATGGTCAACGAATAAGGCAGGATGATGCGGAGCGTGTCGAGGGTGAGCGGCACGTTCGGCACAGCGAGGCTCGGCAGCCCCTCGGGCAGGCGGCCCATGTCTCCGACCGTGTTCACCGGCACGCCGAAGCCGATCGCCACGGCGCTCAGCGCCAGGATGGCGACGAGCGGCGACGGAACCGCCCGGGTGAGCCGCGGGAACAGGTAGATGATCGCGAGGCCGGCGGCGACCATCGCATAGGTCTGCCAGCCGACATTGGTGAGTTGGGGCCATTGGGCCATGAAAATCAGGATGGCGAGCGCGTTGACGAAGCCGGTGATCACAGATCGCGAAACGAATTGCATGACGAGATCGAGGCGCAGCAGACCCGCGACGATCTGGATCAGGCCCATCAGGATGGTCGCTGCGAACAGGTAATCGACACCATGTTCCCGCACCAGTGGGCCGACCAGCACCGCCACCGCAGCGGTCGCGGCGGAGATCATGCCGGGCCGGCCACCGGTGAACGCGATGACGATCGCGATCGCCACCGAAGCGTAGAGGCCCACCCGCGGATCGACACCGGCGATGATCGAGAAGCCGATCGCTTCGGGGATGAGCGCCAGCGCAACCACGATGCCGGCAAGCACGTCACGCCGTACGGCATTGGCATCGCCGGACCACGTCCGGCGGTAGCGGGAAAGAAAATATGTCATAAAGGTCCGCAACACGGCACGCCCGACGATGTGTCGAACGGCCATTTGTCGTTGTCCGGCGGATCGGCGGCCGGAATAGCCACCCGGACTTGCACCGGGTCCATGCGAATGAGTGGCCGATAGCCGTCCGGCCCTGCCGGTGGCAAGCACGGCCGGGCCGCGAGCCGATGCTCAGATCTCCGCGCGAACCTGCGCGTGGCTCAGGAAGGCGAACATCAGGGTGCCGCCGATGACGTTGCCGATCAGTGCCGGCAGCAGGAAGCCGAATGCGACCCAGGATGTGGCCGCCAGTCCGCTCCACAGCAGCAGGAAAGCTTCGGCCGCGCCGGCGATGACGTGCGCGAAGCCGCACAGGCTGATCGCCAGGGTCAGCACCAGCACGATCGAGAAGCCGGCCCGATTTTCGGCGGAGCGGATCCAGGCGACGGAGGCCATGATGAAACCGGCGGGGATCGCCTGCATCAGTGTCTCTGTCGCACTGCGCTCCTGGAGCTTGGCGGAGACCGCAAGCATTCCATCGAGCATTTCGTCACTCTGGACATTCCCGAAGACCGCCAGCGCGGCGATCGACGCCGCCCCGGCCAGATTGCCGACGAAGACCAGCGACCAAAGGCGGGCGACACGGGCGAAATTGTGCATGTTCGTGTGGCGGGCGAGCGGCAGGATCGCGACGATGGTCTGCTCGGTGAAGAGCTGCATTCGTCCGAGCACGACCATGAGAAAGCCGACGGGATAACCTAACGCGACCACGGCGTCCCGCCAGCGCGCCTCCGGCAGATAATGGTGCAAGGCGCCGCTCACCGATACCGACGTCATGATCGCGATCCCGGCCGCGATCGCAGACCACAGCAAGGAGGCCGCGGGCCGATCGAGCTCGTCCTCGCCGTGCATCGACACGGCGGCATGCACCACCTTGGGCGCGGTCGGCGCATGTTCGGCGACTTCCGCCTGTTCGTCCTCGCTGAGGTTTGTGTCGTCGTGCTCGGCCATCGATAGTCTCCGCCGCACGAGCGAAGGCGGCGGGATTGAGTTCCCGGTGCCGCCCGAGGAGCTTCAAGCCCCTTGCTGGAAGATGATGCCCATTTCCTCGAGATCGAGATCGCGCTCGAGATCGTGCAGCACCTCGTCCTCGATCCGCCCCTCGCGGTGCAGGCGAATGAGCTCGGCCCGTCCCGCCGCGACCGCCGCGAGCATCACCTCGAAATGCGACTGGATGCCGGCCATGAACTGGTCCGCATCGTCGGCATAGCGCTGGGTCGCGTCGGCGCGCTTGCGGTAGGAATCGAGCAGTTGCGGGTGGATCAGGTTTCCATCGCCGTCAAAGGCGCGCAGTTCGACCTCTTCGCGCTTGGCCCGGGCGACGGCGGATTCGGCGGCGGGCAGCGCCATGGGCGGCGCCGGATCGCCATCGACCGGTTGCACGACCCTGATCAGCCAGCCGAGGCTGGTGCCCTGAATAATTATGGTCACGAGGATCACGGCGAAGGCGGCGACCAGCATCAGATCGCGGCCGGGCATCTGCGCCGGCAAAGTGAGCGCAACCGCAAGCGTGACGACGCCGCGCATGCCGGTCCAGCCGAGCACGCTCGCCTGACGCCAGCCGAGCGGCCGCGCTCGCTTCAAGCCAGCCTTGTTCAGGAGCGTGAGCAGAGCGTCGCTGGCGAATACCCACGCGAAGCGGGCGAGGATCACCGCGGCGATGATGCCGAGCAGCGGCACGGCGAAAGTGGCCAGCACCGTATCGCCGCCATCGATGCGATCGAGGACGCCGCGCAGCGACGATCCGATCAGGATGAACACCAGCGCCTCAAGCGAGAAGACCAGGGTGCGCCAGAAGGCGCTTCCCTGCAGCCGCACGCGCGCCGGAAGAATGACGTGCTGGTACCAGCCGAACAGCAGACCGGCGGCGACGGTGGCGATCACCCCGGAGACGTGCACCATCTCGCCCGCGATATAGGCGCCCCAGCAGAGCAGGGTCGAGGTCGCGACCACCAAAGTCTGTTCCTGCATGCGGCGAACCACGAAGATTCCGGCCATCCCGACGGCAACGCCGATCGCGGCACCGCCGAGGGCGAGCAGCACGAAGCTGCCCGCCGCCGCGCCGGCGTCGAAGGTGCCGCTCAGCGTTGCCACGACCGCGAAGCGAAACAGCACCAGGCCGGTCGCGTCATTGAGCAGGCTCTCGCCCTCGAGCAGGGCCTGCAGACGGCGGGGCAAGGTCACCCGCTGCAGGACCGCCCTTGCGGACACCGCATCGGGCGGCGAAACGATCGCGCCGAGCGCGAAGCAGGCCGCCCAGGGCAGCTGGGGCACCAGCAGGTGGACGACGGCACCGACGACCAGAGTGGTGAACAGGACGGCGCCCACCGCAAGCGACAAGATCCCGGGCAGGTGTCGGCGGAAGCGGCCGAACGCGGTGAAATAGGCGCCGTCCCACAACAAGGGCGGCAGGAACAAGACCAAGGCAAGCTCCGGATCCAGTGCGATCTGCGGCGATCCGGGCAGGAAGGCGAGCGCACCGCCGCCGACCAGCAAGGCAGCCGACGGCGGGAGGCACAGGCGCAGCGCCGCCCAGTGAAGAGCGATCACGGCCGCCAGCAGGATCAGGACCAGCTCGAACGTTTCGACAGGATGCATGCGCTCCCTTCCCCCTCGGCCGCGCGCGCACCGCGACCAAGGGTCTCCTATCGCGTCGGATCCCGTCGGCCTACGGTTTTCATGCAAGTCGCCGGAGGGGCGACACGTTCGTGCCGAGAACGAGCCGCCTGTTTTTCGTTACGGATCCGTCTTGCCCACGGGTCGGCAGCCGCCCTACATCGCTGCCTTCAACTCGGCCATGGGAGGCGGGAATGCGTTACGGTGCAGTCATGGTCGCGGCGCTGGCGACAGCAATGGCAGGTCCCACCAGTGCAGAGATCCGGCCCGAGCGTCTGTCGGCGCTTCCATATGCTCTGACCCTCTCCAACAAGGCAATCACCGCCGAGATTACCCCCGACCGCCTACGGCTGGTCGCACCGAAAGGCAGCGATCTGTACAGCCCCGCCAAAGGGCCGCCGGTCGACAATGCGCCGCGGGTGACGTTTGCACCCAAGGGCGACTTCATCCTTTCGGCCAAGGTCTCACGGCCGGAAGGCAGCGACTATGCAGGCGGCGCCCTGGTCGCTCATGCCGCTGGCGGGCGCTGGGTGAAGCTGCTGTTCGAGCGCCTCAACGCGAGCACCAATGCGGTCACCTCGGCCGTAGCCTCGCCGATCAGCGACGGCAGCTATCACATCCGGTTCCCAGCCGACGCGCCGGCCTTGTGGCTCAAGATGGCGCGCGCCGGCGGTTCGCTGCTGCTCTACAGTTCCCAGGACGGGGCGACCTGGCAAATCCTGCGCGACGTTCCGATGGATGAGGCGATGCCGCTCTCGATCGGTTTCGCCGGTCAGTCGCCGACCGGCGAGCGCTATGAGGCGGTCTTCAGCAACATCCGTTTCGAGGCGCGCAAGGTAAAGGATTATTGGCAGGGCAAGTGAGCCGCGCGACGCCTTCGGCGGCCTCCGGCCGCTGTGGCACGCAGTAAAAGGCTCGGCCAAAGCGCCGCCACCTGTCTCGCAACCGGCCACCCTGGCGCCGCCATGGAAGCAAATCCCTCATCGGCCGGAACTAGCCCCGATCCCTGGCATTCTGCCTGCCTGCTTCCTCGGACGTCGGCGACCTTCTCGAAGGCGCCGAACGAACGAGGCAGAGAAGAAGGAGCATCGCCGTGGCTACACCCGTTCATCGAAGCCCGGCGCTGCACCCCGTCCAGGCGGTCTTGCTCGCCGGCATCCTGCCCCTGTTCCTGGGCGGGCTGCTCAGCGACTGGGCCTACGCGACCACGGCGGAGGTGCAATGGAGCAATTTCGCCGCCTGGCTGATTGCGGGGGCGATGGTGTTCACAGGCTTCTCTCTCCTCTGGTCATTTCTTGCGCTGCTGAGAAACCGGTCGTGGCGCGGCCGGCGGCTGGTCACCTTCGTGCTGCTTCTCGCCGCCTTCATCCTCGGCTTCGTCAACTCCTTCGTCCATGCGCGCGACGCCTGGGGGATCATGCCGGGGGCCATGATCCTGTCGGTGATCGTCACGGTCATCGCGCTCGGCGCAGTGGGGATTGGATTTGCCGGATTGCGCACCAGAGAGACGCAATGACGCGTTCGACCCTCCTCCTCGCCGCCGGCCTCGCGGCGCTTGCAAGCGGCTGCGGCAGCGACAACGATCCGGTGCAGATCGGGGGCAACCCGCAGCTTCCGGAACAGCAGCGCGCGCTGGTGCCGAGCATGAAGATCGCTGATCCGACGCCATGGGGAGATGCCCGTCCGGCGGTGCCGCAAGGCTATACGATCGCCGCGATCGCAACCGGTTTCGGGATATCGCGCCAGACGCTGGTTCTTCCCAACGGGGACATCCTGGTCGCCGAAGGGCGCGGCGGCGGCGAGGCGGCGCTGCGGCCAAAGGACATCATCGCCGGCTTCATCAAGGCGAAGGGGACGAGCTCAGTGAAGAGCGGGCACCGCCTGACCCTGCTCCGCGACGCGAACGGCGACGGCATCTACGAAGGCCGGACGATCTTCGCCGACCATCTGAACGCACCCTATGGCCTCGCCCTCGTCGGCGACCAGCTCTACGTCGCCGATCAGGATTCGCTGGTGCGTTTCACCTACCGGCCGGGGCAGACGAGAGCGGCCGGCCCGCCGACGAAGGTCACCGACCTGCCCTCGCAGATCAACCATCACTGGACCAAGTCGCTTGCGGCCAGCCCTGACGGGCGCTTCCTCTATGTCGGCATCGGATCGAACAGCAATATCACCGAGCGCGGCATGGCGGCCGAGCTCGACCGCGCCCAGGTGTGGCAGATCGACGCCGCGACCGGTGCGCACCGGCCGTTCGCCACCGGCATCCGCAACCCGACCGCGCTTGCGATCCAGCCTCGCACCGGCCAATTGTGGGCGGTGGTCAACGAGCGGGACGAGCTCGGCCCCAACCTCGTCCCCGATTACCTGACCTCGGTTCGCGATGGTGGCTTTTACGGCTGGCCCTATTCCTATTGGGGCCAGAATGTGGACGGCCGTGCGCAGCCGCAGGATCCGAAGAAGGTCGCCTCTGCGATACGGCCGGATTATGCACTGGGGTCGCACGTCGCCGCGCTCGGAGTCGCCTTTTCAAACCCCGCCATGGGTCCGCGCTTCGCGGAAGGCGTGTTCGTCGGCGAGCATGGCAGCTGGAACCGCACCAGGCCGGCGGGCTACAAGGTGGTGTTCGTACCGTTCCGCGGCGGCCGGCCGGCCGGACCACCGATCGACGTGGTGACGGGCTTCCAGGGCAAGGACGGGAAGACGATGGGCCGTCCAGTCGGCGTGACCGTCGATCCGCGCGGTGCCCTGATCGTTGCGGACGATCTGTCCAACACGATCTGGCGGATCACCCCGGCACAGCGTGCCCCCGCCCGCGAAGCAGCGACGCGGCCGGCGCAGCCGCTGCCGGAAGGGGAGCACGGCGGGAGCAAGACGCCTTACTGACGCGGTCTAGCCGCGCCGCTCTCAGGCCCGCTCGCGCGCGCTCTCGATGTTGCGGGCGGCGCGTTCGAGCACGCCGGCGGCGGCATCGCCCGGCATGATGCCGGTGGTCGCCATAACGAGTTCAAGCGCCACTCGGCTGTTGCCGAGATCCAGCGGCGTTCGCGCGATGCAGCGTTCCAGGCGTTCGGATGTCTCGATGGCGCTGTCGGGATCGAGGTGATCGAGAAGCAGGCCGAATTCGGTGTCGCCGACACGCGCCAATTGGTCGGTGGCGCGGATCAGACTGGACAATGTGCGGGCGAGATGGGCGAGCGCGGCATCGGCTACGGCGCGGCCATGACGCTGGGCAATAGCCTCGACGTTGCGCAGATCGAAGGAAACGAGGGCAGCGGGCGTGTTCTGGCGGGTCGCGCGGCCGACGGCACGCTCGACCTCGTGCGCGAAGCGGCGGGCATTGGCGAGGCCGGTCAGCGGATCGGCCTCCGCCATCGCTTCGAGTTCGTCGATGCGGCGCTGCGCGTCGGCAAGGGCGGCGCGAAGAAACGCATTCTCCTCGGCGAGCGAAACGGCCTCGGTGGGGGCGAAGCGATCGGACTGGTGGGTCATCGGACTCTTATAGACTGGCGCCCGTTAACAGAGAGCGAAAGCACGGCACCGATCGGCAATGGCCGCAAGATCGGTCTCGACCATCCGAAAACCGGCTCCACTTTACCGGATGATGCTCTAAGAGGTGCCGCTTCGCCGGAATGGAGAGGGTGGAGCATGACAGCGGTCGGGATCATCATGGGCAGTCGATCGGACTGGGAGACGATGCGACACGCGTCGGAGATCCTGGAAACGCTTGGCGTTGCCCATGAGACGAAGGTGGTCTCGGCCCATCGCACCCCTGACCGCCTGTACGATTATGCCAAGGGCGCTGCGGGACGCGGGCTCAAGGTCATCATCGCCGGTGCCGGCGGCGCGGCGCATCTGCCGGGCATGGCGGCTTCGATGACCCATTTGCCGGTACTCGGCGTTCCTGTGGAATCGAAGGCGCTGTCCGGCATGGACAGCCTGCTGTCGATCGTTCAGATGCCCGGCGGCGTGCCGGTCGGCACACTGGCGATCGGCAAGGCCGGGGCGATCAATGCCGGCCTGCTCGCCGCGGCGATCCTGGCGACCGCCGACGAGACGCTCGGTGAACGACTGCAGGAATGGCGCCGGGCGCAGACCGAGAGCGTCGCGGAACAGCCGGAATGACGATCGCGCCGGGATCCACGATCGGGATCGTCGGGGGCGGCCAGCTTGGCCGAATGCTCGCCATCGCGGCCGCACAGCTCGGCTACAAATGCCATATCTATGCGCCGGACGAGGCTCCGCCAGCCGCCGAGGTCTCGGCACGCTTCACCCGCGGCGCGTGGGATGACGAAGCCGCGCTCGCGCAGTTCGGCCGGAGCGTTGACGTCGCCACCTATGAATTCGAGAATATCGCGGCAGGGCCGCTCACCGCTCTGTCTGCCGAGACGCCCCTTTTCCCACCCCGCCGGGCGCTCGAGATCGCGCAGGACCGGGTGAGCGAGAAGAGCTTCGTCCGCGATCTCGGCGGCCGACCTCCGGTGTTCGCGGCGGTTGCGACCCGCGAAGAACTGGAAGCGGCCATCGCCGAGGTCGGCACGCCGGCGGTGCTCAAGACCCGGCGCTTCGGTTATGACGGCAAAGGCCAGGCACGGATCATGGCACCGGCAGACGCGGACTCCGCCTGGGACGCGGTGCGCGGCGCGCCTTCGATTCTGGAAGCGTTCGTCGATTTCACCGCCGAATTCTCGATCCTGCTGTGCCGCGGCGCGGACGGCGAGACCGTAACCTGGCCGGTGCCGCGCAACAGCCACGAAGGCGGCATTCTCGCGCGTTCGGAAGTGCCGGCGCCTGCCGAGCTGGCGCCGCAGATCGCGGAGGCCGAGGCGCTCGCACGCACGGTCGCCGACGCGCTCCATTATGTCGGCCTGCTGACCCTGGAATTCTTTGCGACCCCGGCCGGGCCGATGTTCAACGAGATGGCGCCGCGGGTGCACAATAGCGGTCATTGGACGATCGAAGGTGCGCTGACCTCGCAATTCGAGAATCACGTCCGCGCGATTTGCGGCCTTCCGCTCGGTGCGGTCGACCTGACCGCACCGCGGATCGAGATGTGGAACCTGCTCGGCGCCGACGCCGAGCGCTGGAAGGACATCCTCGCCGACCGCACCGCCCATCTCCATCTTTACGGCAAGGGCGAGGGGCGCCCGGGCCGGAAGATGGGGCATGTGACGCGGCTGGTTCGGTAGCCACCGCCTGCTGCCCCTCCCCGAAGGGAAGGGGCTTCAGGCGACGACGATTACTGTCCGGCTGAAGCCGCCGCAGGCGTCGGCGCCACCTGCGGCTTCACCACTTCCACCGGCAAGCCCAATCCCTTGAGCTGCGGCTGCACCTTGGCGGCGTCGCCGACGATGACCCAGACCATCTTGCCGGGATCGATCACCTGGCGCGCCGCCTGATCGAGCTGGGCGGCGGTGAGCCCGCGATAGCGCTCGGCGATGGTTTCCCAATAATCGTCCGAGCGGCGATAAAGCGCGTTGGAGCGGAGCGCGCCGAGCACGTCTTCCGACGTTTCGAACTGACCGGCGAGCTGGCGGGTATTGCCGTTGATCACCCGCTGGAGCTCGACCGCGCTGACGCCCTTGGCCGTGGTGAAGCTTCGAATGTCGTCCATCACCGCCTTGACCGCCGGTCCGGTCTTGTCCGCCTGGACCGGAGCATTGACGACGAACGGCACCAGATGCTCGCGCATGCTCACCGAGCTTCCCGAGCCATAGGACCAGCCCTTGGTTTCGCGCAGATCCATGTTGATCCGCGAGAGGAAGTCACCGCCGAGCACTTCATTGGCGGCGCGAAGGACGAGCGGATCGTCGGTGCCGCGGACCGGCAGGACATAGCCGGCGGCGATCAGCGATTGGGGCGATTGCGGCCGATCGACCAGGATGATCCTGGGCTTGGGCGCGGCGGGCGCATCCCCGAACGCCTTGCTGCCCTTCGGCAGCGACGGCGGCGTCCAATTGCCGAAGCGCGCTTCGAGCTGCGGGACGAGTTCCGCAAGCGGCAGGTCACCCACTGCAAAGATCGTCGCATTGTCCGGCCGGATCCAGGTCTGGTGGAAGCGGATCAGGTCATCACGCGTGAGCCGGGACACGACCGCGGGATCGCCGGTGCCGGTCGACGAGCGTCCATAGGGGCTGTTCGGCCCGTAGAGCGCCGCCGGCAGCGTGCGGGCGGCGAGCGCGCCCGGCTGAGTCAGCTCCTGCGCAATCTGCGCGAGTTGCTGCGCGCGAAGGCGGTCGACCTCGCCGGGTTCGAATGCCGGATTGCGGATGATGTCGCTGAGCAGATCGAGCGAGGGTCCGAGGTTCGGAGTCAATGCGGTCAGCTGCACCGCGGTGCGATCCAGGGAAGCACCGGACGAGACATCGGCGCCAAGCCGTTCCTGCTCCTCGGCGATCTGGATCGAGTTGCGGCTGGTCGTGCCTTCCTCGAGAAGCTTCAGCGTCAACACCTGGGTGCCGAGCGCATCGGCCGGATCCGCGGCGACGCCGGCGTTGAACTCGACCGCAACCCGCATCACCGGCACGGCCTGCCGGCGCGCGTAGACGATCGGGATTCCGTTGGAGAGCTGCGCGCGCTCGACGTCCGGGAAATCGAGATTCTCGATGGTGCCGAGCGGCGGCAACGGACGCGCTGCAGCCTTGGGCGCGGGGGCGGCAGCGCCGCCGCCAGCGGTGGCGGTGTCGGCGACGAACGGCAGCGGCGCCAGCGGGCGCTCGCCGGGCCTGGGCTGACGATAGTAACGCGGCCGCTGGCTGGCGGCGCTGCCGCGAGATCCTGCCGCTTCTTCATAAGCTTCACGCTCGCCGGGCTCTACGCGCAGTGCGAACACCGGACGGGTCAGCCACTTCTGCATCGCCGCCTTGACGTCGGCGGGCGTGGTACGTGCGTAAGCGAGCAATTGCTTGCGGTAGAATTCGGGATCGTTGGCGTAGAGCGTGCCTTCGGCGAGCGCGACCGCCTTGCCGCCGAAGCCACCGACCGATTCGAGACCGCGGATGCGACCGGCGACGTCGCTGGTGACGAAGCGCTTCACTTCATCGTCTGTCGGCCCGGCGGCGATATAGTCTGCGACGATCTGATCGAGCCGGCGCGCGACCGCGTCGGCGTCAGCGCCTGGCTTCACGTCGGCAGTGATCTCGAACAGGCTGATGCGATGGAAGGGCTGCAGCGATGCGGAGACCTGCACCGCGGTCTGGTCCTTGCGTACCAGTTCGTTGTCGAGCCGCGAGCTGGCGAGGCCGCCGAGAACGCCGGCAGCGACGTCCAGCGACACCATGTCGGGATCGAGCAGGCCCGGAACGGCCCAATTGCGATAGATGCGGGTGTTGGCGACGCGATCGTGCATCACCTGGACCTTGGGCGCGGGGAGCGTCGGCACCGCCGCCTGGGCAGGCGTGTTGACCGGTCCCCGCGGGATGTCGCCGAAATATTTCTGCACCAGCGGGCGCGCTTCGGCGGCCGAAATGTCGCCGGCAAGGACCAGCACCGAGTTGTTCGGGCCGTAGCGCTCGCGGAACCACGCCTTGACGTCGGCGAGGCTCGCTTTGTCCAGGTCGGCCATCGAGCCGATCGTCGAGTGATGATAGGGATGGCCGTCGGGGAACAGCGCCTCGAGCTGGGCATATTCGACAAGGCCGAACGGCTCGTTATCGCCTTGCCGCTTCTCGTTCTGGACGACGCCGATCTGGTTGGTGAGCTTTTCCTGGGTCACAGCGCCGAGCAGGTGCCCCATCCGATCGCTCTCCAGGAACAGGCCCCGCTCCAGCGCGGGCCGCGGCACCGTCTCGAAATAATTGGTCCGATCGAACCAGGTGGTGCCGTTATAGTCGGTGGCGCCGATCTCGGCGAGCGGCTCGAAGAAATCGTTCGGGCTGTTCTCCGAGCCGTTGAACATCAGATGCTCGAACAGATGCGCGAAGCCGGTCTTGCCCGCCGGCTCGTCCTTCGAGCCGACATTGTACCAGACGGAGATGGCGACGACGGGCGCCTTGCGATCCTCGTGGACGACGACCCGAAGCCCGTTGTCGAGGGTGAATTGCTCATAGGGTATGTCGACCCGGCTGACCAGCGATGCAACGGGCGCGGGCTCCGCCTTGGCCGGTGCCGTAGGTGCGGCTTCGGGCGCTGCGCTGCTCGCCGTCTGCGCCTCGCCTGATCCTCCTCCGGTCGCCGTCGTGCATGCCGGCAGGGCAAGGACGGTCATGAGCGCGAAGGGAAGGATGATCCGGCGCATCGGCAATCTCCGAGTCTGATGTGCGGGCACCATACAAAGCGCCGCGCCCCACGCAACATGCGGAAGCGCAAGCGCTTTCGGGTCCCCTTCCTTTCCGCTAGCACAGCCGCTTCTTCTCGTGTCCGGGATCGTTCATGCGCCGCTTCCTTCTCGCTTCCGCCGCCGTCTCCCTCCTCCTATCCCCCGCCGCGCCTGCCCAGCCTTCGGAACCGAGCTTCACGCCGGAGCGCTTCCGGGCGCACGTCGCCTTCCTCGCCGACGATCGGCTCGAGGGCCGCGATGCCGGCACACGCGGCTTCGACATCGGCGCGCTCTACGTTGCCAGTCAGTTCGAGAGTCTCGGCCTGAAGCCCGCCGGCGACGGCGGCTGGTACCAGAAGGTGCCCTTCGCACAGTTCACGATCGATGGCCCCGCCACTGCCGTGTCGGTCGGCGGGCGCCGCTTCGCGCATGGCGAGGGCGTCGTGGTCAGCCCCGCCGCCGAAGCCGGATCGCAGACCATCAACGCGCCGGTGGTGTTCGCCGGATACGGCATCGACGCCCCCGAAGCCGGGATTGACGATTACAAGGGCCTCGACGTCCGCGGCAAGATCGTGGCGGTGCTGGGCGGCTACCCCAAGAACCTGCCGAGTGACGTCGGCGCGCATCTCAACAGCGAGAAGCGGCGCATGGCGGAGCAGAACGGCGCGATCGGCATCATCACCCTGCGCACCAATGCGGAGACGAAGAACCGCCCATGGGCGCGCGTCGTCGCCCGCGCGGGCGAACCGATGATGACCTGGATCGGCAAGGACGGCGCCGCTTACTCGCCGGCACCGGGCATCCGCTTTCGAGCCACGTTCGACAGCGCCGCGGCCGAAGCCCTGTTCGCCGGTGCGCGCACGCCGCTCGGCAAGGTGCTCGCCGAGGCCGATCGCGCCGGCGCGCGTCCGAAGGGTTTCGCGCTCAAGCAAAGCGTCCGCTTCGAACAGGCCAACACGCGCGGCGAGACCGTGAGCGAGAACGTGGTCGCGATGCTGCCCGGATCCGATCCCGCGCTCGCCGGCGAGACCGTGCTCCTGATGGCGCATCTAGACCATCTCGGCATCCACGGCGACGGCGAGGACAAGATCAACAACGGCGCGATGGACAACGCCACCGGCGTCGCGACCATGATCGAAGTCGCGCGCGCGATGAGCCAGAGCGGCGAGCGGCCCAAGCGATCGATCCTATTCGCAGCGGTCACCGCCGAGGAAGACGGGCTGCTCGGCGCCCAGTATCTCGCCAACAATCCGGTCGCGCCGAAGATGGTTGGCGTGGTCAATCTCGATATGCCCGTTTTGCTGTACGACTTTCAGGACGTGATCGCCTTCGGCGCCGAGCACAGCACGATGGGGCCGATCGTCGCCAGCGCTGCCCGCAAGATGGGCGTCACGCTGAGCCCCGATCCGTTGCCCGAAGAGGGGCTGTTCACCCGCTCCGACCATTACCGCTTCGTGCAAAAGGGCGTCCCGTCGGTGTTCCTGATGACCGGCTTCGCCAATGGCGGGAAGGAGAAGTTTACCGGCTTCCTCGCCAATACCTATCACGGGCCGAAGGACGATGTGCAGCAGCCTATCAACTGGGACGCCGGCGCCAAATTCGCGCGGATCAACTATCTGATCGCACGCGAACTCGCCGATGCGCCGCAGGCGCCGCTTTGGTATGCCGACAGCTTCTTCGGCAAGACGGTCGCCACGGAGCAGCCAAAAGCCCAGCGTTAGGCGGTGGCCCTCTTGTGTTGCTGAAATGCCACACCACATGACGTCCAACCACGGAAAGAGGGGCGTATGAACCTGGAGAAATTCACCGATCGGGCGCGGGGCTTCCTGCAGTCGGCGCAGACCGTCGCGGCGCGCATGAACCACCAGCGCATCGATCCCGAGCATATTCTGAAGGCGCTGCTCGAGGACGAGCAAGGCATGGCGGCGGGGCTGATCGCCCGTTCCGGCGGCAGCGCCGAGGCCGCGCGCCGCGAGACCGACGAAGCGCTCGCCAAGATCCCAACGGTCACCGGCAGCGGCGCGGGCAGTGCGCCTGGGCTGCACGCGGATTCGATCCGCGTGCTCGATCAGGCCGAACAGATCGCCAAGAAGGCCGGTGACAGCTACGTCACGGTCGAGCGGCTGTTGCTCGCCCTCGTGCTTGCGACCGGCACCGGCGCCGGCAAGGCGCTGGCCGACGCCGGAGTCAAGGCCGAGGCGCTCAACGCCGCGATCAACGAGCTGCGCGGCGGCCGCTCCGCCGACACGCAAACGGCCGAAGACCGCTACGACGCGCTGAAGAAGTTCGCCCGCGACCTCACCCAGGCGGCGCGGGACGGCAAGCTCGATCCGGTGATCGGCCGCGACGAGGAAATTCGCCGCACCGTCCAGATCCTCGCCCGGCGCACCAAGAACAATCCGGTGCTGATCGGCGACCCCGGCGTCGGCAAGACCGCGATCGCCGAAGGGCTGGCGCTGCGCATCGCCAATGGCGACGTGCCCGACAGCCTGAAAGATCGCAAGCTGATGGCGCTCGACATGGGTTCGCTGATTGCCGGGGCCAAATATCGCGGCGAGTTCGAGGAGCGGTTGAAGGGCGTTCTCGACGAGGTGAAGGGCGCCGAGGGCGACATCATCCTGTTCATCGACGAAATGCACACTTTGATCGGCGCCGGCAAATCGGAAGGCACGATGGACGCTGGCAACCTGCTGAAGCCGGCGCTTGCCCGCGGCGAACTGCATTGCATCGGCGCGACCACGCTCGACGAATATCGCAAATATGTCGAGAAGGATCCCGCTCTGCAGCGGCGATTCCAGCCGGTGTTCATCGGCGAGCCGACGGTCGAGGACACGATCTCCATCCTGCGCGGGCTCAAGGAGAAATACGAGCTGCACCACGGCGTCCGCATCACCGACGGCGCGCTGGTCTCCGCGGCGACCCTGTCCAACCGCTACATCACCGATCGCTTCCTGCCGGACAAGGCGATCGACCTGATGGACGAGGCGGCTTCGCGCCTGCGCATGGAGGTGGAATCGAAGCCGGAGGAGATCGAGACGCTCGATCGCCGTATCATCCAGCTCAAGATCGAACGCGAAGCGCTGAAAAAGGAGACCGATCGCGCGTCGAGGGACCGGCTGACGACGCTCGAGGGCGAGCTTGCCAATCTGGAGCAGCAATCGGGCGAGCTCACCCAGCGTTGGCAGGCCGAGAAGGGCAAGATCGCCGCCGAGGGCAAGTTGAAGGAGCAGCTCGACGCCGCCCGGCTCGAGCTCGAGCAGGCGCAGCGCGCCGGCGACCTCGCCAAGGCAGGCGAGCTTCAATATGGCCGCATTCCCGAGCTGGAGAAGCAGCTCGCCGCCGCGCAGGCGGCAAGCGAGAGCGCGATGCTGCGCGAGGAAGTGACTCCCGAGGATATCGCCTCGGTCGTCGCGCGCTGGACCGGCATTCCGATGGAGCGGATGCTCGAAGGCGAGCGCTCGAAATTGCTCCAGATGGAGCAGGAGATCGGCCGCCGGGTGATCGGACAGGCGGACGCGGTCGCCGCCGTGTCCCGCGCGATCCGACGGTCGCGGGCGGGGCTGCAGGATCCGAATCGTCCGCTGGGCTCGTTCCTGTTTCTGGGCCCGACTGGCGTCGGCAAGACCGAACTCACCAAGTCGCTGGCCGAATTCCTTTTCGACGATCCGAGCGCGATGGTGCGCATCGACATGTCGGAGTTCATGGAGAAGCACAGCGTCGCCCGCCTGATCGGTGCCCCTCCAGGCTATGTCGGCTATGAGGAAGGCGGCGTGCTGACCGAAGCCGTCCGGCGGCGGCCTTATCAGGTCGTCCTGTTCGACGAGGTCGAGAAGGCCCATAGCGACGTCTTCAACATCCTGCTCCAGGTGCTGGACGACGGCCGCCTGACCGACGGCCAGGGCCGCACGGTCGACTTCACCAACACGATCATCATCCTGACCTCCAATCTTGGCAGCCAGTATCTCACCGGTCTTGCCGATGGTCAGAAGGTGGAGGAGGTCGAGCCGCAGGTGATGGAGGTGGTCCGCGCCCATTTCCGGCCGGAATTCCTCAACCGCCTCGACGAGATCATCCTGTTCCACCGGCTTGCCGCAGAGCACATGGGGCCGATCGTCGACATCCAGGTGGCGCGCGTCCAGAAGCTGCTCGCCGATCGCAAGATCCGCCTGGATCTCACCGGCGGTGCCCGGGCCTGGCTCGGCCGGGTCGGCTACGATCCGGTTTACGGGGCGAGGCCGCTGAAGCGGGCGGTGCAGAAATATCTGCAGGATCCGCTCGCCGACGCGCTGCTGCGCGGCGAGGTCCCCGACGGCAGCCTGGTTCGGGTCGAGGAAGGCGAAGGCGGGCTCGTGATCGGCACCGAAGCGTCCGAAGCGGCCGCCGCCTGAAGCACCGGCGCGACGCCGACGAGAAAGGGGCAGAGCCTGCGCTCTGCCCCTTCCATCTTTTTTCCCGAGGGAGCGATCAGAAGGTCCACTTCATGCCCTGCAGGGTGCGATACCGTGCGGAGACAACGCGAAGGTTCGCCCGGCTTCGGGTGTGCCCTATGCGGTTCGTCGGAGTGCTTTCGCAACACGGCGGCCCACGGCTCGTTGCGCTCGCTCCTTGATTGGCCGACACCCACGCGGCAGAAACACGCGATGGTAGTGCAGGCACCTTCCCCGCCGCTTCGGCTGAGCCCCGATTGGCTTCCCCATCGTTACGATCCACAGTCCGACGCGGTGCACTTCGTTTCCGCTACCCGCGAGCTTCGCCGCGCAGTGCCGTTCCTGACCGACGAGCACCTTCCATCCGCCGCTGACCCGCTGGTGGCTCGGCGGCGGGACAGCATCGTCGCCGCGGGCGCCCCAGGGCCGATTCACTTCATCCTGCATTCGGCTTATTGCTGCTCGACGCTGCTGGCCAACGCCTATGACGAGCCGGGAATTGCGAGCAGTCTCAAGGAGCCGGTGATCCTCAACGATCTTGTCGGCTGGCGGCACCGCGGTGGCAATCCGACACAGATCGCGGAGGTGTTCGACGGCACGCTGCGCTTGCTGTCGCGCCCTTTCGAAGCGGGTGAGGCGGTGGTGGTGAAGCCCTCCAACGTGGTCAACGGCTTCGGACCGCTGATGCTGGCGATGCGCCCGCAGGCACGCTGCATTCTTCTGCACGCCCCGCTCCGTGTCTATCTCGGCTCGATTGCGGGGAAGGGCCTTTGGGGACGCCTTTGGGTTCGCGAGCTGCTGATGAAGCAGCTGAAGGAGAATTTGATCGATCTGGGCTTCGCGCCCGAAGATCACATGATGCAGACCGATCTTCAGGTTGCGGCGGTCGGCTGGCTCACCCAGCATCAATTGTTCAGCCGTCTGGCGTCCCAGCATCCGGATCGGGTGCGCTCCGTCGACAGCGAAACACTGCTCGCCCGACCCGCCGAGGCCCTGGAGGCGAGCGACGCATTGTTCGAACTCGACCGGCCGCTCGCGGTTCGGGAGCAGACTATCGAACGCGTGTTCCGCAAGCACGCGAAATTCGGCGGAGCCTTCGATCGCGATGCACGGACTGCCGGCCAGCGGCAGGCGGCGGAGACCCATGGAGACGAGATCGACAAGGTCGTGATCTGGGCGGAGACGGTTGCGGCACAGGCCAAGGTTTCGTTCGATCTGCCGGCCCCGTTGCTGGCCGACTAGCAGGTTCGCCCGATCAGCGCGGGTAGTCCGGCGGCAGCGGAGGGATGAAATCTATCTGTCGCCAGATCGGGTCGGCAGGCTCCTCCGGATCGGGGATGGCGAAGTCGACGTAGCCGAAGAAGGTTGCGATCAGGCGCTCGCCCCGATCAATGATGGCTGTGCGGCCGTGCATGAAGCGGGTGTTGTCCAGCATCAGCACGTCGCCCGCTTGCCAGGCGACTGCGACGGCGAGCGCGTCGCCCGCCGCCTTGATCGCCTGCAGCCAGGCTTCCGGGACCGGTCGCCCATCGTCGAGCAACGGGTGGTCCGGACGATTGTTGTTGAACCGGGCGAACAACAGGAAGTTTCCGAACGCAGGCGCGTCGATGAACATCGGTCGGTGCAGCGCCGGCCGCGAGAAGAACCGAAACACATGCCCGTCGAGGCGTCGAAATCCATAGGGACAGGAGGGCGGCGGAGCCGCGAGCTGTTGATCGGACGGATTATCGGTGCCGAGCCAATAGCGCAGCAATTCCGGCCAGGTCGGCTTCACGTAGACGAGGCGCCGTCCCGCCAGGCCCCGCTTGACCTCGTCCGGCAAGGATCGGGCGAGCGCGACCCCGTCGCAAATCGTCGTCGCGCCGCCGCGCTTCGGGGCAGACAGGCAGCCGAAGAAAGCAGCATCCGGCTTCCACGGTTCACGCGACAATTCGGGATGAAGGTTGAACGCTCCGACACCGCCGTCGACCGTGAGAATGTTGTGCTCCGGATCGATCTGCCGGCGACCCGGACTTTCATTGAACACCGAGGTCGAACAGAAGAGCCGGGCGAAAGCGCGAAATTGCGCAACATCGGCCCCGAAACCGCGGAAGAGCAAAGCGCCGTGCGCTTTGTAGAGGGCCACGATTCCATCGCGATCGAGGCTGAGGATGCTCTCGGCGCCGGCCGCTTCGATCAGCACTTGGGGGCGGCCGGGCTCCGGCAAGGATGTGGTCGGCATGATTGGGTCTCGGGATAGCCGATCCACGGCATGCGGGCTATAGCGCGTTGATGTCCCTGACGCTCGACGACCTGTTCGCCTCGCCCGATCATTATCTACACTCCTTCGAGGGCAATGCGGCATTGTTCATGCCGATGGACAGGGCAGCCTATCACCGCTCTATCTTCCTGGACGGCCGCATCTCGCCCGCAGCAGACCAGTCGATGCGATTGCCGGTGCGGGCCCTGACGCAAGGCATCGCAGTTCCCCCCGCAGCAACGGGCTGGATCTTCCACGTTGCGCATTGCGGATCGACGCTGCTCGCCCGTGCGCTCGATCTGCCGGGTGCCAATCTGGTGCTGAGGGAGCCGCTCGCCTTGCGCCAGGTTGCCATTGCGCCGGATGCCGAACGCCTTGCCCTCACGACTGCGATGCTGGCCAAGCGGTACCGGCCCGATGCGCCGACGATCGTCAAGGCGAACGTTCCGGTCAATTTTCTGCTGCCCGATCTGATCAGGTCCGATCCGCATGCACGGGCCATCTTCCTTCATTGCAGCCTTCGCGACTATCTTCTCGCGATCCTGCGCAGCGACAATCATCGTGCCTGGATGCAGCGGGTCACCAAGCAACTCGCGCCGCATATAGGCGATGTCTCGTCGCTTCCGGACTGCGAACGCGCCGCCGCCTTGTGGGCCGCACAAATGCGCGCGTTCGCTGGCGGCATCGACCGCCTTGCGAACGCCCGCAGCCTCGATGCCGAGGCGTTCTTCGGCGATCCCCGGCGCTTGCTGGCACGGGCCGCGGAGCATCTGCAGGTTCCCATCGGTTCCGGCGACACGGCGGCGATCGTCGCTGGGCCGCTATTTGCAACCTATTCGAAGAATCCTGAGGTTCCCTTCGACAACGACGCACGGCTCGAACGCCGGCATGCTCTCGAACGATCGCTTGCCGCCGAGATCGATCAGGCTGAATTGTGGGTTGAGCGCGCCGCCGGCGATGTCGCGGCGCACGTCGAGGCGATCAGGGCCGTCAGCCTCGACCGCTGAGACCCTCTACCAGGATCAGGCGGTGCTCGTCGCGGCATCGCCGCCGTGGCCGCTCTCGTCCGCAACGACGACAAAGCGGCGGAGCAAGTCTTTCTCCTGCTCCGTAAGATAAGGATTCCAGACGTCGAAGATCAGGATGGCGCGCATTTCGTCCGAGCGGTTCCACGCTTCGTGCTCGATCGTGTCGTCGAATGCCCAGGCTCGGCCGACCTCCCAGGCACGGGTCTCACCGCCGACGCGGAAGGCGCAGCCCGCGGGCACGATCAACGGCAGGTGGATGATCGCACGGACATTGCTGACCCCGCTATGAGCCGGAAGGTGTGCGCCCGGCCGCAGCAGCGAGAAGAAGACGGTCGGCGTCCGGCCCGGCAGATCCGAAAGCGGGAGCGCTTCCACGGCCGCGGCGGTTCGCGGCGCCCGCGCACAGGCTTCGTCGTTTCGACGTCCATCTTTCCACAGGTGCAAGGCACCCCAGTCGAGCGACCCGTTCAACGGCGTCCACTTGTTGGACGGCGTGCCTGGCTCCATGCTGACGTAAGGCAGAATTCCGGAATCCGGCGCGGCGAGCAAGGCCTGGAGCTCCTCCCGGATGGTCTCGGTCTGCGCTTCCAACCGCTCAAGCCAGGGGAAATGGGCACGATCGAAGAACTCGTCGGCCGGAAGAAACGGGAAGTGGATGCCTGCGCATTCGTTGGCATAGATGCGCCGTCGACCGAGCACGGCATCGATGCAAACGTCGAACCGGCGACGATCCGCTGGCGATACCGCACTGCGTGCGGCGGCCAATCCCTCCTCCACCACAGCCGCAAGCCGCGCACCGTATCGCGCCACGCGATCCCGGGCATGCTCGAGCATCATGTCGAGAGCAGGTGTGCGCTGATCCAGCAGAGGTGCCATCGCCAACACACCAGTCCATCTCTGGACGGCACCTCCCTCGTCGCCTTGTCGGTCGAGCAGTTCGGCCAATCGTACCAAGGCCATGAAATGGCGCTGATCGATCGCAAGCGCGCTTTCGAGAGCGTTCAATTCTCCGGCGTCGTCGCCTTGTTCCCGGCAGGCCCTGGCCAGGTTCATCCACAATTCGGGAGACTTTGGATCGGCTGCGGCCGCACGCCCGAACAAGGCACCGGCATCGGCGAATTGCCCTTCTCCAAGGGCCAGCATGCCAAGCGCATTGAGCGCGATGGGCTGCTCGCCCGCACGTTCGATTATCCGCTTATATTGTTCCCGCGCTTCATCGCGCCGTCCCGCGCGCTGCGCTTGCACGGCGGCGGCAAGCGCGCGTTGGATCTCCCCCTGGTCCATCGCCGATCAATAACCGATTGCAGGCGAATAACAAAGCGACCCAGTCAGCGAAAGCACAAGCCGGCCCGCGACATGCGTGCGTGCGAAAGACTGCGCGTGCAGCGCGGATCGGGGCCGGACACTAGCCCCGAGGTTCAGCAGCCGTCGCCATTTGCCCGGTTGCGGCAAGAGTCGCTGACGGTGAGGGTCCGCAGATTGTCGCGCTCGCGCTCCCACTCCGCCTTGGTCTTGCAGGTCCGGTACCGTTTCGCCAGAGAGCCGGTTTCGGTGAAACGCTTACAGATCATCCGATCGCCGGCGTCGGACGCCTTTTCTGGCGCATCCGGCTTGGCAGGCGCCGCGTTCGCGGCGGCGGCCGTAACGAGCACCAAGGCGACGGCAATTGTTTTCAAACGATGCATGCGCTGAGTTCCTTTGAGACGAAGGACAATCTACCCCAACATCTGGATGCGCAAAAGAGGCTTAGACATATGTCCAACCGCTCGGCGAAAGGAAAGAGCACGGGCCAGCAGGAACTTGTCCGATCTACCAGGGCGAAGATCGAGCAAGCGCTCGCGCTGAACGACATCGCGACTGCGGCGGCACTCGCGGAAAGCGGCCTTGCCGCAGGAGTGGTCGAGCCGCTGACGCTCAACCTGGTTGCCTGGCTGCGCGAGGAGCGGGGTGACTATGCGGGCGCACACGAGTTGCTGCGGCAGGCGCTGCACCTGTCGCCCGGCGATGTGATGGTGCTTGGAGCCATCGGGGCAGTGATGCGCAAGGAGGGCCGTTGGGAAGAAGCACTCGCCTTGCTTGATCGCGTGGTGGCAGCCGAGCCCCGGCATTCCGCAGCGTGGCTCGAGCGGGGCTACACGCTCGAGGCGCTCCGTTCGGAAGCGGCCGCGATCGACAGCTATTCCAGAGCGCTTGCGCTCGATCCGAACCTTGCCCCCGCTTACGGCAAGCTCGCCGACATCGCCGCGCGGAAGGGAGATCGGCAGGGTGCCCGGATGCAGGCCGAGCGCGCGCTCGCCATCGACGCAGGCGAGCCCGCGGCGACCTTCGCGCTCGCCGTCATGGACATAGAGGCCCGCAACGGCGCCGGGGCGATTGCGCGCCTCGAGGCTCTCCTCGAAACTGGGCTCAAGCCGGACGATCGCACCCGAGCACTTACACTGCTGGGGGATGCGTTGGACAAGGAGGATCGATGCGACGATGCATTCGAAACCTATTGCCGAGCGCAATCCAATTTCCGCCGCGTCTATTCGGCGGTGTTGGCGCCGGGATATGAACGGCCGTCACATCGGAGCTTCATCGAAACCATCACGGCGCAGGTCGAGCGAGGTCCCGCGATGACCCCGGCCCTTTCCTCCCCGCCGATCGCCGGGGCAGCCGCGCGCCACGTATTCCTGCTCGGCTATCCGAGATCCGGTACGACCCTGGTCGAGAACATCCTGGCGAGCGCTGCCGATGTGGTGGCGCTCGAAGAGCATGACACGCTTGCCGACGCCGACGGGGTCCTAATCGCGAACGACGGTTCGATGCCGGACCTGGATGGGCTTGATGCAAGCATCGTCGCCGAGCTCCGAGCGAAATACTGGGCGCGCGTGCAAAAGCTCGGTGGGGCGGTGCGCGGCAAGACCTTCGTGGACATGAACCCGTTCAACGGGATCAAACTGCCGATCATCGCACGGCTGTTTCCCGAGGCGCGGATCCTGATCATGCGCCGCGACCCGCGCGACGTCGTGCTGAGCTGCTACCGGATCAACTTCGCGCCGAGCCCGGCGGCCTACGCTTTCAGCGATCTCGAGGAGACCGCACGTCACTATGACGCTCTGATGCGTCTGATCGAGCTTTGCCGCGAACGGCTTCCGCTTGCTTGCCACGAGGTCCGCTACGATCGGCTGGTCAGCGACTTCGAGCCCACCGTTCGAGCCATGGCCGCGTTCGTCGGCTTGCCCTGGACGGACGATTTTCATGCCTTCGATCGCACGGCGCAATCGCGGGGCGTGCGCACCGCCAGTGCCACCCAGGTGCGGCGGGGCCTCTACAATGGCGGCGGCCGCTGGCGCCGCTACGAGGTTCAGCTCCATCCGATCCTGCCGATCCTCGCTCCATGGCTGGAGCGGTTCGGCTTCTCGGACTAGCCCCACCCATCGCGCTCCTCCGGAAGCTGACTTATCGCGGCGCGCCCCGGTTGGTTGGGCAGTCACAAAAAAGGGCGGCCCGAAGGCCGCCCCCGAGGTTCCGTGAGTCTCGCCTCAGAACTTGAGGCGAGCGCCCATCGCAAAGCGGCGGCCCAGCGCGTCGTAGGTCGACGGATAGGTGTTGCCGCTGTTGAAGCTGGTCGACCCGATCGTCGAGCCGACGATCGGCGGACGCTTGTCGAACAGGTTGATCACCGTCGCGGTCAGATCGAAATTCTCGCTGACCCCGAAACGGAAGGCGAGATCGAACACGTCATGCGCCTTCATTCGGCTGAAGTTTAGGCACTCGCCCTCGAGAGCGCCATTCGGGATGGGATCGTCCCCGCCCGATTCGCAATTGTAGGTGTGCGGGAAGATGTCCGGCTCCACCTTCATCTTGGAGACGTGGCGCCACAGCAAGGACAGGTCGACATCGCCGAAGGTCAGAGTGGTGCGCTGGTTCCAGCTGAACTCAGGTTGGAGCGAACCTGCTGCAGAGTTCGGTCCGGCGGATCCCGGAGAACCGCAGTTCGGGGAATAATAGCCGGTGCACTCGCGAACTTCGGATTCCGCGAGAGGACCGCCGGCGCCAGGGAAGCCCGGCGGGATCAGGGAGCCGGGCACCGTCGCCTGGAATTGCGAACGACGGGTGTAGTTGCCCTGGAAGCTCAGGTTGAGCTTCGCGAAGCCGAGATCCCGGCGATAGTTCACGCCGACATCGATACCGTCGGTCAGGATGCGGCCGGAGTTCGAGACCGGGAACACCAATCCGCCGGTGGTTCCCGGGTCGCCCGAGAGCTGACCGGTAACCGGATCGCGCCGGAACAGCTGACACGCCAGGTTGTTGACGCTGGCCGCAGTGATCGCGCTGCCGTTGGAGTCTCCGAAGCAGCCCGAGACGATGTCGTCGGGAGTGGGCTGGGTGATCGCGTTCTTGATGCGAATGTGGTAATAATCGACCGTGACTGACAGCCCCGGTACGAACTGCGGCTGAAAGACCACCCCGACCGTATAGCTGTCGGCCGTCTCCGGACGAAGCGCGAGGCTACCGGAGAACGTTCCATTGGCTTGGGCGGCCGTGGGATTGCCGATGCTCCCGATCGACGATGCGGGGGCGCCCTGCAGAAGGCAGACGGCCGTCAGTGCGGCATTGCCGATCGGTCGCGTACCGCGGCAGGGATCCGTGGCAAGGTTCGTCAAGCCGACAACGGTCGGGGCGAACAGTTCGTTGATGTTGGGCGCGCGAACCGCACGCTGGTAGTTGCCCCGCAGACGCAAGCCGTTGACCGGCTCCCAGTTCGCGGCCGCTTTCCAGGTCGTCGTGTTGTACTTGGGAGTACCCGGCGCATCCACCTTGTAGGACGAGTAGCGAATACCGCCCTCAACCGTCAGGCTCCTGAAGAAAGGCTTGTCCTGCACGAGCGGCGCGATGAGCTCGCCATAGCCTTCATACACTTCATAACCGCCGTCAAAGTTCAGGACCGCGCCGCCGGCGCCGCCGAGTTCGCCCGCTGACTGCGACAGCACATCGGCAACCTGCTCACCGGTATATCGGCGGTATTCGGTGCCCACGGCGAAGCCGATCGGATCCTCGGCCCAAGGCGCGGAAGCACCGAAGTCTCCGCTCAGCAGGATACGCGCCTGGGCGAGCGAGGCACGCTGCTTGGTGCCTGCGTCCGCCGTCAAATACGGGATCATTTCCGGAGTGATCGAACCATCCGGCCCGAACAGGTTCACGGGAACGCAGCCGGTGCCCGCCGAGGTGCCGGCGCCTGGTTGGGCAAGCGGCGGCAGCGCCGGATTGGGATTATTGATGACCGGAGATGCGCCGAGGTTACAGGTCGTCGCGCTGGTGGTGTAAGCGGCAGTACGGATGCGTGACGTGAGCACGTAACCCATCTGGTTCTGCGTATTCTCGGACTCGCCGTAAGCGCCGGAGACATCGAGATCGATCGAGTCGCTGAGGCCGATCCGGACACCCGCCTTATAGTCGAACATCGTCGTCTGGAACTCGGACTCGCGCGGCCCGAGCTCGGTGGTACGGCGGCCAACCGTCGTGGTGAAGGCGCGGAAGTTCGGATCCGTGGGCGAAAGCGCGGTTGCTGCGGCGGCGCATTCGGCCGGTGTAATCGTCTGAACGCCCGGCAGGTTCGGATTGAAATCATTATTCGCGCAGAATTGTGCGCGCGCTCCGGCCGGCAGGAACGGGTTGCTGACCGGAATCACCAGCACCGAACTGAAAATGCCGGACGGGGCGATGATCGTGTTCACGGTATTCTTCGAGAACATGCCGCGCGTGTACACTTCGATATTGTCCGCCACTTCATAATGGGCGGCACCGAAGATGTTAAAGCGCTCGAAAGGCGTCTGAAAGATGTTGTAAGGATTGAAGTTGAAGGCGTCGCGCGACCCGACATAGGGGCGCAGCGTGCCGGAGCCCGGGACGATCGAGTTGAAAACCGAGCCAAGCGTGAAGCGAGATGGGACCGTCGTCCCCGAACCACCCGCATTGCCGGACGTCGACGTGTAGTTGTTCTGCGAGAATTTGCGGGCGCCCTGGTAGACAGGATCGGCCTGCTGATAACCGACCGACAGTACGGCATTGCCGCGGCCGTCCTCGAAGTTGGCGCCGACAGTCAGATCGGCACGGAAGATGTTGCCATCGCCACGCTCGCTGATCTGGTTGCTGACGTTGAGTTCCATTCCCGCGAAGTCACGCCGCGTGATGAAATTGATGACGCCCGACACCGCATCGGCGCCGTACGTGGTGGCGGCACCGCCGGTCAGCGTGTCCACGCGCTCGACGAGAGCGAGCGGAATGTTGTTGAGATCGACGCGGCCAACCGTGCTGGACGGGGTGATGCGCGCACCATCGAGGAGAACAAGGTTCCGGAAGTTGCCGAGACCACGAAGATCCGCGAACGCCGCGCCGCCGTTGCCGTTATTGACCGCGGAGCCGATGCTCGGCACCGCTCCCGGCAGGTCACGAAGGATCTCTTCGGCATTGTTGCTCTGACGAAGCTGGATTTCTTCCTGGCCAACGACCGCAACCGGCGACGATGCGACGAGGTTCGGATTGCGGATCAGCGTACCGGTAACGACGATCTCGCCTTCCGAATTCTCTTCGACGGGGGCAGCGCTCGCTTGCGTCTCGAGGCCGGTTTCGCTGGCGGTGTCCCCAGTCTGCTCTTGCGCAAAGGCTGGCGCGGAGATGCTCATCCCGGCGATCACGGTCGATGCGAGCAGCACGTCCCTGAACTTCAGATTCGTCATTGTCGTCCCCTTGAATGATTTCGATTGCAGGCGCCTTGGGCGCATTTCCTATTGCCCTCGATGGTCAGCACCTTAGTGTTCCGCAGAACGCAGGCGCAAGCTGACCGTCCGTTAACGGCCAATTCTTGACGGCCATGTAACATTTCAGACACAGTGACATGGTGACCGTCACACGAGGTTTGCTTGAGAGGACGCGCTCATGTTCGTTGCCTATTGCAACTATTCGCGCGGTGAACTTTTCACCGGCTGCTTCGAGTGGAGCGATTTCGATGACTAAGCCGCTGTATCTGCTGCCAGTCGGACTGGCGCTCCTGGCCGCGAGCAGTGCATATGCCAAGGATCGGAGCCTCAGCGACCCGCTGGCGGCGCTTACTGCCTGCCGCGCGGTGGTCGACAACGCAGCCCGATTGGCCTGCTATGACCAGGCCAGTGCCCGCTTTGGCGAAGCCGTCAGCAAGGGCGACGTTATCGTCATGGACCAGGAGGAGGCTCAGCGCACGCGGCGTTCCCTCTTCGGCTTCAGTGTTCCGAAGATACGTCTTTTCCGCGGTGATGACGGAGAGGAGGCTCAGAAAATCGATGCGGTCATCGCCTCGGCAACGGCCCTGGGCTATGACAAATATCGGATCCGCCTGGAGGATGGCGCCGTGTGGCAAACCACCGAGGCTTCGCCAGCCCTAACCGTGAAAGCCGGGCAGAAGATCGAGATCAAGCGCGCCTCGATGGGCAGCTACTTCCTTCGCGTGAGCGGACAACGTTCGGTTCGCGGAATGCGCGTGAACTGATGCCGGTTCCTGCCCCACATCCGATCAGGAACGACGATACGGGGAGCGGAAGCTGTCACCCCCGCCCGGCGGCTTCCGTCGCGATCTCGGCAGACGAATAGGCTTCCTGACGAGCGACGCTCCAGTAGCGCAGCGCCTCGAGCGGGATCGTCTGCTTCGTCACGGCGCAGACGACGTGGTCGCCCGGGCTCAGAACCCGGAAGGTGCCCGCCATATAATGTATCCGCGCAGGGCGGCCCTTGTTCGACATCAGCATGCGCAAATCCTTCCGCGCGAAGATTTAGGAGCAGCAACCAGGGCGCTCAAGTCGCCTGTTGCGTCATAGCAAGGTCGGCTGGTCCGAACCCTTGGTGACGCGGCGCGGTTCACGCCTCGGCCGCTCCGGCGCAGCCGGGACTTCCACGGGAGCGGAGTCTCCGACAAAAGCATCGACGACGCCATCGGCGAAGATCAAACGGAGCCGGCGGGCGTCAGCGGCAGCAGCGGCCGAGATCAGGGTGGTTCCATTGCGATCCTCGATCCGCGCATAGCCGCGTTCCAGCGGGCGGTTGGGATGCGCCAGCTGAGCGACTCTCCAAAGCCCGTCGAGCCGCTCGCGCGAGCGGCGGACAGTCGCGTCGAGCAGGCTCGGCCGGAGCGCACCGGCAGCGCGGCCGAGATCGCCGCGGGCATGGCCAAGCCGGGTGCCGAGCGCACGCGGCAGCCGCTCGCTCAGTTCGTCGAGCCGCTGCTGCTGCGGCGCGAGCAACTGATCGCGGGCCGGGAAGTGGCGCAGGCACACTTCCAGTTTCTCCGCCGAGCGCTCGGCGGCGCGCATCGCGCACCGCCCCATGCGCTGACCGACCTCGCGCAGCTGCGCGATCAGTTCCGCCCGCACTGGCACCGCCATCTCTGCCGCGGCGGTGGGCGTCGGCGCACGAACATCGGCGGCGAAATCGCAAAGCGACGTATCGGTTTCGTGGCCGACCGCGGAAATGATCGGAATGCCGCAGCCGGCGACGGCGCGGACCACCTCTTCCTCGTTGAAGGCCCAGAGATCCTCGATCGAACCACCGCCGCGGGCGACGATGACGAGATCCGGCCGTGGCACGGGTCCACCCGGCCGAAGCGCGTCGAACCCGCGGATCGCCGTCGCGACCTGTCCGGCCGCGGTTTCGCCCTGAACCTGAACCGGCCAGACGATGACGTGGGTCGGGCAGCGGTCCTCCAGGCGGTGGAGGATGTCACGGATGACGGCACCCGTCGGGGAGGTGACGACGCCGATTACCCGCGGCGCGAACGGCAGGCGCTGCTTTCGGGCCGCATCGAACAGGCCTTCGGCGGCAAGCGCCCGGCGGCGCCTGTCGAGCAGTGCCATCAAGGCGCCCTGCCCCGCCAATTCCATCCGATCGATGACGATCTGGTAACGCGAGCGTCCCGGATAGGTGGTGAGCTTGCCGGTGGCGATCACCTCGGCGCCATCTTCCGGGCGGAACGGCAGCGAGGCCGCGCTCACTTTCCAAAGGACACCGTCGATCACCGCCTTTTCATCCTTGAGGCAGAGATAGCAGTGGCCCGAAGCGGCGCGCTTCCAACCACTGATCTCTCCACGGACGCGCACGAAGCCGAACGCATCCTCGACCGTGCGCTTGAGCCGCATCGACAGATCCGACACTGTCATGGCGGGTGCGTTGTCGCCCGGCGCCTCTGTTGCTAGGAGCGCCCCCTCACCTGGAAATCCGGGGCCGCTTGGAGGAAAATCGTCCATGAATGTCCTGCTGCTTGGCTCGGGCGGCCGCGAGCATGCGCTCGCCTGGAAGCTCGCGCAATCGCCGCGGCTCGGCAAGTTGTTCGCCGCGCCCGGTAATCCCGGCATAGCGGACCATGCACGTCTGGTCGACCTCGATGCCGCGGATCATCGCGCCGTCGTCGACTTCTGTCGCAGGGAAGCCATCGAGCTGATCGTGATCGGACCGGAGGCGCCGCTCGTCGACGGCCTCGCCGACAATTTGCGGACGATGGGCTATGCGGTCTTCGGGCCGAACAAAGTCCCCGCCCAGCTCGAAGGGTCCAAGGGATTCACCAAGGATCTCTGCGCCCGGCACGGCATCCCGACCGCGCGCTATGTGCGCGCATCCGATCGCCTTGCCGCCGAGGCGGCGCTTCCCGAATTCTCACTGCCGGTCGTGATCAAGGCCGACGGCCTTGCCGCCGGCAAGGGCGTGATCATCGCCGAAACCGAACGCGAGGCCCTCGGCGCGCTCGATGCCATGTTCGAGGGCGGCTTCGGCGGCGCCGGGGCGTCGGTCGTGATCGAGGAATATATGACCGGCGAAGAGGTCAGCTTCTTCGTGCTGACCGACGGCAAGGCCGTGGTCGCGCTCGGCTCGGCCCAGGATCACAAGCGCGTCGGCGATGGCGACACCGGCCCCAACACCGGCGGCATGGGGGCGTACAGCCCCGCCTCGATCCTCACCCCCGACCTGGAAGCACGGGTGCTCGACGAGATCGTCCGGCCGACCGTCGCCGCCCTGGCGGAGCGGGGCAGCCCCTATTCGGGTGTCCTCTTCGCCGGACTGATGCTGACCGAGAGCGGGCCCAAGCTGATCGAATATAATGCGCGCTTCGGTGACCCGGAATGCCAGGTGCTGATGATGCGCCTGGACAGCGACCTGCTCGAACTTCTCGACGCCGTCGCCCGGGGTCGCCTTGCCGAAAGCGAAGCGCCGCGGCTGCGCAAGGAGGCGGCGTTGACGCTGGTCATGGCGGCGAACGGTTATCCCGGCGTGCCGGAAAAAGGCGGGGCGATCACTGGGCTCGAGGTCGCGGAAGCATCGGGCGCCAAGATCTTCCATGCGGGCACTGCGCTCCAGGACGGCCGGCTCGTCGCCAATGGCGGCCGAGTGCTGAACGTCACCGCCGTCGGCCGTGAAGTCGCTGCGGCGCGCGCAGCGGCTTATGCGGCGGCGGCGCAGATCGACTTCGACACCGGCTTCTATCGCGGCGACATCGGCTGGCGCGAAATCGAGCGGCTCGAAGGCAAGAGCCCCGGCTGAGGCAAGCGCTGGACAGCGGAGCTTTCTGCCATAGACTAGGTTGGGGGAAGAGGAGGCGACATGAAGGCACATGTGAAGACCCTCATCGGGCTGCTGGCCGCCCTGGTGATGGCGTGGCTCTGGCATGGACCGGGGGGGCAGGGCGAAGCCCTGATCGACGGCCTCGAACAGAGTGCGCGCAGCGCGGCGGGCGAGGCGGAATTGCCCGGCGTTTCGGTGCGCATGGTCCGCGACCCGCTGAGCCGAACCGCAATCGTCAGCGGCACCGCCAACGATCTCCAGCGCGAGGGCCTCGGCAGCCAGTGGGGCGTCGTCGATTACGTCCGCAACGTTCCCGGGATGGCGCGGGCGCGCTGGGACGACGAGAAGAGCGGCAACGGGCTTCCCCTGCTCGCCGAGACGATGATCGTCGTCGCGCTCGCATATCTTGCCGGCCTGGGTCTCGGCGCCCTCATCTTCGGCAGGCGCAAACGCCAGAGCTTCCTCGACTGAAGGATCGACCGATGCTGTTCGTCGCCAATTCCAATCTCATTGCCCTCGGCCTCGGCCTGCTGATCGGCCTGGTCGTTGCGTTCTGGATCTTCAAGTTGGGGCGCAAACTGCCCCCGCAAGCCGATCAGCCGAGCACCGAGGACCGCCCCGGACCGAACGAAACGGAGACGCCCCTGCCATGAATCTCGACACCAATACCCTTCTGATCATTGCCGGTGCGATCATCGTGCTGGTCCTGCTGGTGGTGATCCTCGCGCGCAGTTCGAAGCAGCGAGTCCAGATCAGCCAGACGGAGACGAGGCCGGTCGCGACGACGGCGCGCGCGATCGACCTTGCCGAGGGTCGTGGGGTGGCGGACGAAGGTGCGGCTGCGGCAAAGGACGTCGCCGGCCAGATCCTCGGCGTCGAGGCGCATCCGATCGTCTCCGAAGCAGACGGTCCGCCGGACAATCTGCAGGCGCTCAAGGGCGTCGGCCCGAAGCTCGCCGCGCAGCTCAACGCCGCCGGGATCACGCGTTACGACCAGCTCGCCCGGCTCTCGGCGAACGAGATCGCCCTGCTGGATGAGCGGATGGGCGCCTTCAAGGGGCGCCTCGCCCGCGACCGGGTCGGAGATCAGGCGGCGTATCTGGCGCGCGGCGACACCGAAGGCTTCGAAGCGCAGTTCGGGAAACTGGGCGGCGCCGCCTGAGTTACCGCTGAGCCGCGATGCGCCTCAGCCGCGGCGGCCCCGGACGACCTCGCTGGCGAGGAGCTTGTCGATCTTGAAGCCGTCCATGTCGACGATCTCGAAGCGCCAGCCGCCGAACGAGAAGCGCTCGCCGACTTCCGGAATGTGTTTCAGCACCGACAAGGCGAATCCCGCCGCGGTCGCATAATCGCGATCCTCGGGAAGATTGATGCCGAGCCGGTCCGACATGGCGTCGGCGGGAAGGGAACCGGAGACCCACCAGCTCCCGTCCTCGCGCTCGACCAGCGGCGCCTCTCCGGCGGAATCAAAGTTGGACGCGAACACGCCCGCGAGCGCGGACAGCAGATCGGCCGGAGTCACCACGCCTTCGAAATGGCCGTATTCGTCATGGACGAATGCCATCGGTACTTCGGCATCACGCAGCACCGCGAGCGTATCCATCGCATCCATCTGATCCGCGACGACGGGCGCCTCTCGCACCAGGGCGCGCAGGTCGAGCGCGCGATCCTCGATGAAGGCGGCAACGATATCACGCGCCTGGACCACGCCGAGCAGGCGATCGACCGACCCTTCGGCAATCGGGAGGCGGCTATGCTGGGTCGTGCGCAGCGCTTCGCGAAGCTCCTCCGTCGAGGAATCGACATCGATCCAGTCGACGTCCGTGCGCGGAGTCATGACCTCGCGGGTCGGACGATCGGCGAGGCGGACCACGCCCGAGATCAACGCGCGTTCATATTCCTCGAGGACACCGGCGCTGTGCGCTTCGGCGACGACGATCTGCAATTCCTCGGCCGTGACCTGGTTGCTCTCTTCGCGGCGCAGCCTCAGCAGCCGGAAGATGAGCGCGCTGGTGCGATCGAGCAGCCAGACCAGCGGCGCGGTGATCCGCGCAATCCAGAGCATCGGCACCGCCATGAAGGCGGCGATCGATTCGGGTGCACGAAGCGCGAACTGCTTGGGGACGAGTTCGCCGATGACGAGCGAGGCATAGGTCGTGATCAGAATGACGACGCCGAAGCCGATCGTTCCGGCGGTTTTCGGATCAACACCCAGCAAGGCAATACGCTCGCCGACCGGTCCGCCGAGGCTCGCCCCCGAATAGGCGCCGGCAAGGATTCCGATCAGCGTGATTCCGATCTGAACGGTGGACAGAAACCGGCCCGGCTCCGCAGCGAGATCGATCGCCGTCTGGGCACCGCGGCGCCCGGCTTTGGCCAGCGCGCGAAGCCGCGGCCGGCGCGAGGACACAATGGCGAGCTCCGCCATCGCGAACACGCCGTTCAGCGCGATCAGCAGGAGGATGACGATGACGTCGATCCACGGAAAGGGGGAGGGCGCAGAAGGCGGCATGGCGCGCGACCCTCTTAGCCGCATCAGGTCCGTTCGGACAACCACTTCCTCGAGATACGGAACGGAACCCCGCCGGAACAACCCGCCACGGCGGGCGGTTCATTACGCTATTCACCAACCCTTTGAGGGAGAGGAATAAGTATGCGTATGTCCAATCGTCTGTGCGGCACCTTTGCCGCCGCCGCTCTGCTTTGCACCACCGCGGGCTGCGTTACCAATCCTGAAACCGGCGAACGCCAGGTGTCGACCAAGGGCGCGATTGGCGGCGTGCTCGGTGCGGTGGCCGGCTATTTCGCCGGTGACGTGATCGGCGGCAAGCGCGACCGAACCGAGCGGATCGTCGGCGCCGGCATCGGCGCGGTCGCCGGCGGCGCCATCGGCACCTACATGGACCGCCAGGAAAAGAAACTGCGCGAGGACACCGCCGGCACCGGTGTCGAAGTCGATCGCCAGGGCAACGAATTGCTGCTCACCATGCCGTCCGGAATCACCTTCCCGGTCAACAGCGCGCAGATCCAGCCGCAATTCCACTCCACCCTGGACCAGGTGGCGCAGACGCTGTCCTCCTACCCGTCGACGCTGATCGATGTGTACGGCCACACGGATCCTTCGGGCGGGGACGCGATCAACATTCCCCTGTCGCAGCAGCGAGCGCAATCGGTGGCGAGCTATCTTGGCCAGCGCGGCGTTCAGATGCAGCGGATCGCCACCCAGGGTTTCGGATCCAGCAGGCCACTGCCCGGTAATTACAATGCCACTGAGGCCGAGCGTGCCGCCAATCGCCGGGTCGAGATACGCATCGTGCCGCTTGAGCAGGACGCCGCGTAGGTCAGTCCCTGCGAGTTCGAAAGAACGCCCGCAGCATGTCGCCCGAAGCCTCCTCCCCGATGCCGGGGAAGACTTCGGGCGCGTGGTGGCAAGTCGGTTGTGTGAACAATCGCGGACCGTGTAGCACCGCGCCTCCCTTGGGATCGGTCGCGCCGAAATAAAGGCGGCCGATCCTGGCCAGCGCGATCGCACCGGCGCACATCGCGCACGGTTCGAGCGTCACCCAGAGATCGCAATCATCGAGCCGTGACGTGCCGAGACTTGCGCCGGCCGCGCGCAGGGCGACGATCTCGGCATGCGCGGTAGGATCGTTCCCCCCGCGCATGCGATTGCGACCGCGGCCGACGATCGTCCCGCCGCGGGTGACCACCGCCCCGACCGGCACCTCTCCCGCTTGCGCGGCCGCGCGCGCTTCGTCGAGCGCGGCCAGCATCGGATCGGAGAACGGACGGACCATGGCCCCTGCTACGCGGCCATTGCGCCCTTCGGAAGTGGCTTACTGCTGATTGTCGACGGTCACGGTGGGAACATCGACCTGTTTGGTGGTCGTTGTCACGGTCGGGACGGCGACATTGGCCGTGGTCGTACCGACCTCGAGATCGTTGACCTTGGGCTGGAGCGTCGTCGTCTGCCCGCCCGGAGTCTGGAACCAGGTCAGCCAGCCGGTCGCAGTCATTCCGATCAGGACCAGAATGATCAGAGCGACGATGATCAGGATCGCGCGCAACATGGGTGATGCTTCCTCCTTCGCCCGATAACGGCCATCAGGCCGATCGGTTGCACACCCGCAACGATCTCCGTTGCCGGGAATCGGGTTGACTGAGAGCCCTTGCAGGGTTATCCGCCGCCCGGTTTTCCGGGGACATGTCTCCCCGCATCAATCAGGACGAGAGACCATGTCGCGCATTTGCGAACTGACCGGCAAGGGCCGGCAGGTGGGTAACAACGTTTCCCACGCCAACAACAAGACCAAGCGTACCTTCCTGCCGAACCTGCAGAACGTCACGCTGATTTCCGATTCGCTCGGCCGCGGCGTCAAGCTGCGCGTGTCGATGAACGGCCTGCGCTCGGTCGAGCATGTCGGCGGCCTGGACAATTGGCTGGCCAAGACCTCGGACGAGAAGCTGAGCCTCAAGGCCCGCCGTCTGAAGCGCGAGATCGCGAAGAAGAGTTCGGAAGCCGCCGCGGCGTGAGCCGGGCGGACCGCAAGGTCCTCCAGCTCGACAGGTTCTGAAGCGTCGCTGCACAGGGTGCAGCGACGCTTTCGGCGTTTGTCGCCGGCCTACTCTTCGAGCGCGAACTTGAGCAGCAGGCTGCGCTGAAGCGGCATGTAATTGTCGTCCGAGGCGAGCCACACGATCGTTCGCCCAGCTTCGCTGGTGACGCTTACCGCTTCCATATTGTCGACCGTCAGCGGCGGCGCGAATGCGGCGATCTCCTGCGGCGCGATCAAGACCCCGGTCCGCGGCGGCGGCACCGGTGCAACTGCGAGCTTCGCCTTCATGCCGGAAACGAAGCTGATGCGCCGGTTGAGAAGCAGCATCCGTCCATCGGGCAGCAAAGTGGCGTCGGTGATTCGATAGCCCGCAGGGGGACGGTAGCGCATCCGGATTGCGCGCGCGCCGGGCACGGACGGATCGGACGGAAACATCAGCGCCTCGGTGATCCCGCCATCTCCTTCCGAAAAGATGATGAAGCGCCCGTCGGGAAGACGCACCATCGCTTCCGGACCGTTATTCTCTTCCCATTTGCGCATCGCGGCGGGGCGCGCGCCGCCCAGCTCGCGCCATTCCGGCAGAGCGAAACGCCAGACACCATTCTGCCTTTCAAGACCGATCCACGCCGTTCGACCGTTGATGATCAGCGATTCGACGTCGCGCTGAGCCTTGTTGACCGGAGCGCCCGAGCCCTTGCGCACCGCCTCGATCCGCGCCCGCTGCGTGCCCGCGGCGACGGGTACGGGGAAGCGGATCAGCCATCCGGAGTCGCTGATTGCCGTGACCAGTCCGCCGTCCACATGCATCGCCGAAATTCCGCCGAACCGCCAGTCGTTGCTCTCCATGTTCCAGCCGCCGAGAAACAGCAGCTTGCCGACCCGGAGGTCGTCCGGACGGCCGGCTTCGACCGGCACCGGCTGAAAGTGGATCAGGCTGACGGCGGGCGGAGGATCAGGAGGCGTGATCCGGACCGGGGCAAAGGTGCCGAGGAGAAGGAGTGCCACGAGGCAGAAGAGGAAACGCACCTGTCCATTCTAGGAGCGCATCGGCGCATCGGCACCCGCTTTTTGCCTGAACCCCGGCTGACACCGCCATTCAGGACCGGCTCAACCGAATCGGCGCATAAAGCGTTCAACGACGAGAGGCCGGCGCTGCGGATCCCCCCAGACGACGCGCCGACCGAAGCAGTCGAAAGGAGTTTGATGATGTTCAGGAAGGCCACCCTCGCTGCGCTTGCCGCCGTTACCGCGCTGAGCGCCATCCCGGCCGCGGCCGAAGCGCGCCCGCGCGGTTATTACGGCGACGGCTATTACGGCTCGCGCTACGACAATGGTTACGACCGTCGCGACCGGTACAGCCGCTATGACCGGTACGACCGCTATGATCGCTATGATCGCTACGATCGTCGGGATTATCGCCGCGGCCGCCACTACGGATACCGTGATCGTGACCGCGGCTGCAGCGGCACCACCGGCACGATCGTCGGCGGCGTCGCCGGTGCCCTCGCCGGCCGGGCGATTGATCGCGGCGACCGTGGTCGCTGGGGCCGCCGCGACAGCGGCACCACCGGCGCCATCATCGGCGGTGCGCTGGGCGCCCTCGCCGGTCGCGGGATCGACAAGTCGAGCTGCGACAACCGCTATTACCGCTAAGCAATCCGCGTTCCCTCGCGTAGCGTATTGAGGGCGGGCCGGTGCTTCCCACGGGGAACGCCGGCCCTTTTCACGTCCCCGGACTCCGGCGGCCGCTCAGGGCGTGTCGAACAAAGCGGCGAGCTGCTCGATCATCGTGCCGCCGAGCTGCTCGGCGTCCATGATCGTGACGGCCCGCTGATAATAACGCGTGACGTCGTGGCCGATGCCGATCGCGATCAGCTCGACCGGCGAGCGATCTTCGATCCAGGCGATCACCTGGCGCAGATGGCGCTCGAGATAGGTCCCGGAATTCACCGACAGGGTCGAATCGTCCACCGGTGCGCCATCTGAGATCACCATCAGAATCCGGCGTTCCTCGGGCCGCGCGATCAAACGGTTGTGCGCCCACAACAACGCCTCGCCGTCGATATTCTCTTTGAGCAGGCCTTCGCGCATCATCAGACCGAGATTCTTGCGCGCCCGCCGCCAGGGCTCGTCCGCCTGCTTGTAGACGATGTGGCGGAGATCGTTGAGGCGACCGGGATTGGCGGGCCGTCCGGCGGAAAGCCATTGCTCGCGCGCCTGACCGCCCTTCCAGGCGCGGGTGGTGAAGCCGAGTATCTCGACCTTGACGCCGCAGCGCTCGAGCGTGCGGGCGAGAATGTCGGCCGAGATCGCGGCGATCGAGATCGGACGACCGCGCATCGATCCTGAATTGTCGATCAGCAAGGTGACGATGGTGTCGCGGAAATCAGTGTCGCGCTCGATCTTGTAGGACAGCGAATGGGCAGGATTGACGATCACCCGCGCCAGCCGCGCGGCGTCGAGAATGCCCTCTTCCTGATCGAAGTCCCAGCTGCGTGATTGCTGCGCCATCAGCCGGCGCTGAAGTCGGTTGGCGAGCTTGGTGACCGCGCTCTGCAAATGGGTGAGCTGCTGATCGAGATAGGCGCGCAGGCGGGTGAGCTCGGCGTCGTCGCACAGCTCCGCCGCCTCGACGATCTCGTCATATTTCGTGGTGAACGTGCGATAGTCGAAATGCGGTGGAAGGTCCGACAGCGGCCTGTTGGGCCGCACCGGCATCATCCCCTCTTCGCCTTCGTCGCCGAGGCCGTCCTCGCCTTCGGCCATTTCCTGTTCGGTGAAGTCGCTTTCGGTCTGTTCGCCCTCGGACTCGCCCTGCTCGACGCGAATGTCCGCTTCGCCCTCGCCGCCGCCGGCTTCGTCCTCATTCTGATCGTCGCCGTCTTCGCCCTGATCCTGCTGGTCGCCTTCGGATTCGAGATCGCCCTCCGGATCGCGTTCCGCCTCGACGTCCTTCTCGACCAGCTCCAGATCCTCAAGCACGCGAGTCGCAAGGGCGGCGAACGCCGCTTGATCGTCCAGCACCAGACCGAGTGCGTCGAGATCCTTGCCGGCTTTCTCCTCGATCCAGTCGGAGACGAGCTTCAACCCCGTCCGGGCGGCCTCGGGCGGAGCCTGCCCGGTCAGACGCTCGCGAACGATCAGACCGAGCGCGGTGCCGAGCGGCACTTCCGCCCGGGTGCGTGCCCGGGTGATCGGATCGGTGCGCATCCGCATTTCGGCCATGCTCGCGAGATTGGCGCGCACGCCGTCCATGCCGCGCCCGCCGAGCGCCTCCACCCGGGCCTGCTCCGCGGCATCGAAGACGGCGCGAGCAATATCGTCGGCCGGCGCATGGCGGGCATGAACACCGGCATTGTGATGACGCAGCTTGAGCGCCGCAGCATCGGCATAACCGCGCGCCTCGGCAACGTCCCGCTCCGGCAGGGTTCGGCCCGGCATCGGCACCTTGACCGACTTGCCGGCGCCGCCGGGGGCGTCCGCGGTGAAGCCGAGTTCCAGCTCCGGCTCGCGCGCGATCGCGCGGGCGGCGCCGCTCAGCGCCTGCCGAAAGGCTTCGAGGGGGGAATCATTCTGTGCCAATCAGGCCTTCCCGACGATGCTCTCGGGCAAGTCCTTCCCGAACACGCGCTGATAATATTCGGCGATCATCGGCCGCTCCGCCTCGTCGCACTTGTTGAGAAAGGTGACGCGGAAGGCGAAGCCGATGTCGTCGAAGATCAGGGCATTCTGCGCCCAGCTGATCACCGAGCGCGGGCTCATCACGGTCGAGATGTCGCCGTTCATGAAGCCGGCCCGGGTGAGCTCAGCGACCTTGATCATGCGCTCCACCTCCTGGCGGCCGCCTTCGTGATCATATTCGCCCGATTTGGCGAGGACGATCCGCGCTTCGATCGCAGCCGGGAGATAGTTCAGCGTGACGACGATGTTCCAGCGGTCCATCTGCCCCTGATTGATCTGCTGGGTGCCGTGATAGAGGCCGGTGGTGTCGCCGAGCCCGACCGTGTTCGTGGTTGCGAACAGGCGGAAATAGGGGTGCGGGCGGATCACCCGGTTCTGATCGAGCAAGGTCAGCTTGCCTTCGGTCTCCAGCACGCGCTGGATCACGAACATCACGTCGGGACGGCCGGCATCATATTCGTCGAACACGAGCGCTGTCGGAGTCTGCAGCGCCCACGGCAGCAGGCCCTCGCGAAATTCCGTCACCTGCTGTCCGTCGCGAAGCACGATCGCATCGCGGCCGATCAGATCGATTCGGCTGATATGAGCGTCGAGGTTGATCCGGATCAGCGGCCAGTTGAGCCGCGCCGCCACCTGCTCGATGTGGGTCGACTTGCCGGTGCCGTGATAGCCCTGGACCATGACGCGGCGGTTCTTGGCGAAGCCGGCACAGATCGCCAGCGTCGTGTCCGAATCGAAGACGTAGGCCGGATCGAGATCCGGAACCCGCTCGTCCGCCTCCGAAAAAGCGGGAACTTCCATGTCCGAATCGACGCCGAAGACGTCGCGCACCTTCACGATCCGATCGGGGGAATCCATCACGGTGGCGCCGCGGCTGGCGGGGTTCGAATTGGCAAAATCGGCCATGGTCAGTCTCTCGTGGGTTCAGGCAAAGCCGGGATTCAGGCGAAGGCAGGGCGGGATTTGAGCTGCGTATAGGCCTCGATCACGGCCTGCAACGCTTTCTCATGGCTCCGGTCCCCGCCGTTGCGATCGGGGTGGTAGCGGCGGACGAGCTCGGCATAACGCTGGCGCAGCTGCCGGCGATCGGTATCGACGGCAAGCCCGAGCACCTGCAGGGACTTGCGATCGGCGACGCTCAGTTCGCGGCCGTCCGCACGCGGTGCGTCCTGCGCCGCGGCGCGGCGGAAGCGCGCGCCGATGGCATCGAGCGGATCGGCGAAATCCGCCCAGCGCGGCGGCCGGTCGCCGCCTCCCGTCGCAAACGCACGAGTCTCGCGATCCCAGCCGCCATAAGGAGTCTGGGCGTGCTCGATCTCCTCGGCGCTCATGCCCTCGAAATAATTGTAGCCGGAATTGAACTCGCGGATGTGATCGAGGCACAGCCACCGCCAGTCGCCGGGGCCATCGAACGAGGAACCACGGCCGGCAGGCGCGCGGAACTCGCCCGGCGCTTCGCACCCGGGACGGGCACACAGCCCTTGTCCTTCCACTCGGCCGTGAAACCGGGTCTGCCGCTTGCCCGCCGTCGCCACTCTATGCCTTTCGAAGCCAAAAGCCGTATATAGGCGCAATGACAGCGCATTTAACCGGCCCCATCGCCCAGGAAATCGCCCAACGCTTGCATGCGGCGCTCGCTCCCGAGAGCCTGCAAGTGATTGACGACAGCGACAAACATCGCGGCCATGCGGGCCATGACGGGCGTGGCGAAAGCCATTTCACCGTCGACATCGTCGCCGAACGCTTTCGCGGGCTGAGCCGCGTGGCACGCCAGCGCGCGGTCAATTCGGCGCTCGGCGATCTGCTCCGCGAGCGTGTGCACGCGCTCGCGATCAAGGCCCGCGCACCCGGCGAATAGCCGCCCAACCAAGGAAGTGTCATTGGACGATCTCATCCTGCAGACCTTGCTGCCGACCAGCCACGATCTCGGCGGGTTCAAGGTGCACCGCACCCTGCCGCACAAGGAGAGAACGACGGTCGGACCGTTCATCTTCTTCGATCAAATGGGACCAGCCCACCTGCCGGAAAACGGCGGCATCGACGTCCGCCCGCACCCGCACATCAACCTTGCCACGGTTACCTACCTTTTCGCCGGCGCAATCGACCATCGCGATTCGCTCGGCACCTACCGGACGATCGAGCCGGGCGCGGTCAATCTGATGACCGCGGGCCGCGGCATCTCGCATTCGGAACGGTCTCCCGCCGCGTTGCGGCCGGCGGGACCGGAGCTAAGCGGGATCCAGACCTGGCTGGCGCTGCCGAGCGCCAAGGAGGAGATGGACCCTGCGTTCGAGCACGTGCCCAAGGCCGCTCTGCCGGTGGTGGACGGCGCCGGCGCGGCCGCGCGGGTGGTGATGGGCAGCTTGTGGGGCGCAACCTCGCCGGTCACCTGCCACAGCGAAACCATCTATGCCGACGTTCATCTTCTCGCCGGGGGCAGCATGCCGATCGATCCCGAAGCGGACGAGCGTGCCCTCTACGTCGCCGAAGGGGAAGCAAGCCTCGACGGCCTCACTCTTGCGCCTCAGAGCCTCTACGTGCTCCGCCCGGGCACCCGCGCCACCCTCCGCTCGAACAGCGGCGCGCACGTGATGCTGTGCGGCGGCGCCCCGCTCGACGGGCCGCGCCACGTCTGGTGGAATTTCGTATCGTCCCGCCGCGACCGGATCCGCGAGGCACGCCAGGATTGGAAGGCGGGCCGCTTCGCCTTGCCGCCCGATGACCATGACGAGTTCATCCCGCTTCCCGAAGTGCCCAAGACGGTGAGCTACCCCTGATGGCCGACCTGCCGCTCGAACGGATCCCGCTTTCCACCGGGATCAGCCTCGACGTCTGTCTCGCCGGTCCGCGCGATGCCGAGCCGATCCTGTTTCTCCATGGCTTCCCCGAATCCCACCGCACCTGGCGCAACCAGATTGCGGACTTGTCGCGGGACCATTTCGTGGTTGCGCCGGACCAGCGCGGCTATGCCCGCTCCGACAAGCCCGAAGGGGTCGAGGGGTATCGGACCACCACGATCGTCGCCGACGCCCTCGCCCTGATGGACGCGCTCGACGTCAAGCATTTCACGCTCGTCGGGCATGACTGGGGCGGGGCAGCGGCGTGGACCGCAGCCCTGCTCCACCCGCTGCGGGTGAAACGGCTGGTGATCCTCAACGCGCCGCACCCGCTGGTCTTCCAGAAATCGCTCATCGAGGACACAGCGCAGCGCGAAGCGTCCCAATATATCCGCTTCTTCCGCAGCCCCGATGCGGAGGCGAAGATCCTCGCTCTGGGTCTCGACGCCTTTCTCGACAAGCTGCTGCTCGGCAACGCCGATCCGGGCAAGCTCCCGGTCAAGGAGCGCCAGGCCTATCTCGACGAATGGAAGGAGCCGGGCGCGCTGACCGGCATGCTCAACTGGTACCGCGCGACCAATCTCGAGGTTCCGGAAACGGACGAGGATGCCAAGCTGCCCTTGTGGACGCATGCGCCCTTCCCCAAGCTTCACATGCCGACGCTGGTCGTCTGGGGCCTCAAGGATGTCGCCCTGCTGCCGATCCAGCTCGAAGGCCTGCCCGACGTCGTCGCCGATCTCCGAATCGTCACGTCGCCGACTGCGGGGCATTTCATCCCTTGGGAGGAGCCGGGCACGGTCACCGCGGCGATCCGGGACTTCCTTGCCGACACCGGCGGCTGAGCCGCGAACGCCGTTTGCGGATGCTTTGGGGTGGCCGAATCCCCGACCTGGGTCTATGGGCCGCCTTCCATGTCCAAGACCACTGCCCGTTCCAGATCCCGCTCCGCCGCCCGGCTCGCCGCCGTGCAGGCGCTCTACCAGCATGAGATGGAGCGGACGCCGATCCCGACTTTGCTTCACGAATTCCACCTTCACCGCCTCGGCGCGACGATCGAAGGCGTCGAATATGAGGATGCCGAGGTCGACTTCTTCGACGATATCGTCACCGGCGTGCAGGCCCGCGCCGCGGAACTCGACGAACTCGTCGCCGCCAGGCTCGCCCGCGACTGGTCGCTGCATCGGCTCGACCGCCCGATGCGGCAGATCCTGCGCGCCGGCGCCTACGAGCTTGTCGCCCGTATCGACGTGCCGACCGGCACGATCATCTCGGAATATGTCGACGTCGCCAAGGCCTTCTACGACAAGAAGGAATCCGCGTTCGTCAACGGCCTGCTCGACGCGGTCGCGAAAGACGTCCGGAAGTAGATCCCGTAGCGCCGGTGGTGCCGGCTGGGTCGGAGCCTATGCCGTCCCGGGCCGTCGCCGGATCTCCTTGCGGATGACCCGATGACCGGCGAAGCAGACTTCCTCTCCGCCCTTCGTGCGCTCGCCACGCATCCCGCCGCCCGCGGCTTTGCCGACGACACCGCGGTGCTGACGGTCGGGGGAGCAACGCTCGTCCTCACCCACGACATGATCGTCGAAGGGATCCACTATCTGCCCGGCGATCCTCCGGCCGATGTGGCGTGGAAGCTGGTTGCAGTGAACCTGTCGGACCTCGGCGCGAAGGGCGCGGCGCCGATCGGCGTGCTGATGGGGTACAGCCTGCGCCGGGAACCCGACTGGGACGCACGATTCGTCGCGGGCCTCGGCGAGGCGCTCGCCCATTTCGGTGTCCCCTTGCTGGGCGGAGATACGGTGTCCGTGCCCTCGGGCACGCCCCGCAGCCTGGGCCTGACTGCGATCGGCGAAGCGCGCGGGCGCGTACCGGCGCGTGCCGGCGCACAGGGGGGCGACGTGCTCTGGGTCACCGGCACGATCGGCGACGCCGGAGCCGGCCTGCGCCGGATTGCGGTCGGCCAGCCCGATGGCCCGCTCCCGGATCGCTATCGCCGTCCGCTCCCGCGGCTCGCCGCCGGGCACCGACTTGCGGGCCTGGCAAGCGCGATGATGGACGTGTCGGACGGGCTGCTGATCGATGCGCAGCGAATGGCCGAGGCAAGCGGCGTCCGCATCGACATCGATCTCGCTGCACTTCCCCTTTCGCCGGAGCTCATCGCGTTCGAGGGAGATGATCGACAGGTTCGTCTTGCCGCCGCGACTGCTGGCGACGATTACGAATTGCTCTTCTGCACCTGCGATGCTGCAGTGCAGGATGTGTTCGCAGTCGCGGAAGAATTGTCGCTGCAGATGACCAGAATCGGACGAGTCACCGGCGGGTCGGGACTCATTCTTCACGAGCAGGACGACTTGATCCCGCTCCCCGACAAGCTCGGCTGGCAGCATAGCTGACTGCGCGGGAGCGCCCGGCACTTCGAGGCTGGCGCGGCAACACCCTTCTCGTCGGTTGCTTTTCTACTCTGACCACCCGTAGAAGCTTCGGAACCCCGGGCGGATCCCGTTCAGAAGGCATGGCCCGACCCGGCGCATAAAGGGGAAGGAAGCCAATGACAGTCGTGTTGATTGCCATAATTTGCGGGCTGGCCGCTGTGGTCTACGGCCTCGTCACCAGCCGACAAGTGCTCGCCCAGCCGGCGGGCAATGAAAGGATGATCCAGATCGCCGGCGCCATCCAGGAAGGCGCGAAGGCCTATCTCGGGCGCCAATATACCACCATCGCCATCGTCGGGGTGGTCGTCGCCATTCTGGTTGGCCTGTTCCTGGGCCCGATCGAGGCGGCGAGCTTCGTCATCGGTGCCCTGCTTTCGGGCGCCGCGGGTTATATCGGCATGAACATCTCGGTCCGCGCCAACGTCCGCACCGCGGAGGCCGCACGGCTGTCGTTGCAGCGTGGTCTCACCACGGCGTTCCGCGCCGGTGCGGTGACCGGCATGCTGGTCGCGGGACTTGCGCTGCTCGCGATCGCCGGCCTTTTCTACATCATGGTGGACGTGCTCGGCGCGACGCCGAATGGCGAAGGGGTGATCCGTTCCCTGATGTGCCTCGCCTTCGGCGCATCCCTGATCTCGATCTTCGCCCGCCTGGGCGGCGGCATTTTCACCAAGGCAGCGGACGTCGGGGCTGATCTCGTCGGCAAGGTCGAGGCCGGAATCCCCGAGGACGATCCCCGCAATCCGGCCGTGATCGCCGACAATGTCGGCGACAATGTCGGCGACTGCGCCGGCATGGCCGCCGACCTGTTCGAAACCTATGTCGTCACCGTCGGCGCCACCATGGTGCTGATCGCCTTGCTGGTCTCGGGCAGTGCCGAGCAACTGACCGCCCTGATGAGCCTGCCGCTGATCATCGGCGGGGTCTGCATCCTGACCTCGATCATCGGCACCTACATGGTGCGACTCGGTGCCAAGCAATCGATCATGGGCGCGCTGTACAAGGGCTTCTGGACGACCGCGTTGCTGTCGATCCCCGCGCTCTGGTACGTCACGTGGCGGACGCTCGACGGCAACATGAACAGCCCGCTGGGCGGCGCTCGAGACGCCGTCGGCCCGGAGGTCGATCCCGCCACCGCAGCCGACGCGCTGACCGGCGGATTCACCGGAATGGATCTGTTCTGGTGCATGATGGTCGGCCTGGGCGTCACTGCGCTGCTGGTCTGGATCACCGAATATTATACCGGCACAAACTATCGCCCGGTCCGCTCGATCGCCAAGGCGTCGGCGACCGGACATGGCACCAACGTCATCCAGGGGCTCGCGATCAGCCTTGAGTCGACGGCGCTGCCGACGCTGGTGATCTGCGCCGGCATCATCATCTCCTACCAACTGGCGGGCCTCATCGGCATCGCCTTCGCCGCCACCGCAATGCTTGCGCTCGCCGGCATGGTCGTCGCTCTCGACGCTTATGGTCCGGTCACCGACAATGCCGGCGGCATTGCGGAAATGGCCGGCCTTGAAGACGAAGTCCGCCACCGCACCGATGCGCTCGACGCCGTCGGCAACACCACCAAGGCGGTCACCAAGGGCTATGCGATCGGCTCCGCCGGTCTCGCCGCCCTGGTGCTGTTCGGCGCCTACACGACCGATCTCGAACGCTTTGCCGGCGAGCTCGGCATCGGCGCCGGCGGCGTCGATTTCGAGCTGTCCAATCCCTACGTGGTCGTCGGTTTGCTGCTCGGCGCGCTGCTGCCCTATCTGTTCGGCGCAATGGGCATGACCGCGGTCGGCCGCGCCGCCGGCGAAGTGGTGATCGACGTCCGCGAGCAGTTCCGCAGCAACAGCGGCATCATGGACGGGACCAGCCGGCCCAATTACGCCCGTACCGTCGATCTCGTCACCCGTGCCGCGATCCGCGAGATGATCGTCCCGTCGCTGCTGCCCGTGCTGGCGCCGATCGTCGTGTTCTTCGGCATCTCTCTGATCGCCGGGCGTGAGCAGGGCTTCGCGGCCCTGGGCGCGCTACTGCTCGGCGTGATCGTCTCCGGCCTGTTCGTCGCCATTTCAATGACATCGGGCGGCGGCGCCTGGGACAATGCCAAAAAGTATATCGAAGACGGCAATTACGGCGGCAAAGGTTCCGAGGCCCACAAGGCGGCGGTGACCGGCGACACCGTGGGCGATCCGTACAAGGATACGGCCGGCCCCGCGGTCAATCCGATGATCAAGATCACCAACATCGTCGCCCTCCTCCTGCTCGCCGCGCTGGCGGCCGGTGGGGCAGGCGGCTGAACGTTCGGGCGGAGGCAGCTTGATCGCAAGCTGCCTCCGTCAACCTTCGCACCCACCGGAACATGGCGCCGATCGTCTCGATGCGGCCAGGGCCCCTCCCGACGATCGACCGTATTCACCGTTATTACGGTCGATTTTCACAATTGTGGCTCGACCGAATCTGCGAGGTCACCGGAGCGGCCTCCAAGTCATCATCCAGTCCCCAGCCTTCAAAGACGAGCGATGCGCCCGGCGACAGGGGAACGACTCCACGGCACCGATGGCTCGCCCGATAGCGGGCGAGTTCGAGACCGATCGTTGCCGCGGGAACATATCATGAACAAGGTGGAATGGCAACTTGGACCACCGGCGACGTGAGCCGCCGCGCCCCACCTGGGCAAGCAGGGCCAGCCGGTGCATGCCGGCCATGGCGTCACGGCGCAGCCCTGTCCTCCTCTACATGAGCTTCCCATTTTCGCCTTCAGCCGCTATGGCGGCGCGAATTTTTTCGAGCACCCAGAGGATCGATGGCCAAGGAAGAACTTCTCGAAATGCGCGGGCAGGTGGTTGAGCTGCTGCCCAACGCCATGTTCCGCGTCCGGCTCGAGAACAATCACGAGATCCTCGGCCACACTGCGGGCAAGATGCGCAAGAACCGCATCCGCGTCCTCGTCGGCGACGAAGTTCTCGTCGAGCTGACCCCCTATGATTTGACCAAGGGTCGGATCACCTATCGCTTCAAGTAGCGCGAGCCCAGTGCGGCTCGTTCTCGCCTCCTCCAGTCCGCGCCGGCTGGAGCTCCTCGCCCGTATCGGCGTCGTTCCCGACGCGGTCACCCCCGCCGACATCGACGAGACACCGCGCCGGGGCGAGCTTCCGGCGCCTTACGCCGCGCGCGTCGCGGCGGAGAAGGCGGCCGCCGTCGCGGGCGATGGCGGCCTTGTTCTTGCCGCCGACACCGTCGTCGCCGCCGGCCGGCGCATTCTGCCCAAAACCGACGACGAAGCGGAGGCACGGGCGACGCTGACGCTGCTGTCGGGGCGTCGCCACATCGTGCTTTCAGCCGTCACCCTGGTCGATGCGACGGGCCGGGCGCGGCATCGCCTGTCGACCAGCATCGTCACGTTCAAGCGGCTCAGCGACGACGAGCGCGAGTCCTACCTCGCCAGCGGCGAGTGGCGCGGCAAGGCGGGCGCCTATGGCATTCAGGGCCGGGCCGAGGCGCTGATCCGCGCGATTTCCGGCAGCTATTCCGGGATCATGGGACTGCCGCTGTACGAGACCCGAACCCTGCTGCGGGCAGCGGGCTATCCCCTTGCCTGAGTGGCTGTACGAGGAGGGCATCGGGGAGAACCGGGCCATCCTCGTCGACGGCGATTCCATCCTCGAAGCCGCCATCGAGCTGCCAGGAGCAATACGCTTCGGCGCGGTCGTCGAGGGGCGTCTCACCCAGATACACGTTCCCGGCCGCCGCGGCCTCGCGGTTTTCGACGGCGGCGAGGCGATCGTTGAGCCGTTGCCGTCGCGGATCACGCAGGGACAGAAGGTCCGGATCGAAATCACGCGCGAGCCGATCCCCGAACAGGGACGGCCGAAACCCGCCCGTGGGCGTATCACCGATTCGCCGTGCGGCGCCGGCGCAAGCCTGCGCGAACGGATCGGCGGAGTGGCGTCGCTCGGCCCTGGCAGCGGCGATCGCTTCGAAGCGGCGGGGTGGACGGAGCTGCTCGAGGAAGCGAGCGTCGGCGAGATCGGCTTTGCCGGCGGATCGCTGCGGATGAGCGTCACGCCGGCGATGACGCTGTTCGACATCGACGGCGCGCTCCCTCCGGCGGAGCTCGCCGTTGCCGGAGCCGCCGCCGCCGGGCGCGCGATACGGCGGCTCGGGATCGGCGGGTCGATCGGCATCGATCTGCCGACCCTCGCGGGCAAGGCCGAGCGCCAGGCACCCGCGGCAGCGCTCGACGCAGTGCTGCCGCAGCCGTTCGAACGCACCGGCGTGAACGGCTTCGGGTTCCTCCAAATCGTCCGCCGCCGCACGCGTCCCTCGCTCCCCGAACTGCTCCAGTGCGATCCCGTCGGCGCCGCGGCCCGGGCGCTGCTGCGGCGCGCGGAGCGTTCCACCGGCATCGGCGAACGCACGCTCCGCGCCGCCCCTTCCGTGATCGCGCGGATCGAGGCCAATCCGGAGTGGCTGGACAAGCTCGCGCCCCGCATCGGCGCCCGCATCGCCTTGCAGGCGGATGCCGGGCTCGCCATATCCGCAGGGCATGTCCACAGCCTCCACGTCTAGGAAGCGCAACGGCTGTCCGCTCTGCGGCAAACCGGCGGCGCCCGATCACACACCCTTCTGCAGCCAGGGGTGCCGCGACCGCGATCTTTTGAACTGGCTCGGCGATTCCTATCGCGTCCCGGGACCCTCGGCAGACGAATTCTCGTCCGACGGGCTGGACAGCGAGCGCTAAGCCCTTCTATAGGCGCGCTCGGCCGCACACGCAGCCCATGCCCAGGTAGCTCAGTTGGTAGAGCACGTGACTGAAAATCACGGTGTCGGCGGTTCGATCCCGTCCCTGGGCACCATTTCCCAAAGCGCCGTTAAACTCGACCTGGGGACGACAACGTCGATCACGTGAGCGTGATCCTCTGGTTCGGGGCCAGAGTGAATCGGCGGAACGGCGCCGATCCGATCCGCAACCGCACCTGCTGAACCGACGGATCGATCCCGAGCAATGCCTGCGCGCGGCCGGCCTTGTCGGTGATCAAGCGGGCGGCGCCGCCTTCGACGGTCGCGACGGGCTTGCCGGCCAGCTGCAGAGCCGCCCCCCTGGCGCCATAAGCCATCGCTGCCGTGCTTCCCGCATCGGTGCCCATAGTCAGCCGCGCGGAGCGGGCGGCAGGGTGGGCCGGCCGCACGTTCCAGTGCAGCGTCTCGGCTTCCTCGGTAAGCCCCACCAGACGCCAGGTGTAATCGATCATGACCAATGCGGCGGGCGAGTAATTCGGCTGGTCCGCACCCTTGGTGAAGGCGCCGCTTTCCGGATCGATCTGCTGGCGCATGGCCGGATCCGCCTGGATCGCCTCGCACCAGCGATCCATCATCGCAGTGAACTCGGCCGTGCGCCCATAATGTTCTATCCAGCGCGGGGCGCGCATTGCGGTGAGAGCCTGGGATGCACCGCCCCAGCTGTTGGCCGGTATGGGCCGAACGAACAGCGGATCGTCCGCAGCGATGGAGGGCAAAGGGTAAGGCGTCCAGAAAGCCTTGGGATTGCCCAATTGCCGCGCCCAGAGCGTATCGAACAGCGCTTGATCAACGACATGCTCCCCGCACACCCGGGTCAGCACGTCGCCTCGCACCCGAACGAAACTCCCCTGCGCGTCGAGATCATAAAAGGCCGCATCCTCGGGCACGTAGAGCGTGTCGAGAATCGAGCGGCGGATCGCCGCCGCGGACTCGGCCCAGCGATCTGCGTCAGCAGTCCTGCCGAGCGCGGACGCCATCGCGGCGAGCGCGACCCGCGCCCCGTAGACGGTCGCCGAGAGATCGGGGCACAGGCGCGGCAGCGAGGCGATCGGATGATGCCGGCGCGCATCCTTGTTGGGGCATTGGTTCGGGAGCCCGGCCCAGCGCGGGCTGTTGTCGTGACCGGTATCGTAGGTGCAGAAGCCTTCGACGAGGCCGGTGCCGCGTGTGTTGCGGTAGGTGCGCAGCCACCCGTCCCAGGCCGAGCAGCCCCGATAGGCGCGCTCGAGCAATTCAGAATCGCCGGTCGCCCGCGCGAGCTCCCAAGCGGTTGCGGCGATCGGCACGACCATCTGGATCTGGCCGAAGCTCGTCTCCGTTTCCTTGTTGTTGGCGGGGAGCTGGCCGTCGGCGCGCTGGAGATCGAAGAAGGTCAGGTGGCTGTTGCGGGCAACGTCGGACCGGAACTTGCGATAGAGCAGCGCCTCGTGCGGGCCGCATTCCTGCCAGATGCCGCGGTAAACCGAACCTTCGATCAGAACCGGCGCACTGACGTAGGGCATGATCTGCACATTGCCGGCGAGCACCGCCAGCGCTCGATCATACGCGGCCTGCCAGCGTGCGTTCGCCGTCGAAAAGGTGGGTGCGCCTTCCCCGGCACGCGCCTCGGCTGAGGCGACGCGTACCTTTCCAGTGACGGCCGCAGTGAGCGCGAGAGCACCGCCCCCGATGAATTCTCGACGCTGAATCATGGGCTTCCTCCCCTTTCTCGCAGACCTCGCCGCCAAGGTGAAGCCGCTTTCATGTCAGACAACATCCTACATGTTGAAATATCGTTTGACTATGTGGAAATGTGAGCGGTAACAATCGGCAGAGATCGGGTTCACCGGCATTCCATCAGGCGAATCGTGCACAAAGAGCAGTCGCTCTCGTGCCAAGGGGAGGTAAAGTCATGAGAAAGACTGGTTTTCGCTCGTATTTCACGTGCTCCGTCGCGGTTGCGGCACTTGCCGCCTCGTGGGGCGCGCCCGCGGCCGCGCAGACCTCGCCGCAGCCGGGCACGCCCGGCACTCCGGACCAGGCGCAGCCCTCGGTGGAACCGGTTTCGTCAGCGACCGCGTCGAACCCGGGCGATCAGCCCGATGGCAACGTTTCCGCCGATGGACAGGCGGTGCAGGGACAAGGCGAGATCGTCGTCACCGGATCGCGGATCGCCCGCAACGGATTCGCCGCCTCCACCCCGGTCAACGTCGTCGACGCGCAGGACATCAAGCTTTCCGGCAACGTCAATATCGAGCGGATGCTGGCGCAGCTTCCGCAGGCGGTCGCATCGCAGCTGGGCAGCGCCACGTCGAATACGGTTCCCGGCGGCTTCGCCGACGTGAACCTTCGCGGTTTCGGATCGACCCGCAACCTGGTTCTGGTCAACGGCCGCCGTTTCGCCATCTACGGCCCGGAGCAGGTCACCGACCTCAACACGATCCCGACCACCCTGATCGCACGAACCGAGGTCGTCACCGGCGGATCGTCCGCCGTCTACGGCTCGGACGCGATTACCGGCGTCGTCAATTTCATCATGCGCGAGGATTTCGAAGGGGTCGAAGCGCGCGCGCAGATCAACATGGATCGGCCCACCCAGACCCCGACCTACAATATCGATCTGACCGTCGGCGGCAATTTCGCCGACGGACGCGGCAACGTCGTCGTCTCCGGAAACTATCTGAAGCGCGGATCGATCACCCGCGGCCAGCGCGGCAGCTTCGCCTTCGATTCGCTGGAAGATGCCTGCGTGGTTGCGGGCACCAGCCGATCCGACCGTGCCGGCACGCCGCTGACGGTACCGGCCGGCCAGACCTGCACCAGCGCCGGCGGAGAGCTCGGCTTCCGCGCCGGCGGCAGCGGCGACATTCCCAACGGCCGCTTCTCCGGCATACCGACCCCGGGTTCAGCCCAGTCGAACCCGGCGCTCAACGCAGCCTATGCGGCTGCGGGTATCGGCGGAATGGGTGCGTTCGGCTTCACCTTCGACGAAGCCGGAGCGGCCGCGCGCGCCGCGCTCGATCCCCAGGATCGCTTCAACCTCGCACCCGACAATTACCTGATCCAGCCCCAGGAACGCTGGATGATCAACAGCTTCAGCCATTACGATTTCACCGATTCGATCACCGGCTACATGGAGCTGCATTACAGCAACAACGTCGTCAACGCGCGGCTGGCACCGACCAATGTCGGCGCACCGACCCTGTTCGACGTCAACAACCCCTATCTGACCCCGCAGCTTCGCGACGTGCTTCGGCAGCTGGATCTGCGCGAAACCGGCACGACCAACGTCACCAGCGGCACCAGCAGCCGGACGACTGTCGCCGGCGACAATCTTGCCGTGCTGACCGCCGGCCGGCGCTACGTCGAGGTCGGGCCACGCCTGGCAAGCGAGCGCCGCAACGTCTTCCGCGGGGCCTGGGGCGTTCGCGGCAAGCTGGGCGACCTTTCTGACTCCTTCCTCACCAACCTCAAATACGATCTTTATTACACCTACGCGCGCAGCGAGGACACGTTGCTGCTGCGTAATGCAATTTCGCGCAGCCGCCTGCAGGCTTCCCTGCTCTCGGTCGGCGGGGCGTCCCCGGTCTGCAACATTTTCGGCGCCAACGTTTCAGATGCCTGCGCCGACGCGATCCGGATCAGCGCGACCAACACGACGATCGCCACCCAGCAGGTCGCCCAGGGCAGCGTCACTGGAAACCTTTTCTCGCTCCCGGCCGGCCCGATCGGCTTCTCGACCGGCGTCGAATGGCGCAAGACCAGCGCCCGCTTCACGCCCGATTCCTTCTTGTCGTCGGGCGACGTCGTCGGGTTCAACCCGGGGCTTCCGACCGAAGGCAGCGTCTCGGTCAAGGAGATCTTCGGCGAGCTTCGCGTGCCGCTGATCCACGACACGCCGCTGATCGAAAGCCTGATCGCCAACGGCGCCTTCCGCTATTCCGACTACAGCCTGTCCGGCATCGGCGGCGTCTGGACCTATCTGGGTGGGCTTGACTGGCGGGTCAGCCCCGATCTGGCCTTCCGCGGCCAGTATCAGCGCGCGATCCGGGCGCCCAACGTCAACGAACTGTTCGGTGGCGTCACCCGGGTGGTCGGCGTGACAACCGATCCGTGCTCCAGCCGCGCCGCGGCGGCGCAGCAGACCGCAGCCGTGCGCGACGTCTGCATCGCAACCGGCGTGCCTGCATCCCAGGTGTTCACGGCAGGCGTACAGCCGAACACGATCTTCCCGGCCGATTTCGGCGGCAACCCCAATCTCGGCGAAGAGAAATCGGACACCTATACGGTCGGTGCGGTGATCACGCCGCGCTTCGCGCCCCGGCTGTATCTCAGCGTCGATTATTTCAACATCTCGCTCGACGGCGCGATTGCGCCGCTGGGCGGCGGTGCCCAGAACACCCTCAACCTCTGCTATCTCGTCCTTCAGGACGCAACCAGCGAGTTCTGCCAGGCCGTCCGCCGCAATCCGACCAGCGGCGAGATCAACGATCCCTATGCCCTGCAGATCAGGAACGCCAATACCGGGAGCCTCAAGACGTCGGGCGTCGACTTCGCGGCGCGTTACACCTTCGATCTGGGCTTCGGCCTTCCGGGGATCGCGGAGACCAGCCGGATCGAACTCGGCACCAACGTCACCTGGCTGCGGGAATTCACCAGCACGCCGGTGGTCGCCTTCCCCGACCTGCAGAACGAATGCGCCGGTTCCTTCGGGCCGACCTGCGGCCAGCCGCTGCCGCGCTGGCGCGGGACGTCACGGGTCACCTGGAGCCTCGCCGACCTCAGCCTCAGCCTTCGCCATCGTTATATCGGCAAGGTCACGACGGACCGCTACATCGTGCCGCATCGGCAGGGATCGGCGGCGACGCCGCTTCTCACCAACATCGCCTACCCCGTTCTCGACGATCAGCATTATTTCGATTTGTCGTTCAGCTACGACATCGGGGAGAATGCGCAGCTGTTCGGCGGCGCCAACAACATCTTCAACAACAAGCCGCCGATCACCACCCAGGGACCCAACGCCAACACCTTCTCCGCCACGTATGACGTGATCGGGACGGAGTTCTTCCTGGGCGCGACGTTCAAATTCTAACAGCTCCCGCCTCGGCCGCGCGTCCGAAGCGCGCGGCCGCTTTTTCGCGGGCAGGAGAGGGTTGATGATGCTGGACCGCCGAACGCTCGTTCTCGCCGGCCTCGCCGCCGGCCTGGTCGGCGCCCATCCGGCTTTGGCGGCGCTGCGGCCGCGCGGCGGCGAGGGCTGGATCGACGTGCGCCATTTCGGCGCCAAGGGCGACGGCCGCACGATCGACACGCCGGCGATCAACCGCGCGATCGATCATGTCGCCGAGCGCGGCGGCGGTACCGTCTACTTCCCTCCCGGCACCTATGCCTGCTTCACCATCCGCCTCAAGAGCCGGATCACCCTGCACCTGGAGAATGGCGCGACGATCCTGGCGGCCGCGCCGGGCGAGAGCAAAGGCTACGATCTTGCCGAGCCCAATCCCTGGGACCAATATCAGGATTTCGGCCACAGCCATTGGCGCAACAGCCTGATCTGGGGCGAGAATCTCCACGACATCGCGATCGAGGGCCAAGGACTGATCTGGGGCAAGGGCCTCGGCCGTGGCGACGGCAAGGACGATTGGCTGAAGGATCCGAACGGCCCGGGAACCGGCAACAAGGCGATCGCGCTCAAGTCCTGCCGCAACGTGACCTTGCGCGACTTCAAGCTCCTGGAGGGCGGCTGGTTTGCTCTGCTCGCCACCGGCGTCGACAATCTCACGATAGACAATATTCTGTGTGACACCAATCGCGACGGCTTCGACATCGACTGCTGCCGCAACGTGCGGGTGACCAATTGCACGGTCAATTCCCCCTATGACGACGCGATCTGCCCGAAGAGCAGCTACGCGCTGGGCGAAGCGCGGATCACCGAAAATGTTATGATTGCCAATTGCCTGGTCACCGGCAATTATCAGATCGGCTCCGTGCTTGACGGCAGCTGGCGCAAGATGCCCGCCGACTTCGCGCCTTTGATCCACGGCAGGATCAAGTTCGGGACCGAGACCAACGGCGGCTTCCGCAACATCACGATCAGCAACTGCACGTTTGAGGACAGCCGCGGCCTCGCGTTCCAGACGGTCGATGGCGGCGTCGTCGAGGATGTGACGGTGAGCAACATCACCATGCGCGGCATCGTCAACGCACCGATCTTCCTGCGCCTGGGCCGCCGCATGCGCGGCCCGCCGGGGCGGCCGATCGGAACCATGCGCCGGATCTTGATCCAGAACGTGTCCAGCTCTGGGGCCAACCCGCTGCCGTCGGTGATCGCCGGCCTGGGCGGGCACCCGATCGAAGATCTGAAGCTCAGCGATCTCCACCTTCACCATGTCGGCGGCGCGCCGGCGGCGATGGCGGCCCTGCGGCCCGAGGAGAACGAGCTCGGCTATCCGGAAGCGACGATGTTCGGCGATCTGCCCGCCACGGGCTTCTTCATCCGCCACGCGCGCGGCGTCGAGCTCAGCAATGTCGAGATCGCAGTCGCAAGGCCCGATCCCCGTCCGGCACTGCACCTGGACGACGTTGCCGACATCGACCTGTTCCGGGTGGGGGTGCCGGCCGGCGCCCGCGCTGTGACGATGCGCAACGTCACCAACCTGCGCAGCTTCGGATGCCGCACGATCACGGACCGCACCATCCCGGGACCCACCAATGGCCGCCTCTGATCGTCGCCCCCGCCGCCTCTTGGCGGCCGCCGCTCTCGTGGTCGCAGGATTCGGCCTGTCGGGCGCGGCTCCGGTCACCTTCCGCAATCCGGTGCTCTACGCGGACTATTCCGATCCGGACGTCATCCGGGTCGGCAGCGACTATTATCTGGTAGCGTCGAGCTTCCACTTCTCCCCCGGCATTCCGATCCTGCACTCGAAGGATCTGGTGCATTGGCGGATCGCCGGCCACGTCCTGTCGAAGCTCCCGTTCGCGCCGGAATATGACATGCCCGGGCCGCACACGCTGACCGATGCAATCTCGAAGCCGATCGGAGGGACCAAATATGCGAGCGGCGTTTGGGCGCCTTCCATCCGCTACCGGAACGACCTCTTCCACGTCTACTGGGCGACGCCCGACGAAGGCGTGTTCATGGCCACGGCGCGCCGCCCGGAGGGACCCTGGTCGACGCCGGTTGCCGTGATCGCCCAGAAGGGCCTTGAGGACCCGTGTCCGTTCTGGGACGACGACGGCACCGCCTGGCTGATCCATTCGCGCGTCGGCGCGGGCCCACTGATCCTCCACCGCATGAGTGCCGACGGCACCCATGTGCTCGACGCCGGAGCGACCATCGTCGAGGACAAGGCCGCGCTGCCGATCCTCGAGGGGCCCAAGCTCTACAAGCGCAACGGCTATTACTACATCTGGGCGCCGATCGGAGGAGTCTCGACCGGTCCGCAGGTCGTCCTGCGCTCGCGCCGGATCGAAGGTCCGTACGAACATCGGGTCGTGCTGGAACCGGGCGCGAGTCCGCTCGAGGGCCCCCACCAGGGCGGATGGGTCGAAACTCCCTCCGGCCAGGGCTGGTTCGCGCATTTCAACAGCACCGGCGCCTTCGGCCGGATCGTTCACCTGCAACCGGTTCGATGGACCGCCGACGACTGGCCGATCGTCGGCGAACCGATTCCCGGCAAGACTTCGGGACAGCCGGTGGCGGTGCACGCGATGCCGGACACGGGCGCGGACAGCGTCGGCTGGACGCTTCAGGACAGCGATGAATTCTCGTCATCGCGACTGGGGCTGCAATGGTCGTGGAACCACAATCCCGACGATCGCGCCTGGAGCCTGACCGAACGTCGCGGCTTCCTGCGGCTGCGCGCCAGGCCGGCCGAGCATCTGGTGGGCGCGCGCAACACGCTGACACAGATCCTGCAGGGACCTCGGATGATCTCGACGGCGCGCATCGACATCGGCCGAATGACGGAGGGACAGCGTGCCGGCCTTGCTCTGTTCGGGGTGCGTCCGAGCTGGATCGGCGTCGTGCGGGAAGGCGGCACGACGAATCTGACGCTCGCCTCCGAAGGCAAGGAGACGAAAGGTGTCGCTGTGACCGGCCGGACGCTTCAGCTGCGGGCCGATGTCCGTCCGGATCAGACCGCTTCCTATGCGTACAGCCTCGACGAGGGACGCAGCTTCAAGGCGTTCGGCGATCCGATCCCGCTCGCCCGCTTCTCGTGGTGGAAGGGGTCGCGGCCGGCGTTGTTCACCTTCAGCCGGGGCGGATCGGCAGAAAGATCTGGCTGGATCGACGTCGACTGGTTCCGCGTCAGCCGGAGCGAAGCGCAATGAGCGCGCTCATCTGCCGCCGCGACGCGCTCGCGATGATGGGGAGCGCGGCGGCCGTCGCGTCCGCGGCTCCCGCCTGGTCTAAAGCCATGCTGCCGCCCGGAGGCCCGTCGCTGGACGCGATCGCACGAAGGAAGGGCCTGCGCTTCGGATCCTCGATGGGGCTCGGCACGCAGGAGAAACCGCGCGGCTTCACCGATCCGCGGTATCGTGCGCTGATGGCCGCCGAATGCGGCATCACCACACCGGAAAACGAACTCAAATGGTCAGTGATCCGGCAGGGCGGCCCAGCCACCTGGGATTTCGAAGGGGCCGACCGGCTGCTTGCCTTCGCGGAAGCGAACGCAATGGCGTTCCGCGGCCACACTCTGCTCTGGAACCATCCCGATTACGCCCCGAGATGGTGGGAAAGCTACGAGTTCGGCGGGCGCCCGGCTGCCGAAGCGGAGCGGTTGATGCGGGAGCACGTCACCCGGGTCTGCGGGCGATACGGCGGGCGGATCGAAAGCTACGACGTCGTCAACGAAGCGATCGACCACAAGACCGGAGCGCTGCGCCAGACGGCATTGTCGCGGGCGATCGGACCCGAGCGGCTGATCGACGTCGCGTTCGAAGCCGCCCGCGCCGCGGCGCCGCATGCCGAGCTGGTCTATAACGACTACATGCTGTGGGAGCCGGGCGGCGCGCTTCACCGCAGCCGCGTCCTGCAGCTGCTCGAAGGCTTCAGGAAACGCAACGTGCCAGTCGACGCGCTGGGCATCCAGGCGCACATAGGGGATCACGATCCCGACAAGGGCAGCGCGTTCGGCCTGCACGACGAACGTGCCTGGCGCGCTTTTCTCGATCGCGTCACCGGAATGGGGTATCGGCTGCTGATCACGGAGCTCGACGTCAGCGACAAGCGGCTGCCCGCCGATATCGCCGTACGGGACGCCGCGGTCGCGGAGTATTGCCGGGCGTTTCTGGACGTGACCCTTTCCTACAAGCAGCTTCGGGACGTGATCCTGTGGGGCATCGCCGATCGCTACAGCTGGCATCAGGGGCTGACGCCGCGAAAGGACGGACTGCGCAAGCGCCCGACGCCCTATGACGAGGATTTTCGCCCCAAGCCGCTGCGCGATGCGATCGCCCGCGCCTTCGCCCATGCGCCGGAGCGATGAGCGACAAAGCCTGCAAGCTTCACCGCACTAAGGCCATGGCGGGAACTTAGGCGGGCGCCGTTCATCTCCCTCCCCGACTCTGCTAGTCGTTGCAGGGAGCTTCGGGGAGACGGTTACGCCTACCGCCTGTATCAACGCCATCGCGACCGCCGTTCCCAGCCACGACGTGCACCGCGCCTTCATCCAATGGGCGGAGCATCAGCTCGTGGACATGCGGGAGCGTGCGCTCTTCCGGCGCATGGCGGAGCGATCCGGCATCGGCCATCGCTGGTCGGTGCTGCCCTATGCCGAGAACGGCGGCTCCCCCGTCGATCCCGGCGGCTTCTACGAAAGTGCCTCGCCAGGCACGGCGGCGCGCATGCGCGTCTACGCCGAGGAGGCGCCGCGGCTGGCGCTGCGGGCGATCGCCGGACTTGGGCCGCTCGGCCGAATCACCCACCTCGTGGTTGCGAGCTGCACCGGCTTCGTCGCGCCGGGCATCGACCAGATCATCGCCGCGGAGCTCGGGCTGCCAGGCGACATCGAACGGACCCTGGTCGGCTTCATGGGCTGCTATGCGGCGGTGGCCGCACTGCGCGTGGCCTATCATATCGCACGGTCGGAGCCGGGTGCCCGGATCCTGGTGGTGAACGTCGAATTGTCCAGCCTGCACCTCCAATATGAGGCGCGCCTGGAGCCGCTGCTCGCCATGCTGCAGTTCGGCGATGGCGCCGCAGCGATGATCGTCAGCGGCGAAGGCCCCGGCTTCGCGCTGGAGCGGCCATTTGCCGCCACCTTGCCCGATTCCGCCCAGCTGATCCGGTGGGACGTCGGCGACACCGGCTTCGCCATGCACCTGTCCGGCGAAGTGCCGGGCCGGATCGCCGAAGCGCTCCGGGACGATGCGCTGCGGGCCGCCTTGCTGTCGGGGTCAGCGGCGGGAGACATCGATTCCTGGGCCGTCCATGCGGGCGGGCGCTCCGTCCTCGACGCGGTGGAACACGGGCTGTCGCTCGATCCCGACGCGCTTGCCGACTCGCGCGCGGTGCTGGCTGCGTTCGGCAACATGTCGTCGGCGACCTTGCCCTTCGTCCTCTCCCGGCTGCTGCGCGAACCCGACCGCACGCACGGTGTTGCGCTGGCGTTCGGCCCGGGTCTGGCCGCGGAAGGTTTCCACTTCCGCCGGCTGCGATGAGAAGCCTCGCCCGGCGGGCCATCGCCGAAGAGCAGATGGACGATCCGGGCCTTCCCGAGGCCGTCTACGACGCGGTGCTCTCCGATCTGGGCCGCATCAACCGCTGGACCCTCGCAGCGCGACCGACGCTCGGCTTCCTGCGGCGCGTGACGCGCGGCCGCGACCAGTTCAGCCTGCTCGACGTCGGTTTCGGGGACGGCGGCATGCTGCGCCTGATTGCGCGCTGGGCAAAACGGGCGGGCAAGTCCGCGGAGCTCGTCGGTGTCGATCTCAACCCGAAGAGCGCTGCGGTGGCGGCGGCGGCCACGTCGTCCACCGACGCGATTGCGTGGCGGACCGGCGACTATCGCGATCAGGGCGGCTTCGACATCGTGATCTCGAGCCTGGTCGCCCACCACATGGACGATGCCGAGCTGCGGCGGTTCCTGCGCTGGATGGAAGCGAATACGATGGCGGGCTGGCTGGTCAACGATCTCCACCGCCATCGCCTGGCTTATGCCGGTTACCCGCTGCTGGCCCGTCTGCTCGGCGTGCACCGCATCGTTCGCGAAGACGGCCAGCTTTCTATTGCCCGCGCCTATCGTCCCGCGGAGTGGCGGAGCATAATCGATGAGATCGGACTGGCCGAGGCGCAGGTCGTCCGCCGTTTCCCGTTCCGGCTGTGCGTCGAACGGCTGCGCTGATCGTCGGCGGCGGGCCCGCCGGCGCGGCCGCGGCGATCCGGCTCGCCCGCGGCGGCGTGCGCCCGCTGCTCGTCGAACGCAGCGCCGGGCCGCGCGACATGGTCTGCGGCGGCTTCCTCGGCTGGGATGCTCTTGCCAATCTGCGCAAGCTCGACATCGATCCGGGAGCGCTCGGAGCCCGGCCGATCGACCGCGTTCGGTTCGTTTCGCCCGAAGGTTCGGTGGAGACTGCGCTCCCCCATCCTGCCGCCGGCTTGTCGCGCCGGACGCTGGACGAAGCCTTGCTCGACAGGGCGCGCGCGGCCGGCGCGGAGATTCTGCGCGGCCGCGCCGTCCGGGCCGCCAGTAGCAGGCGGGTTCGCCTCGACGATGACGAGGAGATCGAGGCTGAGGCATTGCTGCTGGCGACGGGCAAGCACGAGCTGCGCGGGCACGAGCGTGATGCGTCGATCGCCGGCGCCGCGATCGGACTGCGCTGTGCGATCGGCCTATCCGATGCCGCTGCGCGGGCGATCGACGGAACGATCGAGCTGCACCTGTTCGACGGCGGCTATGCCGGCCTGCTGATCCAGGACGACGGCCGATGCAATTTCTGTCTGTCGGCTTCGCGCGCGCGGCTAAAGGCGGCGGGCGGACCCCAGGCGCTGCTGGAGCGGCTGACCGGGGAAAGCAGCGTGCTGGCGGAACGGCTGGCCGGCGGGGATGCCGGCGACTGGAGCGCCGTCGCCGGCGTCCCCTATGGCTGGCGCGCGCGGCGCACGGTTCCCGGCGTATACCGGATCGGCGATCAGGCCGCGGTCATCGCCTCGCTGGCGGGCGACGGTATCGCGGTGGCGCTTGCCAGCGGCCTCGGCGGTGCGGAGGCGTTGCTCGAGGAAACGGCCGCGGCCGACTGGCAGCGCAGCTTCCATCGTCGCAGCCGGCGGCCGATCATGGTCGCCGAGATGCTGCGCCGCGCCGCGGAAGCTCCGCGGCGGCGGGCGCCGTTAATGCAGCTGCTGAGCCAGTTTCCGAGCCTCGCCCGTATCGGTGCCCGCCTGACCCGGATCGGCAGCTGAGGCCGTTTCGGATGGCGCCTTGCGGAACAGGCCGGGCACGAAGCGGGTGAGCAGCAACAGCAGGGTGGGGATCAACAACGTGTTCCACACGTCCTTGACGCTTTCCGCCCATTGCATGTCGCGCTGCGGCCAGATCTCGTAATGGTAGTCGTAATATTCGTTGGCGAGGATCACCGCAGCGGTGACCAGCCAGGGCCAGGGGCTGGACAGCCGCCGACGCAGCACCAGCGCGACGAACACCTGGCACAATATCCCGGCGTGGACATGGAGCGCGTCCATGTCGAGACCGCTCGTGGTCTCGAGCCACTGCTTCACCGCGTGCCAATCCATGTCGGTTCAATATTGCTTTCTGTAGCGGGCGTTGAGGCTGGAAGTGCCCGTTGAACCGGCCTGGAACAAGACCGAAAGCGCACGCGAGAGCGCGACTTCGATCTGCGTGGCGGTGAACCCACGCGCATCGGTGATCAGCTCGAGATAGATGTCGTTGGAAATGTAGAAGCCGGCCGCAACCGCGGTGCCGCGTCCGGTCGTCTCGTCGGCGCCGAGCACACGAAGGCGATCGAGGCCGGATCCGGAACGCAGCTTGCCGAGCGGGTTGAGCCCGCCGCCACCGCCGCGGAGCGCGTTCAGCGACGATGCCAGCTGCACCGCCTGCAGGGCGGAAATCTCGCTGATCGAGCCGCCGAACAGGATGCGCGACAGCAATTCGTCCTGCGGCAGCGCCGGCTGCGAGGTGAAAGCGATCTGCGGATTGGTCGAGCTGCCGGTGACGTTGATGTTGACCGTCACGTCGTCGACATCCGCCGAGGCGACGATGTTGAGCCGCGGATTGATCGGACGCCCGCCCGGGAAATCGATCCGGCCTTCGGTCAGATCGAAACGGCGGCCGGAGAAGCTGAAGGTGCCGCGCAGGACCTCCGCTTCGCCGACGATCGAGGGCGTCGCCGATGTGCCCTGGACCCGCAGATCCGCCTTCCACTCGGATTCGAGCCCCATGCCCGAGATGAACAACTGGTTGTCCGCACGGACCCGCAGATCGAGCTTCCAGATGCTGGGCGTGCCGCTCTCTTCCTCGACCTGCTCGCCCGGTGTCGGCAGGGGATCGCCCTTGCGGCGCACGCCCTGCAGTTCGACGACCTGCGCCGCGCCCTGACGGACGAACTGGTAGCGCAGGTTCGGGATGTTGAGATCGCCGGCGATCAAGGCGCCGTTCGCCTTGCTGTTGGTGACCGCAATCGTGCCGCTGACGGTCGCGCCGATATTGTCGCTGCGGGCGAGACGCGCGTTGGCGAGCGTTGCCCTGATGTCCATCGGGAAACCGGCATCGGCTGCGAAGCCCACCCGGCCCTGGCCCTCGATCGTTCCCTCGCCCGCCCGGCCGGACAGACGATCGATTTCGAGGGTGGAGCTGGTGAAGCGTCCCTGGAGGGCGAGGTTGGTGATGCGGGTGCCGTAGGTCTCGTCCGTGAAGATGAGGTTGTTGGCCCGGATCACGCCGGTCAGCTGAGGCGCCTGGACCCGGCCGCTGAAATCGGCGGCGATGCCGATCGGCCCGGAAAGCTGCTGGCTGCTCATCCCGGTGAACGACCAGAGAACGTCCGCGGGACCATTGTAGCGGATGCCGCCGGCGAGCGGCGCGGCGAGAAGCCGATCCATCCAGCCGCCGGCGGCGGACGAGACCGGTTGCAGACGCGCCTGGGCGCGCCCGATGACGTTGCCGCCGCGCCGGATCACGGCGGCGAGGCTGCCGCCCTCGGGCCGCAGGGCGCCCGCAACCGCGAGATCGACCGGTGGGGACCGGGTGGCGATGCCGGTGCGGGTGAAACCGGCGACGTTGAGCCGGGCGTCGGCGCGCGGGAAGGCGGTGCCGGCCGGCTGCGCGAAATCGAGGCTTCCGGTCACGCGGCCGCCGACGCCGAGGCCCGGCGAGAAGGCGTTGAGGATCGACAGATCGAAATCGTTGAGCCGCGATTGCACCGACGTCCCGCCGCTGCCGCCGAACCGGCCGGCGAGCAGGACATTGCCTTGCGGAAGAACGATCTGGGCGGGCGCGAGCTGCCAGCCGCCGCCGGCCGCCGGCCGCACCTCGGCCGGTCGCGCCAGCCGGAACGGAATGTTGTTCGCCTGCCCCTGAAGGGCGACGCGGTAGAGATCGGGGGCGAGCGCCGCGTTGGCAGCAATCCGGAACGGCACGCCGCTGGAGCCTTCCGCGAACAGCTGGGCTGTGCCGCGACCGCCGCGATAGTCGGCACGGGCACGGCCGCGGACCAGATTGAAATTGTTGCTGCGAACGCCGGCAAATTGGGCATCGCCGACGATGTGGGGCGCATCCGGATAGAGGATCGCGGTCGCCTGGACGATCGCGCGCTGGATCAGGATCGGCGTCTCACCGGGAATACGGGCGTTGTTCGCCAGGGCGTTGACGTCCGCGCGCTGAAAGCGTCCCTCGGCGGCGAGACGGATGGTCCCGCTCATCCCCTCGCCGCTCATCGCCAGATTGCCCACGAACGGCCCCGCCGGCGATTGCGTGACCCGGCCGGTGAAGGTCATGCCGGCGAAGACGACCCGGTGGACGTCGACGCTGAGCGCGCGTCCCGCGACCACCGTCACGTCGGCCGAGAAGGGCCCATATTGCGATTCACCCGTGGCGTTGATGCGGTAGCCGCTGCCGGTCGAGCGGATGTTGGCGGTCACGTCGCGCAATCCCACGCCGAAGCCCGGGCTGGCCGCGCGCAGCTGAACTTGCGGCCGATCGACGGTGCCGCCGACCACGACCGCAAGCGGCCCGTATTCGCGCGAGACACCGGCAACGCGGAAATCGATGCGTCCGTCGGGGCGCCAGCTGCCGCTGCCGGAGGTGACGCGAAGTCCGGGCGAGTTCACCCGAATGTCGTTCAGCAGGACGGCGCCGGCTGGGTTCATCGTCACCCGCGCGGACGCGGTGGCGTTGCCGCCGAGGAAATCCCGGGCCGACGCATTGTCGATCCGCTCGGTCTTGATGGCGACGCGGCCGGCCAGGCCGAAGCCGCCCGGACCGCTGGTGACGTTCATGTTGGTCGTGATGTCGAGAAGGCCGACGCCGTCGAGCTGATAATTGTCGAGCGTGCCCTGAATGCCGGCCCGGTACTGGCCGCGCGCGACATCGCCGGCCAGCACGATGGTGGCATTGAGGCGGTCGGAACGGACCCGAAGATCGTCCGAGACGATGCGAGTGCCGCTGACGAACACGGTGCCGTCGGCGGCGACGTTGGTGAGCAGCCCGCCGACCGACGGATCGAGACCGGTGACCCGTTTCGCCCGCGCCGACACGGGTATGCGGATGCGGTCGGCGTCGACCTTGGCACGGCCGCGCGCGGTGAAGCCTTCGAGAATGGTGCCGTTGAAGCCGACCGCATCGGCCTTGACGTCATAGGCCACGAACGGCGTTGCGAAGGCGCCGTTGAGCACCGCCGAGGCCTGCAGATTGCGGGCGGCGAGATTGGGCGCGATCGCGCCCGGCTGCAGCAGGCGGCCGGCGAGCTTCAAATCCTGGAAGCGGTTCTGGCCGAGATCGACCAGGCCCTCGGCGGCGAGGGCGACGGCCGACGAGTTCAGGCGGAGCCGGAGATCGGCACGGCGCTCGGCAAGGGTGGTGACGAGCCCGAGTTGAACGGACGAGAAGAGACGCCGCGCCGGGCCTTCGGGCAGAAGCGTGCCGGGCTGGATCGGACCGTTGAAGGAGAAGGTGCCGTCGCGACCGCCGATGGCGATGTTGGCGAACGGTTTGCCCGCCACATTCGCACGGGCGCGGCCCTGCCAATTGGCCCAGGTGCCGGAGCCGGTGACCAGAGCGGCGATCGGCTGCTTGAAGCCGGTCAGGTTGGCGACGAACCCGTTGCCGGGCGCTTCGACGCGCAGGCCGATGCCGAGCCGGTTGGCGGCGGGCACCGCATCGACGCGCAGGACGAGCTTGTCGCCGCCGGGTAGATTGGGGGCCGCGAGCGCGCCGGCATCGAGCGCGACCTGGGCGCGCCCGTCGGCGATCTTGGCGCGGCCGCTGAGCCCGAGCAGGTGGCGGTAACCGGTGACGCCCGGATCCACCATGATTCGCCCGACGGCAAAGCGGCCGACGTCGATGTCGATGTCGGGAAGCAGCGGCGCGTTCGGATCGGCACCAGGCCGCAATTCCGGGAGCCGATAGAGATGGGCGTCGGGTATGGTAAGGGCGCGGATATCGATGTGATTGCGGAAATAGGCGAGCGGCCGCCACTCCATCTCGGCCTCGCGGGCGGAGAAGAACAGACCCTTCGGGTCCTTGAGCTTGATGTCGTGGACCTTGAGCGTGCCGAACAGGGAGCCTTCGATCCTGCCGACGTCGATATCGAGGCCGGACGCCATTTCCAGATTGTTGATCTGGCGGACGACGTAGCGGTGGCCGAGCTCCGAATTGAGCCAGACGAAGAATCCGCCGAACAGGACGAGCAGCCCGAGCAGGCCGATCCCGGTCCACTTCGCCGCGGTGCGGGCGCGGTGACGCGGGCGGGGCTGCGGCGCGGCGGCGGCCTGATCGGGGGCGCTGTCGATGGAGTCCTCGCCGGCCATCAGAAGGCCTGCCCGATGGACACGTAGACGGCGAGCTTAGATTCGCCTTCCCGGCGCCCGATCGGCATGGCGATGTCGGCGCGGATCGGACCGAAATTGGTGTAGAAGCGGCCGCCTATGCCGACGCCGAAGCGCAGATCGGACAGGGTCGGGAACTGACTGTCATAAACCTGGCCGGCGTCGATGAACGGCACAATGCCGAAATTGCCGAACCGGTAGCGGGCCTCAAGCGCGAACTCGACGACCGACCGGCCGCCCCTCGGCACCAGGATCGTGGCGGGCTCCTTGTCGGGATCTTCCGGATCGAAGTCCGGATTGGCAAGGACGTCCTTTGGCCCGAGTTCCTGGAAGCCGAATCCGCGCACGGACCCGCCGCCGCCGGCATAGATGCGCCGCGACGGCGCCAATTCGTCCAGGTCTGCGCCGAAGATCGATCCGATCCGTGTCCGCGCCGCAATGGTGATGTTGTCCGACGCCGGGAAATAGACGCTGCCGTCGACGAAATTGCGGATGTAGGGCTGAGTCGGATCGCGTAGTGACGTTTCCGGATTGATCCGGCCGAGCAGGCGGAACCCCTTGGTCGGATCGAGCAGACTGTTCGAGGCGTCATAGCCGAGCTGCCCGCTCACGCCGGCGAGCAAGAAGGCGTCACCGATCGAGAGATCCGGCTCACCGATCCGGCTTTCGTTGGTAGCGATGATCTCAGCGCCGTACGCCCAGGTCCATTTCTTCTGCCAGATCGGAGTCGATTCGCGCGAGATCAGACCGCTCAACCGCGTCGTGTAGCCGCGGAAGGCCGCGTAATCGCGGCGGCCCGCTTCCGCCTGCAGCAGGACGGTGCGATCCCGCTGGCCGGCATTGGCGCGGCGGAACTGGAAACGAACGGTCTGCTCCTGCGTACCGGCGATCACGGAGGCGCGGATCGCGCCTTCGGGCCGGAAGAAGTTGCGATGCTCCCACGTCGCCTCGGCACGGAAGCCCTCACCCGTGGCATAGCCCGCGCTGCCCGAGATCGATCGGGCAGGGCCTGCGTCCTGACGCACCAGGATATTCACATATTCATTGCCGTCGGGCGCCGCCTCGTTGGTCCGCACCGGCTCCGCCGAGACGGTGGTGAAGAGGCCGGTGGCGATCATCGCTTCCCGAAGGTCGTCGACCTTGCGCTGATCGTAGAGCTCGCCGCGCTTGAAGCGCGCAAGCACGCCGACATGGTCGGCATCGAAGGCGAGGTCGCCCTCGGTGGTGAAGCCGGCAAAGCTCGAGCGCGGGCCGGGCTGAACCGGCAAGGTGTAGTCACCAAGCCGCGTATCGGGATCGAGCAGAATGTCGCGTAGCCCGATCTCGGGGAAGGGATAGCCTTGCTGGGGGAGGCGCAGGCGGACATTGGCCTCGGCAGCTTCGACGTCGATCGCGACGATCGGCGCGCCGCTCTTCAGCGGCAGCGCCTCCCGAGCGAGACCCGGCGGCCGCGTGTCCGGCCCATCGATACGGATCGCACCGAAATTGTAGCGCTGGCCGGGGACGGCGGTGAGCACCACCCGCAAGCGGCCAGGCTCGACCAGCTGTTCGACCGTCGCGGTTGCGGTCGCGTCGTAATAACCCTGCGAGCGCAGCAGCCGCACGGCGAGCAGTTCGTCCTCGTCGGCGCGCTGCTGAACCTGAGAGCCGTTGGTCGCTTCGCCGTCGGAATCCTCGAGCGCAGACAAATCGCGGAACTCGTCCTCGAGCCCGATCTCGTCGAGGCCCTCGACGTCCAGCGTGTAGCGGACCGGCTCGATCGGGCCGGGCGCGTCGTCCGGCGTCTCGGCACCGGGGGCCGGCGTCGCCACGTCGAAGGACCCGATCGGGGTCAGCGGCTCCGTCAGAGCGGGATCGTTCGCAGGGGGTGCCCCGGGGACAGGCGCGGTGGGCGCAGCGGTGACCGGTGCGTCCGTCACGTCGAACGATTCGAGCGGTTCCAACGGCGCTCCGAGGGCAGGATCGAGCGACGGCAGCGCTTCCTGGAACTGGCTGTCGGGAACGATCGGCGCCGAACTTGCCGGGGGCAGCACCGGCGCAGGGGCAGCCGGCGCGGACAGCGGCCGGGACTGTGCAGACACTGCCGGCGCCTGTGCCGTCGGCGACTGCGCGCCGGCCGCCGAGGCGAAGGCGATCGCCCCGCCGGCAGCCGTCGATAGAAATAGTCCCGCCTTCTTCAACCAGCATCGCTCCCGAAACGATTATGGTTTGGCCGAAAAGTGCTGTGATTGGAAGACCTTGGCGATGCACGCCCGACGAAAAGATTTCCGGCGAACGCCGGAACAAAGCGGCTCGTCAACCTTTGTACCCGGTTACTTCAAGCGCAACCATACGAAGCAGGCTTCGAGGTCATTCGTCCTCGAAGATTGCCCCCTGATCGGGCGCGATTTCCACGATGCGGTTGACCAGGATCCTGCCACCCTCGTTGCGAACCGTCACCTCCTGCGTCGCCGGCGCCGCCCTGGCGTTGCACACGGCTTCGAACGCCAGAGCCTGCACGAGCCGATCCTGCCCGCTCTTGCCGAGCGACAGCCACGCCGTCTCCTCGATGGTCGCGCTGCCGGCACCGTCCGATTCCATCACCGCCGTCTTGACCAGCCGGGCGACCGAGGCCTTGACCTTGACGCAGAGATCGGCGGGCAGCGAACCGAGCAGCGGTGCGGCCGGCTGCTCCTGCGGCTGATCGCATCCGGCAAGCGGCGCCAGCATGATTCCAAAGCCGACTGCAACGGACCAGCGTCCCATGATTGTCTCCCTTCCGCTCTTCCCCGCTCCCATGTTGCAGCCCGCCGCGCGACGCAAGCATCGCACGTTGCCGGACCGCCGCGTTTGAGTCAGGGGAGGACGATGACCACCCCTCCCACAAACCTTCTCGACGAGCTTCAGTCCCTGCTGGGGCCGCGCGGCTTCACCGCGGCGGCGAGCGATCTGGCGCCCTGGCTGACCGACTGGCGCGGACGCTATCGCGGCAAGACGGCGGCATTGCTGTCGCCCGCGACGACGGACGAGGTACAGGCGGTCGTCACTCGGTGTGCCGCGGCCGGTGTGCCGCTGGTGCCGCAAGGCGGCAACACGTCGATGGTCGGCGGGGCGACACCGCCGTCCGACGGCGCAGCCTTGCTGCTGTCGCTGCGCAGGATGAACGCGATCAGGTCCATTTCCGTCACCGACAATGTGCTGACGGCGGACGCCGGGGTCATCCTTGCCCAGGTCCATGATGCCGCCGCGGCGGCCGGGCGGCGCTTCCCGCTCTCGCTCGCGTCCAAGGGTTCGGCGACGGTCGGCGGGCTCGTTTCGACCAACGCGGGCGGTACGCAGGTGCTGCGCTTCGGCCCGATGCGCTCGCTCGTCCTCGGAATCGAGGCGGTGATGCCGGATGGATCGGTTTACGAGGGGCTTTCCGCGCTTCGGAAGGACAATAGAGGCTATGATCTGCGCGAGCTGCTGATCGGCGCCGAGGGAACCCTGGGAATCGTCACCGCCGCAAGCCTGCGCCTTGCCGCCGCGCCGGGATCGCGCGCCGTGGCCTGGGCCGGGCTGCCCGACCCGCAGACCGCGCTTCGGCTGTTGCGGGATCTCGAGCGGCAGATCGGCGAGGCGGTGGAAAGCTTCGAACTGGTCCCCGCCAACGCACTTGGCCTGGTTCTTCGCCACATCGACGGATCTCGCGCGCCCCTCTCTGAAGCCCATGCCTGGAACGTGCTCATCGAAGCGGTGGCGCCACAGGGCGCCACCGACGCCGGCGAGGCGCTCGGTAACGCTCTGGGCCTGGCGCTGGAGCAGGGTCTCGCGGCGGATGCCGTCGTTGCCACGTCCGAACGCCAGGCGGAGGCATTGTGGCGGTTGCGCGAAAGCGTCTCGGAAGCCGAACGAATAGAAGGTCAGGCGCTCAAGCACGACATATCGGTGCCGGTATCGGCGATGCCCGAGTTCATCGAGACGGCACGCGCAGCGGTGGAGCGACGCTATCCGGGTGCCCGGGTGATCGCATTCGGCCATCTCGGCGACGGCAACGTCCACTTCAACGTCCAGGCGCCAGTGGAGAGCGAAGCCGCGACCTGGCTCTTCGAGACCGGCCCAAGCGTCTCCGCGTTCGTCTACGATCTGGTCACGGCGGCAGGCGGGTCGATCTCCGCCGAGCATGGCATCGGCCAGATGAAAGCAGCAGAATATTGGCGCACCGCTTCGCCGACGCGGCTCAGGGTTCAGCGGGCGATCAAGGGCGCACTCGATCCGCGCAATCTCATGAACCCGGGCAAGCTGCTTCCCGATCCCGATTGATCCGGGCAATGCGCACGAGTCCGCACGTGCGCACCACCGCCGGGTTTGACATCGGACGCAAGACTCGTCACGGCGACGGAGCGCTCAATGTGCTGCGGTCTTTCCCGCCGCAGCGTCGGGCCCTGCCCCCTTCAGCGCTTTTCGGCAGGACGAGACGGACGCGTGGGGGCGCGCGGCTGGTCATCGGCTGGGGCTGTGGAGTAGAAGTGCCGTCATGGGATTCTTTCAAAGGCTGAAGTCCAATCTCGGGACGCGTTCGGGCCCGCGCGGCAAGGATGGTGCGCGCGCCTATGCGATCGGGGATATTCACGGCCGCCTCGATCTGCTCGAGCTTCTGATCGCGAAGATCGAGGCCGATATCGCAGGACGGCCGCCAGCCCGCAATTTCATCGTCTTCCTCGGCGATTATGTGGACCGCGGGCCTGACTCTGCGGGTGTCATCGAGCGGCTTCGCACCTGGCAGCCGGACAATGCCCGAGTCATCTTCCTGGGTGGCAATCACGAAGAGGTGATGCTCCGGGTTCTGCGCGGCGACGAGGACGTTCTGCAAAGCTGGTTGAAGTTCGGTGGCGCCGAATGCGCCGAGAGCTACGGCCTCGATTCCGACTCCCTGCGCAAGCTTCATCCGGCCGCAGCGATCGACCTGCTGGTTGCCAAGGTGCCGCGGGCGCATCGCAAGTTCCTCGAGGAACTGGCGGACACGTTCAGATTCGGCGACTATCTCTTCGTCCATGCCGGGATCCGCCCGGGCCTGGGCCTGGAAGAGCAGGATCGCCATGACCTTCGATGGATACGCGAGCCGTTCCTCACCGACATCAAGGAACATGGCTTCGTGGTCGTCCATGGCCATACCATCGTGAGCCAGGTGGAAGAGCGCCCCAATCGGATTGCGATCGATACCGGCGCTTATCATAGCGGCGTGCTGACGGCACTCGCGATCGAGGGTGGCGAGCGCTGGTACGTCGCGACGAACCGCGACGAGCTCGAAGGCAGCGGCCCGGCGGGACCTTCCAGCGCGTTCGCCTGACGATGCTTATCGTGTGTCTATCTGTTTGCCGGGGAACGGATTCTCCGTGCGGCGCCGGTCGGGATGGGGTAAAGCGGGTTGACCGCGGAGCCGTGATCGTTAATTTTGGGGATCGAAATTTTGCAGAATTCAGGACCGTCCGTGTCGATCTTTGACGACGCCCCGCTGGCGGGCACACCCCGTTGCAACGCTAGTGCCGCCGGGGCATTGCGCCGGCTGGTCTTGGCTTCCGTTCTTGCCACGTGCCTGGCCGGCTGCGCCGGAACCCGTGGCGGCAATCTTCCGTATCATCCGAGTGAAGAAGCGTTCGGGGAACCCGATTCTCAGGCCCTTGCGGCGCTCGAGTCGAACTATCGTATCTCTCCGCTCGACAAGCTGAAGATCAACGTTTTCCAAGTCGCCGACCTCTCGGGTGACTATGAGGTCGATCTGACCGGCAACATCGCAATGCCCTTGGTCGGCAATGTTCGGGCGGTGGATCTCACGACGGATCAGCTCGACGCTAAATTGACTCAGGTGTTGGGCGAAAAATACCTGCAGTCGCCCGATGTGAGCGTCGGCGTCGTGTCGTCGAGCACGCGGGTAGTGACGGTGGATGGAGCCGTTCGCGATCCCGGCATGTACCCGGTGAATGGTCGCATCACGCTGATTCAGGTCATCGCGCGGGCGAAGGGCACAGCCGACGACGCCAATCCAAGGCGGGTGGCCATCTTTCGACAGATTGACGGTCAGCGTATGGCAGCGGCATTCGATCTCACCGACATCAGGCGCGGCAAAGTCGAGGATCCTCGCGTGTACAGCGGCGACATCGTCGTCGTCGACGGATCCAGCGTCCGTGCCGCGCAGCGCGAACTCCTCACCGCGCTGCCCGTAGTCGGCTTTTTCAACTCCTTCGCATTCTAGCACGACGCGCTTCCGTCAAGCGCTCGCCGACATATCTTCATTTGAAAGGCCGCTCCGCGTCTTATGAGCAAGAACGACATCGAGCCCGCAGGCGCCCAGCCGATCTGGCCGCTCGGCCCTCAAGTCGCGGGCAATCTCGCGCTTCCCGATAATTGGGGTCAGCAAAGCTACAAAGCGCCGAGTGCAACGGACATCAATATCGCCACTCTTTGGCGGATCCTTTCCGAATGGCGCTGGCTCATACTCGGCGCAACAGCTGTTGGCTTGGCCACGGCCGTCGTGCTCACGTTCTTGATGACGCCAATGTACAGCGCCAGCGCCACGCTCGAGATCAATCCCCCGACGGTTGAGATCTTGGACGAACGCAAGACCGGTACCCGAGCATCCAACGACCGTGACTATCTGACGACTCAATATGGTCTCCTTTCCAGCCGAAACCTTGCCGAACGCGTCGTTCAGAACATGAACCTAGCGGGCAACCCTGATTTCGTGCCCGCTGGAGCGGATCGCAGCACCCGCACCAAGATCGCCACCGGAACCCTCCAGGCGCATTTTCGAGTCGAGCCGATTCCACAGAGCCGCCTCGTTCGCATTGGTTATACGTCGCCGTCGCCAGCATTGGCCGCGCAAATCACCAACAGCTATGCCGAAAACTTCATCAATTCGAGCCTTGAGCGGCGCTACGAAGCCTCTTCCTACGCGCGGCAGTTCCTGGAGCGGCAGATTGCCAAGGTGAAAGCCGAGTTGGAGACGAGCGAGCGCAAGCTCGTCGCTTATGCCCAGGCGCAGCAACTGATTTCCACGGGCGGCGACAAGGATGGTGGAGGCGACACCAACTCGCTGGAGGGCGCAACGTTGGTTACCCTCAATCAAGCGCTTGCGGACGCTCAGAGCAAGCGGATCGCCGCGGAGCAACGCTATCGTCAGGCTGCGAGCTTGAACGCCGGAGACGTGGTGAGCAGCACCGCACCTCTGCGAGGTGCAAGAGCGGGTCTGCAAGCCGAGTACCAAGAGAAGCTGCAGAGCTTCAAACCCGATTACCCGGATATGGTCAGGCTGCGTGCCCGCATCCAGGCTCTTGATGAACAGATTGCTCGTGAAGGGGGCACGGTCGGTGGTGGCAAGACCAGCACCCTGCTCGCCGAATACCGAGCGGCGGTCGCAGCTGAGCGTAGCCTGCAGGGCCGCGTCAATCAGCTGAGGAGCGCTGTGCTGACCGATCGCGGCGATCGCATCCAGTATAACATTCTGCAGCGCGAGGCAGATACCAACCGCTCCTTGTACGATGCGCTGCTCCAGCGGTACAAAGAAATTGGCGTTGCCGGCGGCATCGGCACGAACACCGTGTCGATCGTCGACCGCGCCCAGCCCCCAGGCGGACCTTCGAGTCCGAACCTCATGCTGAACCTCGCCATCGGCCTTGCGCTCGGTGCGATTGCAGGTATCGCGGCAGCGCTCGCTCTCGAGTTCCTGAACGACACGATCAAGACGCCTGACGATATCCGGGAGAAGCTCCGCCTCCCCTCACTCGGCGTGGTCCCAAAGAAAAAGGGCAACGATCCGCTGTCCGAAGAGCTGAAGGATCAGACATCGCCTGTCTCCGAGGCTTATTCGTCGTTGCGGACCTCGTTACAATTCACCACCGACACGGGCGCACCGAAGACCCTGCTGATTACCAGCACCCGTGCCGCCGAAGGAAAGTCGAGCACGACGCTTGCGCTTGCTCAGGGGTTTGCCCGGCTCGGTAAGTCGGTCCTGCTGATCGACAGCGATCTTCGCAAGCCAGCGTTCGTGACCGGGGTCGAACCGAATGAAGGATTATCGAAGCTTCTCACCAATACGGAAACGCTCAACCAGCATGTGATGAAGACCCAATTCGAAGGGCTTACGCTTCTGCCTTGCGGTCCCTTGCCGCCGAACCCGGCGGAACTTCTGTCCTCTCCGCGCCTGAAGACGATCCTTGCTGAGGCAAGCGCCAATTACGACATGGTCATCGTGGACGGCCCTCCGGTGATGGGCCTCGCCGATGCGCCTCTGTTGGCTGCAAATTGCCGCGGGACCTTGCTGGTGATCGAAAGCGGCAAGACCCGCACCAAGGCTGCCATCGACGCGGTGAACCGCCTGAAGGCGTCCGGCGGCAGTATCGTCGGCGCCGTCCTGACCAAATTCCGCCACCAGGCGCATGGTTATGGCTACGGCTACGGCTACGAGCCCTATCGCTATGGTGGCGTCGGCAGCCGCGAGCGTGAGATCAAGCTGATTGCGCAGCGTGCCGAGTAGGAGAGGCCGGCGGCGGTGGAAGGTTGAGGGCCGGCAGTTCGCCTCCTTGGCCTTGCTGTTGCCCGTGATGGGGTTCCTCGGCTGGCAGGTCGTCAAGACCGCTGCCGTTGCGGAACTGGGCCCCCGCACGCCCGCGGCTGCCGCCGCGGTGGCACCAGGCAACCCGGAGGTAAGGTTGTCTTTGGCACTCCTCGAGCTCCGTCTGAACGGAGGTCGGGTCAGCCAGCCGACAACCGCGGCAGCGTTGCAGGCGCTTTCACGCTATCCGATCGCCGAGGAGCCCTTCCTGATTTCGGCCATAGGGGCGATCGCTAAAGGCGACACGACGCGCGGCGAGAACCTGCTTGTCGAAGCCCGGCGTCGCAATCCGCGCTCGCGGTTAACGCGCCTCCTTCTTCTCGATAGGTACATGCGGACGGGCCGAACGGCTCAGGCGACCCTCGAGATCAGTGCTTTGAACAGTCTAGTCCCGCGCACGGGCGAGGTCCTGGTTCCCGAGTTGGCGCGAATGGCGACGATACCGGAGCAGCAGCAGACGGTTCAAACCGTGCTTGCACGCGATCCGAAGCTTCTCGACGCGGTGCTCGCCCGACTCGCTGGCACCGGCGCCGATCCTGATCTGATCCTTCGCCTCGCAGGCCCATCGCGACGCGGCACGATGCAAGACGGCAGTTGGCAAGCGATCATGGTTCGCGAGCTGGTCAATCGCGGTGATCTCGCCCGGGCGTTTAGCCTTTGGCAGACCTTCACCGGCGTCTCCACGGACGCAAACATGAACGGTGTCTATGACGGCGCGTTCAGCGGCTTGGCCGGGGTCGCGCCGTTCAATTGGGCGCTCGGCGCCAGCGCGGATGGCGTTGCCGAACGGATTGCAGGGGGCGGGCTTGAAGTCACGTATTACGGCCGTGGCCGAACAGACTTGGCGAGGCAACTCGTCATGCTCAGATCGGGTCGCTATCGCTTGCAGTTCCGAGCGGACGGCGATGCCAGCGGTCAAGGCAGCAGCATCGTGTGGCAAGTGAGATGTCGCGAGAACAACGCCGCAATCCTCGATCTGCCGATCGCCAAAGTGACCTCGACGCCTAGGCCGTTCGCAGCGGACTTCGTTGTTCCCGCCGGCTGCGGCGGGCAATGGGTCGTCCTCGTCGGCATGCCTGCTGAATTCCCGACCGAGCAGACGGTAGTCATCAGAGACCTCCAGATCGCGAGGGCGGGCTGATGAAACATCTCCTTCGCGTGGCGATCGTTCCCGCCTATCTGGTTCTTTGTCTCGTCCTCGGCGGCGCCAGTGGCGGTGGCCATTGGGCGAACATGGTGCTGCAACTTCTCGCCCTTCCTCTTGTTGCAGCGGGCGTCCTGATCCGCCGCAACACGCCGATGGCATCGGCGGGGAAGCAGTTGATGTGGCTGGTCGCCTTTTCGGCGGCTCTCGTCATCCTTCACCTGATCCCATTGCCGCCGGCACTCTGGACGTCATTGGCCGGACGCGAGCCGATTGCCAGGGGCTTTCAGATGCTCGGACAGCCGCTTCCGTGGTTGCCCATCTCGCTGGCGCCAACGCGTACCATCGCGTCGGCCCTGTGGGCGCTTCCGGCAGTCGCGATCCTGTTCGGCATGTTCAGGCTGGGCGCATTCACGCCCAGGTGGCTGGCAGGGGCTCTGATCTCCGTGACTGCGGTCGGGGTTGGGCTCGGCGCCCTTCAGCTCAGTGGAGGAGAAACCTCCCGGCTTTATCTCTACCGCATCGCCAATCGAAACGCAGCAACGGGATTCTTCGCCAATACCAACAACATGGCCGAACTGATGGTTGTAGCCATTCCGTTCGTTGCCGCGCTTTATCTCGCCGCCGTTCGCAAGGGTAGCTCCGTTCAGAAACGGTCGGGGGTGCTCATCATATTGCTTGGCGCCTTGGCGGTGCTGGTCGTCGGAATCGCCGTGAACCGCTCACTCGCCGGCATCGGACTCGCCGTGCCGACCGTGGCTGCGACCGCCCTGATGATCTTCTTCCGCGGCAGGCGGGTTCCCGTGTGGGGTGGCGCGGCGATCGTTGCACTTCTCGGCGCATCGATCGCGCTCGTCCTGTCCACACCTTTCGGAAACAATCTCACCACCGACGCTGCTCGAACCTCGCAGAGTTCTCGCTACACGGCTTTCGGGACAACGATCGAAGCGACCAAGGACTATCTACCGCTCGGATCAGGAGTGGGAACCTTCCCGCAAATCTATCCGATGTATGAGGACCCGCAGCGGGTCGACCGTTGGTACATGAACCACGCCCACAACGATTATCTGGAGCTTGCCCTTGAGACAGGCATACCGGGGCTGATCCTCATCGCTCTGTTCCTGCTCTGGTGGCTTTGGCGCGTGGTACGCGTCTGGCGCGCAGATGAGCCTGACCAATTTGCGCGTGCCGCAAGCATCGGCGCGGCGGTCATTCTCGCGCACAGCTTCGTCGAGTTCCCGCTGAGAACGGCGGCTATCAGCGCGGTCTTCGCCGTCTGCTGCGCACTCATGGCCGAGGCAAGGTCCCGTGTGCGCAGCAAGAGTTCAGCCGCGGCGGAGCGCACTCAGGCTCGACACCTCAGCGCCGACTGAGAGCGGGACTCGGCCGATGAAAGGTCTTCCTGGCGCGGAATTGGGACTCAGAATCGCTCCGCGTTCATCTCGGCGCCTGCCAGCAAGGTGACCCCGTTGTCGCCGATGAGGACACTTAGCTCCGCATTGGCGCCGTTATAGGTAAAGTCGACTTCGATCGTGCGCGTGTCGCCGACGTTCGCGGGGATGTTCTGGAGAGCTCCGCCGCCGTTGCCCAGGTTAAGGCGTGAAAAAGTGCCGTCAGCATTCTGAATCTGAATGAACCCGAAAGCGTTGGTGGTGCCTCCGGCATCCACCGCCACGGCGAGACTGCCTGCTGTCGTGATCTTGCGGAGCAGGCCGCGGAGGCGGATCCGATAGCGTGCTACGGCGGCACTGTTTACCCGAAAATCGGCGATCGGACTGTTGTAGCCGATATAGTAACGCGCGCTCGGTACGGTGAAATCGCTCGGAACGATATAGCGAACATTTTGACCTGCGATTGGAGAAAAGACCAACGGCGTAATCAGCGTGTCGGTTGAAATGTAGCCACCGACGCCGCCCGAGGGGCTGATTGTCCCGTTCAGCACCTCCATCGACCCGCCCAAAAAGCGGATCTTCCCGAAGATCATAGTTACGATCGTGTTCGCGCTGGTTACCGCTTTGAGGCGCACATCACGGGCGATGATTTCTCCGTCGTTTATTGCGCTGAGGTTCTCGCCAGTCTTGCTCTCTATCCTGACACGAGTCATCTCGACCCTGCCGGTAGCGACTCGAGCCGGGATTCCGCCCTGCAACCCCGAGACGATGTTGCAGTCTTCCATAAAGATCCGACCGACCGTTCCGTTGATCTTGCTTATGAAGATGCTGTACTTGTCGTCGGTGCAATAAGCGTCACAGCGAACGTATCGGATGTTATCGACTTGCCCGCCGGCTTCGTCTCCGACCACGAGGAAGGGATGGCCTTTTCCGATGTGGCGCCCGTCCTTGTACGTGATGTTGCGCGACCCGGCGAGCGGGTGCCAGACCGCTTCGGTGGAGATGTCTCCATCGCCATCTCCCGAAACCATCCCGTCCCAAAGCACTCCGTCCACCCGAGTGCATTCGAAATGAACATTGGCATTGAACGAGGACACGTTGCGGAAGATGCCGTCCGTTCTGACGGCGGGCTGCGCTCCGGCATGGGCCCAGAATGCGTAGCCGCTTGTGTTATAGGCCGCGACATTCTCCACGACGAAGTTCCGCGTGCCGTCGGCCATCCAGATGCTGTTCGTCTTTCCTGGCGACTTGTTGCCGTCCACCGACAGGTTGCGAATGGTCGGTGCGATCGCGCCCGCGGTACTCCTGATCACCGTGCGCTGATCGAACGGCACGGAAGGCTGCAGTCCATTGCGCAGCTTGACGAGGGTAACATCCTTGCCCGCGCCTTGGAGCGTCTTCCCGCCGGGCACGAAGATCGCGCCATCGATGAGGATCGTGCCGGCGGGCAGGAGCAGGCTCGTCACCGCGGGACTGCTGAGCGCCGTGTTGATCCCAACCTCGTGGTTCACGCCGGAACCTACCGCCACCCCCCACCAAGACGCGTGGGCCACACCCGGTGTCGCCGGCCGTCTCACCCATGCACCCGCGGCACCACTTGGCGATGAGGCCGGAGAGACGTAAAAGCCCTGCTGAGGATCCCCGGAGACCTGCGACGTGAGGTTTCCTGCGGTAAAGACGAAAATGCCCTCCCGGCCGCTTTCGGCAAGATAGGCAGGCGATGCGGGATCCGCAGCGGCCAGCGACGCACGGTTCGGGACTGAGATGACATCTGCCATGCTGGTTCGCGCCTTTCCTGTGAGAGCGATTAAGTTGCTTCAGATACCCTTTGCTCCGTGGATGACTTTCGTCCGCGCGCACGGTGGGACTGCTCGTCGCGGTTCGTCAAAAAATCAGCTTAGGCTCAATCCCTGCTTACGGCCACCCGAAAGATTTCGAAGATGGCAAGGGCCTTAAGCTTCCTGGTTCACAACCTCGTGCCTCTGAACGCCAATCCGAACGAGGACTCGAGATGCGCGTGCGGTGGCGCAAATGCGTTCTGCGCTCAGGAGCGCGGATGGTTATCAAGTGCCGCTGCGATCGCCTCGACATAGCGCTCGGTCACGATCCGCTCGTCGAATTCAGCTCGCGCCTTTGCGCGACCTGCCGCGCCGAGCGCCTCTCGCTCGGCCTTCGAAAGCCGCAAGACCGTGAGCATAGCCTCGGCCAGAGATCCGGCGTCACGCGGCGCGCACAGGAACCCGTTCACCCCATGCTCCGTGATGTGACGACAGCCTGGCACATCGGTCGCGATGATCGGCTTTGCCATGGCAGAGGCTTCGAGCAGGCTCCTGGGCAGCCCCTCGCGATAGGAAGGCAGCACAACGCAATCCGCCGCGGCGATGAACGGACGCACGTCGTCGGAATGGCCGAGATAATCAACCACGCCTTCCTGCTGCCATCTTTCCACGTCGGCCCGTGACACGGCAGTGCGATTCTCCGCATCGAGGAAGCCAAGCAATTGAAAGCGGGCTTCGGGGGCTCGATCACGAACGGCTCGGGCAGCATCGACAAATTCCCCGACGCCCTTGTCCCAGAGCATGCGGGCAACGAGCAGAAAGGAGACCGTTCCGCGGCCGGCGACCACCGTTCGCGGCCGAAACCGCTCGAGATCGATGCCAGAGCCGGGCAGCAGACGTGCCTTCGCAGGCTCGACTATCTGCCGATCGAGGAAGAGGTCGCGATCCTCTCCGTTCTGAAAGAAAACGACTTCGGAGCGTCGGAACGCCAGCCTGTACAAGGTCGAAACCGTACGCATCAGCCAGCCACCCTGAATGAATGCGGTACCCAGACCAGAGACGTTGTTGATGACCTTGATGCCGAGCGCCTGGGCTGCCAGCGAGCCGTAGATGTTCGGCTTTGCGGTATAGCCAAGGAATACATCCGGCCTGAGCCGCCGGAGTGCGGCCAGATATCGTAGAAAGAGCAGTCCGTCTCGAGCCGGCGAGACCCCCTTCTTGTCCATCGGCAGTGGGTGATACTCGACCCCCAGCTGCACCAGCTGCTCGCTCCATTGATCGGGTGGGGCAAGCGCCAGCACGCGGTAGCCGGCGCCCTGCAGCGCTCGGATCAGACCCGCGCGGAAGTTCAGAATGTTCCACGATGCATTGATCGAGATGAGGATGGTTTTCTGGTTCATGTTCCGAGCGATGCTGGGGCGCCCTCGGCCGCGTATGCGGCTCTCTGGACGGATGGCAGAGGCAGGCTCTATAGCCTCGCTCGTGATCTGTCGCGCCTCGCTTTGATCTGTTGCGCCAAGGAAGGCTCTAGAGACTTGTACCCCTATTGGCTGCTGTTCGGCTTATGCGCGGTTGGCGCGATCCAATATTCCTCGCCGGCGGCCGCGAAGCAACGGTCCGGCGTGCTGCTGCTTTGGGCTGCGTTGGTCATCTGCCTGATGATCGGCCTGCGCTACCGCGTGGGCGGCGATTGGGAAAACTATATCGGGATATTCGAGGACATCTCCTACCTGGATTTCCAAAGCGCGCTTGCGTTTGGAGATCCGGGCTACACCGTCCTGAACTGGGCGGCTACGCAGCTCGGGTACGGGATTTGGTTCGTCAACCTCATCTGCGCGATCCTATTCACTTGGGGGCTGGTTGAGTTTTCGCGGGCGCAATACAATCCCTGGCTCTCGTTCGTGGTGGCGATCCCGTATCTGATCATCGTTGTCGCGATGGGATATACACGGCAGGCGGTCGCGATCGGTTTCATCATGGTCGCTCTTGCCGGGCTGGAAAAGCACTCGATATTCCGACTCGTCTTCTTCATCTGCCTGGCGGCGATCTTTCACAAGTCGGCGATCGTGGTGCTGCCGCTGATCGGCCTCGCTACGGCAAAGAACCGCTTCCTGATCATACCGCTGGTGCTCGCAGCGGCCATCATCTTCTACTATGTGTTCGTCAGCGCCTCGATCGACAAGATGGTGACCAACTACGTCGAGGAGGGGATGGAATCGCAAGGGGCGGCGATTCGCGTTGCTATGAATCTCCCCCCTGCGGCCCTGTTTCTCATTTTCCAGAAGCGCTTCGGCTTCAACGAGGTCCAGACCAAGGCATGGCGAAACTTCTCGCTGGCGTCAGTCGCGATGCTCGCCATGCTCGTCCTCACATCGGCTTCGACGGCGGTTGATCGCATCGCGCTCTATCTAATTCCGCTTCAAATTGCGGTTCTCGCACGGCTTCCGCACGCGTTCGGCAAGGAGACGCGCAATGGTCCTTTGGTGCTGGCGGTGATCGCCTACTCGGCAATCGTCCAGTTCGTTTGGCTGAACAAGGCCACGAACGCAGTCTACTGGGTGCCTTACCAAGTCTATCCGATAGGCGGAGAGGAAGAGGAGTAGGCCTGACCACGCGCGATCCGTCGACCTGCTGTCAGCCTGCATTCAGGGACGTGCCGAAAGGATGGTGCCATGAAGCTCAGTCGAAGAGCCGTGATCGGAAGTGGGGCCACGATGCTGGCGGGCACGGCCATGAGGCCCTTCACCGGCTTTGCTCAGCCCGCGGGCCGGGCCTACACTCCCGAAATGTTTGGAGCCGTCGGGGACGGCCGCACCAACGACAGCACAGCCTTCGCCAAGCTCGCTACGGCCGTCAGCATGAACGGAGGCGGCATCATCGAGCTGCGCAGAACAACGTATCTCCTGGCTGCCCAGCTGCCAAATGGCGCGCGTTCACCCTATCATTACGAGCCGTTCAAGCTCCTCGAGTTTACCGGCTGTCGAAAGCCGTTGATCATTCGGGGCAATGGCGCACGGCTGAGATGCGCCGCCGGTCTGCGCTACGGCGTCTTCGATGCCGCCGGCGCGCCCGCGCAGACTCAGATGCCGTATTTCGGCCCAGGATTGGCAACGCCCTACCGTTTTCTCGTCAAGGCGGAGAATTGCACGGGTGGGGTGGAGATCTCGGATCTCGAACTCGACGGCAACCTACCGGGGCTGCTGATCGGGGGCCAATATGGTGACACGGGAAGGCAGATACCCGCGATCGGCCTGGCGCTGATCAACAACGATTGCTCCGAGATGATTCGGAACGTCCACAGTCATCACCATGCACAGGATGGCTTTTACATCGACGGTATCGACCGGGAACCGATCAGGGAGCGCCTCTTCTGGGAATGCCGGTCGGAATATAATGCCCGTCAGGGCTGCAGCATCGTAGGCGGATCTGGCTACCTGTTCGAAAGGTGCCGATTCAATCACACCGGACGATCAACGATCTCGAGCGCGCCTGCCGCAGGCGTGGACATCGAAGCAGAGGGCGGCAAGCGCAATCGCGGCTTCCGGTTTCTCGATTGCGAGTTCTCGAACAATGTCGGGTGCGGCATGGTCGCGGACACCGGGGATTCCGCAGATGCATCCTTCACCGGCTGCACGTTCATCGGGACGACCAATTGGGCGGTCTGGCCGAACAAGCCGGGGTTTCGGTTCCACCGCTGCCGGCTGATCGGAGCGTCGGCGCGCGCCTTCGGCGACAATGATCCGGCAAGGGCAACCCAATTCCACGGGTGCACGTTCATCGACGATCCCAAGCTGACCCCAGGCGGGAAGGTCTACGGCGGTACCAATAAGGATCATCCGCTCTTCGATCTCGCGGAATCGGTGAACGTGCTGTTCAACCGCTGTACCTTCCTTGCGACACGCAGCGCCGTGATGCCGTGGTCGACCAACGCGATCTACGTCGATTGCACGATGAGTCAGGCGCGAAAGGTGCAAAGCTTCCCACGTGGGACTTGGCGCGGGCGAAATCTTCTGAACGGAGCGATCGAGCTCGGCGCCTCGCGCATTCAGGGGCAGGTAATCCTCAACGGCCAGCCGCGGCGCTGAGCGGCATCGGCGTGGCCTCCACGCTGTCCGAGGCATCGGCAAGCCAGCTTTGGAACATCAGCACCGTCCAGAGTGCCTGCGTGGAGTCCTTCTCGCCCGAAAGGTGCGCCCGCCACCGCTGCTGAACCAACCCGGCCTCGAAATAGCCATCCTCATGCAGCCGGCGTGGATCGAGAAGCGCCTCGGCCCAGTCACGCAGCGGTCCCTTGATCCATCCGCCCACGGGAACGGCGAAGCCCGCCTTTGGGCGGTCGAACAGCTTTTGTGGCGCATGCTTGTAGAGCAGCCGCTTGAGAATTTGCTTCCCCGACCCGCCGCTTATCTTCATCGACAGCGGAATACGCGCGGCGACCTCGGCCACGCGATGGTCCAAGAAGGGGATCCGCGATTCCAGGCTCACCGCCATGCCTGCGCGATCGACTTTACAAAGGATGTCGTCCGGCAGGTAAGAGACGGCATCGGAATACATCATCCGGGCGACATCGGGAGAGTCCGGCGCGAGCGTCATGTCGTAACGGGCGAGCGCCGGCAGGGGTGCCTGCGGCATGATCGGGGACGCCTTCCCCGCCCACTCGTCGAGAAAGGTGTCGACGAGATCCTCGAGCGTCGCGCAATCCCGCATGGTTCCGAAGAGCTTTTGCACCTTGGTACCAAAAAAGGCAGGGCGCCGGCCGGCCGGCAGCACGGCCGACAAGCTGTTCCAGCCGGCGGGCGGCACCTGTGCCAGGCAAGAGCCCAGCGCGGCGCGAAGCGGACGCGGCAAGCGCTTCAGCTTCGACCAGAGCCGTGACGTCGCGATGTAGCGGTTGTAGCCACCGAACAGTTCGTCGCCGCCGTCGCCCGAAAGCGCCACCGTTACATGCTCCCGCGCCAGCCTGCTCACGAGATGGGTGGGTATCTGCGAAGAATCGGCGAAGGGTTCGTCATACATCTGCGGCAGGAGTGGAATGACGTCCTGCGCTTCGCGCGACGTGATGTAGCGCTCGTGATGCTCGGTGCCGAAGAAGGCGGCGACTTCCTTGGCGTAAACGGCCTCGTCAAAGCCCGCCTCGGCGAAGCCGATCGAGAAGGTCTTGACTCGACCGGGCGCGTGCTTCTGGTACAAAGCGACGATGGTCGAGGAGTCGATGCCGCCCGAGAGGAATGCGCCGACGGGAACGTCCGCCACCGCCTGACCAGCGACCGCCTGCGCAAGGACATTCTCGAGTTCCTCAAGCGCCTCATCGGGATTGCCGATCGGATTGGCCAGACCGGCAACCATCGTCTCTCGATAGGACCAGTAGCGATCAAGCCTGATGTCGCCCGATTGACCCTCGATCGGCGGGGACGCCATACGTTGGCTCGCCGAGGTGGCTTCGACCGTCAGGATGCAACCCGGCTCGAGCTTGTAGATGTGATCGTAGATCGAGAGCGGCGCCGGTATGTAGGCACGCGCCCCGAGCACGCGCAGGGCATCGCGGTTAATCGCATGCGTGAAATCGGGATGACGGCGCAGGGCCTTCAGCTCCGATCCGAACACGAAATCGCGGCCGGCCCAGCCATAGTAAAGCGGCTTCTCGCCAAATCGATCCCGGGCCAGCTGCAGCGTCCGGCTGCGGTGATCCCACAGCGCCAGTGCGAACATGCCGACGATCTTGCGAAGCGTTGGCTCGAGCCCCCAGGTCGCGACGGCTTCGATCAGGGTTTCGGTGTCGCTGTGTCCCGTCCAAGCTACCGTGCGAAGGGCGTCGAGCTCGGCTCGAATCTCCAGGTGATTGTAGATCTCGCCGTTGAAGGCGAGCATGTAGCGCTCATCGTCCGACGGCATCGGTTGATGCCCCATCGGCGACAGATCGACGATCGAGAGACGACGGTGCGAAAGGCCGATACCGGCCACTTCGTCGAACCAGATGCCGCCATCATCGGGGCCGCGGTGCGTGATCGCCCGCCCCATATCTTCAAGCAACTGCGGTGAACGGCCGCCGCTCCCCAAGATGCCTGCCAAACCGCACATGTTCTTTCACCCGGCACCCCGGCGACTGCTGTCGAAAACAGCTCCGGATCGTTGACGATGGGATCCCTTAACCGGCAGGGCGGCCCATTGGAAGGGAGGTGATAACGACGAACATAGCGGTGCCTCTTTGCTTGATGGTCGTCCGGGCCGCGTTGCCCGCGCTCGCGCCGCAGGACACCCGCGCTGGGGATTGATAAACCCCCGGACAGTCCCTAATCGGCGCTGAGCAACGGGGCCTGCGCCCGCGCAGAGGACGATCATGAAGGCAATCATTCTTGCTGGGGGTCTCGGTACCCGTCTTGCCGAAGAAACGGCCGTGCGACCAAAGCCGATGGTGGAGATCGGCGGACGGCCCATCATCTGGCATATCATGAAGATCTACTCGCATTTTGGCGTGAACGACTTCATCGTATGCCTTGGCTACAAGGGTTATTTGATCAAAGAATATTTTGCGAACTACGCACTCCACATGTCGGACGTTACGATCGACATGCGCAAGGGCACGACCGAGGTGCACCGTAACACCGCAGAGGACTGGCGGATCTCTCTCGTCGACACGGGCGACGAGACGATGACCGGGGGACGTCTGAAACGGGCTATGTCCTATCTCGGCGACGACGATACCTTCTGCCTTACATACGGCGACGGAGTGGCGGACATCGACATCGCCAAGGAGATCGAGTTCCACCGCAGCCATGGCAAGGAAGCCACGGTCGCTGCAGTGCGTCCGCTTAGCCGCTTCGGACAACTCGATCTCGACGGTGATCGAGTCCACGCCTTCGCTGAAAAGCCGGTAGAGGAAGGCGGCTGGATTAACGGCGGGTTCTTTGTTCTTTCCCGTTCTGTGGAGAAATACATCGAGGGCGATACGACCGTCTGGGAGCGCATGCCCCTCGAACAACTCGCAGCCGGGGATCAGATGCGTGCCTATTTCCACGACGGCTTCTGGCAGCCGATGGATACGCTGAGGGATCGGCATTTCCTTGAGGAACTCTGGCAGAAGCGGCAGGCGCCCTGGCGGGTTTGGTAGGCCACAAGGGGCGAACCGCCCGCTGGCCCGATCACCGCGCTCCGGCGCGGAGCCGACCGGCAATATCGTCGACGGCTGATGCGAGATCATAGGAGAGCTCAAGCCCCAGCTCGCCTCGGGCGCGTGCAATCGAGGGCACGTAGCGATCCACCGCCGGATCCGTAATTGGCGGAACCTCGGCCGGGACGCCAAAGCGTTCAGCGACGACGCGCGCTACGTCTCCGACCGTCACCGCTTCGTCGGATCCAACATTGTAGATGGGGCAGGTTGAATCTGCGGCCTCAGCGATCGTCAGCAACCATGCGACCAGATCGTCGGCGTGCATGTAACTGCGGACGACCGCCTTGCGGGCATTCACTCGCACCGGTCGCCCGGCGAGGCCGTCCGCAAGGAAGTTGCCGATCGCGAAATGCTGATCGCGTGGAAGATGGTAGCCTATAAAGGCAAAGCAGCGTGCGACTGCGGTCCGGACGGAAGCCGCGCCGAGGGTGGCAAGAAGCGCTTCCGACGCGCGCTTGGCCTCCGCATAATCACGCTTGGTAGCAACCATCTCTGCCGTTGCCGTGAGCACATGATCCTCGCGGAGCGCCGCAACATGCCCTGGCTGCTGGCCATAAACAGCGCCCGAGCTTGCCAGTACGATCCTGCTTTGGCGGTGCTCGCGCGCGGCGATCCGCACATAGTTCCCGATAGCTGATAAGATGCGCTCGCACTCGCCCTTCGCATCCTGGGCGTAAAGGCGAGCATCCGTCGTCGTCGCAGCGTGAATGACCAGGTCCGCCGCGGGCAAGGTCTCGGCAATCGCGACATCGAGATCATGAAGCGCGACGCCTGGCCCGACGAGGTCGGGATGCGTCGTGCGAAGCGCCGAGGCGCTCCGCGCGACGACATCGATCCGATCGACGGACCAAGGGTTCAGCAAGCCTCGACGGTAGGCGTCAAGGAACGACTTCCCGAAGAATCCCGTCCCCCCGATCAGGAGAAGTGAGCGCCCTGACATTGCTGGCTTCGCTCAGAGATCAGCGAGGTAGTCGATTTCGGGGGTCATCCGATCGATTGGATTGGATTCCATCGACCCCGTCGCGGTAATGCGGCTGCTGATCTTGGGGAAATATGTCTGTTCGGGATCGATCGGGACGATGAATGCCGCTGGCCCCTGCAAGGCCATCAACTGCCGAAAGGCGGGATCATCCTCAAACTGCAAAGGCAGACTCAGCACCGGAATGTCCCAGGCCGGGAAGAGCTTCGCCCAATTTGGAAGACCCAAGCCAGAACTTTCGTCGCACCCAAGATATTTACCGTCGAAGTAGTTGCGCTGGGTCATACGGATCGAAGCATAGCCCTGATCATGAAAAATAAAAATTTTCAGATTCAACTTGTTTACTGCGACCGTGCCGAGCTCCTGGAGGTTCTGAGCAAACCCCCCATCACCTTCGATCAAAATGGTTCGCCTGCCGCCACCCGCAACCGCGGCGCCGATCGCTCCGCTCAAGCCGTAGCCCATCGAGGCGAGCGATCCATTGTGGACGATACGTTGGCCGAGCTTTTGCTTGTAGATCTGCAAAGCAGTCGTCGAGGCACTGCCGCTGCTGCAGGGGATGAACAAGTCTTCCGGGGTGGTGACATCGTCAAGGCGAACCATGAAATCGTAGGGGGAGATATATTCCGGCCTCGATTGATTCACCGGTTCCACGCGGGGGATAAGGTCCCTGATCCTGCGCGCATGTGCCAGCCAATCGGCCTTGGCAGGGAGCTCGGTAGCGAGCAGCGCGGCGAGGAAATGATTGGGATCGGCGTGGTATCTATGATCCGTTCGGGGATGCCCCTTGTTCAGTTCCGCAGCATCGATCTCGACCTGGACGACAGTGGCGTCTCGACCGAATTCCTGCCAGTTGAAGCCCGTGCGCTGAAGGCCCAATCGAGTGCCCACCGCCAGGATCAAATCTGCTTTCTGGATGATGATGTTTGAACTGCGCTGCCCCCACGTGTCGGGACGTCCCAGATAGAATGGATCATCGCCATCGAAGCGATCGAATCCGTTCCAAGTCGTCATTGTCGGAATTCCGAGCGCCGCGAAACGGTCTCGCAGGCGCTGCACCGTCGAGTAATCGACGCCGCCGCCAAGCAACACCACTGGGCGCTCGGACCGGCGGTACAGATCGGCGGCGAATTCAATTTCCGATTCGGTCGCAGTCGGCAGCTTCGGCGGTCCGACTGGCGGAAGGGCGCTCTCCGCGACTTGGGCGGCCTGAACGTCGAGCGGCATTTCCAGGAAGACGGGCCCTTTCCTCGGCTCCCAGCTGACGGCGATCCTATCCAGGAATTCCTGGGCGGAAATCGGCTCCATGAAGCGGTACGAGAGCTTGGTGGTCGACTCGACAAGCGCAGCACCGTCGATCTCTTGAATGCCGCGTGAGCGGACCTGCTGCATGGCCAGGTCAGTGGTCTTTACCTGCCCACCGATCACCAGCAATTCCCGGCCCTCCAGCCAGGCCCCGGATATGGCCGTGACAATGTTGGTCAGGCCCGGCCCGGCCGTGACCAAGGCCAATGCCTTCGCGGGGGCGGCGATCTCGTTGAAATATTCCGCTCCGATGCCGGCCGCGACTTCGTGCACGACAGGGATGCCCTTGAGGTAGCGATCAAGGCTTTCGGTGAGGTGCATAATGTTGCCGCCGCCGACATAGAAATAGTGGGTGTAGCCGGCCGCCTTGAGCCAGGCGCCGATCTGATCGCTGTATTTCATCAGTTTTGCTTCTCGGTGAGGGTCAGGAGCGAGGAGATGATCGTGAAGATCTGGTGGTGGCTGAGACTGCTCAGATCGGAATGATCGTAGCCCCAATTTGCGTGCAGAGGGAGATGAACCATGCCTTCGAATGGCTCGAGATGCGAGTTCATGTCATCAACGTAAACGATCAGCCAGCGTCCGCGCTCCAGCCAGTTCTGCTCCTGCGCGACCGCCAGCTTCGAACCGGCGCGCCGGATATCTTCCTGGCCGAAGACACGGATGACATCGGCATCGTGGAATGCCAGGGCCTGGCGGATCGAGGCCACGTTGCGGGTGGAGAGGATCGCAAATCGGTGGGGGTAAGCGATCAGCAACGGCCGTATCAGAAAGAAGAAGTCGTATGGAGGCATCACCTTGGGCCAGTCGGGATCCTTCGTGATTTCCTCTCGCGCCGCGAAAAAGGCGCTGGCAAACGCCCAATCATCCTCCTCCGGGTCGATCTCCCGCAGCATCGATGGGAGGATCGTGCCGCGCGCAATGTTGTACAAGCGATTGTAGTGCCAAGCGTCTGTTACGACCGAACGGAAGGTCTCGAACTCGTTGAACGAGACATCCTGACGAAAGCCGGGGCGCCCCTCGGCCGCTTTCTGCGCAACGGTGTAAGCTTCATAGTTACTATTGAAGAGTACGCCATCGAAGTCGAGAAGGAATTGCAGCTCCATCAGCGCATGCTCCACTTGATTTGCGCGGCTACGCGCGCAAGGAAGATCGGTGTTGCGATCCTGAAGTCATTCATCTCAGTTTCTCACTAGGTCCTTAATGCGATATGCCGAGCCTTGCCGCCTCGTTCATCGACAGCGTTGCGGAAGCCGCGAGTTGGACGTTCAGGATGATTCTGCTCCCGCCATACGTGACGTGGACGACGCTCGTTGATCGCGAAGCGCCAAAAATGCGCGGATCTGTCCGACGCTGACATCGTGCGCGTCTTGCCCGCTCCCGACAGCCTTGTGCCAAGCCACAATCGCGTCGATCGCTTGTTCCAGGGTGAAAGTGGGCCGCCAACCCAGTTCGGTACGAGCCTTGGAGCAATCCAGCTTCAGCAAGCCAGCCTCGTGCGGAATTTCGCCGTCCCAATCTCGCCAGCGGCTTTGCACCCCCCAACTGTGCGCCATTTTGTCGACGATCCATGCCACTGGGCGCGCGTCTTCGTCAGCGGGGCCAAAGTTCCACGCTTCCGCGAAGCGCCCGTCGCCGCCGAGCAGCCGCTCCGCGATCCCGACATAACCCACAAGGGCCTCAAGCACATGCTGCCAAGGGCGAACCGCGCCGGGCGAACGAATAATCGGATCTGCGCCGGCTTCGAACGCACGAACGAGGTCCGGAACGAGACGGTCGAGAGCCCAATCACCGCCTCCGATGACGTTCCCCGCCCGCACGGAGGCCACGGCGGTGCCGTGTTCGGAGAGCCGGGCCACCGGAAAATAGGAGGAGCGGTAGGCGGCAATGATGAGTTCGGAACATCCTTTGCTGCTGCTGTAGGGATCGTGGCCACCCATCGGATCGGTTTCACGGTAAGGATAGACCCACTCGCGGTTCTCGTAACATTTGTCGCTGGTAACGGCGATTACAGCCTTGACGGTGCCAAGCGCGCGCACTGCTTCCAGAACGTGCACGGTGCCCATAACGTTGGTTCCATAGGTTTCGACCGGATGATCGTACGAGTAACGAACAAGCGGCTGGGCCGCCAAATGGAAGACGACATCGGGGCGAGCATCCCGCATCGCGGCAACCAATGTATCGTGATCGCGCACGTCCGCGACCACGCTGGTCATCGTCCCGCTCAGCCCCGCGGCTTCGAACAGGCTCGGATCCGTCGGGGGCGCGAGCGCGTATCCGGTCACCTCGGCTCCGAGTTCCTGAAGCAGCATGGAAAGCCAGCTGCCCTTAAATCCTGTATGGCCGGTGATGAAAACGCGGCGTCCATTCCAATCGGTCATCCGGTGATACTCAGCTGAGAGAGAAGGCCTGCGGCCTTGATGCGGGGGCGGGAGCCACAACATGCGCTGGCGCTCTCGACAGATCGACACGGTTTCACCAACACCCTCCATTATGAGCCCGGGAACCGGTTAGAAAATTCGGGCGGCCGGCGCCAGCCGGTTGCGGAGGCTTGCCGGAATCGCACAAAGTTGTAGGTGCTCGCACGTGCAAGATGGACCGGGGACAAGTACCTTGAACAGGATCGAACATGGCCTTGCCCTTCTTCGGCGGGGACCGATCGCATGGATCCGCGATCCGGAAGCGCGCCGCTTCCTGCTCTTCCTGTTGGTCGGAGGTCTGAACACCCTGGTTGGATACGGCATCTTCGCCGCATTGATCCTCATCGGACTCCCCACTCCCGCGGCGGTGATTGCCGGTACGGTCCTCGGCATCCTATTCAATTTCGTATCGACAGGCTCGGTGGTTTTTCGAAACCGAACGGGGCGGCTACTGCCTCGGTTCGTAGCCGTTTACGTGGTGCAGATGGGGATGAACATAGCCGCCATCAGCGCTCTTGAGAGGGCTGGCCTGCCGCCTTTGACAGCCGGGGCGCTGATGGTACCGCCGCTTGCGATTTTCACCTATTTCGCAATGCGGCGGTTCGTTTTCGTCGACGTGGACTGACCGGGCTTACTCGAACACGGCCCATGCACAATTGGGCTGGTGAGGAAAGTGCTGGAGACGCAGATTGTTGAGGCCGAGGACCTCCTGGACGGCGATCGTCTCACCCGGGAACGGCAAGACATTCAGCTCATCGAACACCAGAACCGACCCCTTGGTCAGCCGCGGCATGATCGCCTCGAGAACATCCTTGGTGGGCTTGTAGATGTCCATGTCGAAGATCGCCATGGAGATGATGGCGTGCTTGTTGTCGTCGAGCCACTTGTGCACCGTCTCTGAGGCATCCCCCTTTACCAGCTCGAATTTGCGGATGTGAGAAATCGGCGCATTTGCCTCATGCAGCGTCAGCAACCGCTCGAGCACCTGCTCGTGGCCTTCTTCAACGCGGTAATCGCCCTCGTTGAGGTGGGCGCCATCGTTGACCGGGTCGACGCTCGGAAAACCAGCGAAGGTATCGAACCCAACAATGCTGCGCCGGTAGTTATAGGGTTCGTAGATGCCCCGAAGGTTGGTCAGGAGTGCGAGCGTCGCGCCCCATTGCACGCCAAATTCGCAGATGACGCCGGGCACTCCCACGATCTTTCGATAAAGCTGATCGTAATAGAGGGCGCGGCTAAGCGTCTGTCGGGTGAGCGCAACGAGAGTGTGCCCGTTCCAGCTTTGTCCGAACTTCGGCAGAAGATCGGCGTAGGTGCTTTGCAGCTCGTCTACCAGCCCCTCCTCGGCCTCCGTCCTTCCAGTGATTTCCCGCTTTGCGTTCATCTTGAACGGGCTCGTCTGCATGATCAGCTCCAATTTCTAAATACGTTTCAGGCACTCGCCGCCTGATGATCCGGCCGCTGGAACGAGGTCCGCGGCCGCCGCACTGCATTCCGGTCGGCACCGCCGGTGCCGATCACACGAGACGGCGCCCTGGCCCTCAGCCACGGCGCGAACCCAGAACCGGCTTGCACGCCAGCGCCGGCCGTAGACGCCGCGCACCGTTTGAGACGCCTCAGCCGACTGCAGCGATCTGCTGCGGCGTCACCTTGCGAGCCCGCGCTTCCATCATTTCGATACGAGCGAGATCCTCGTCGGCAATACGCTGGTAATATTCCCGCTTGTTCTTGAGCCAGAGCAACTCGAAGTCGACCGCATTGGCGATGCCGTCGAAGATCGCATCGGTCGTAACCGCTGCTCCGTCGAAGATGACCTTGCGTGTTTCGAAGCGATCAAGGCGCACCGCCTGGATCTCACGCAAGGCTTCCACCGCGTCGGGCGACACCGAGCCACCCACCACCAGCTCGAGATCCGCCGCACGGCAAGCCTGAGCCACCTTCAGCACCGCGTCCGTGATTGACCTTTCGTTGATTGCCCCCCGCGGCATGCCCCGCGACAAGGTGAAATCAACCCGGCCGAAGACCACGCCATCAACGCCCTCCTTGGCGAGAGGCAGCATGTCGTCCAGATTCTGCAGCGTTGTCTCGGTTTCCAGGTTGAACAGGAACTCGGTACGGGCTTCGTCCGGACCATGGGTCTTGTTCTTGGCATCAACGAACTTAGACAGTGCGTAACGAGTTTCGACCATCGGCGCGATGATATAGTCCACGCCGTAGACCTTGCTGGCGAGCAGGTCCGATACAGCCTCGCAGCCGCCAATTTTCAACGCTACCTTGAGGCCCGCCCGCTGCGCGAGCTCGAGCAACCGGTGAAACTCGTCGGGGCGCGTACCTTCGGCCTCGAACTCGGCCTTCACTGCCACCACCCCGTGATGATCGCGCCCTTTCTTCAAGAGGTCCAACATGTTCCGCTCGGTCGGAGTCACGACACACACCCTTTTCTAAGTCTGAGATGTGATTGGCTTGGCGGAGCCGCACCCGTACGTCAACCCGTATCGGCTTGAGACCGCCGCCTTCGGCGCCGTGACGCCGGGCCGCCGCCCTGCAGGCGCAGGGCGCGCCGACGATCAGAAGTTCAAGCGCTCTTTCTCGATCACATGCGGTCGCTTTTGAACCTGGGTGTGGATCGCACCGACATACTCGCCGATAATGCCGATGAAGAAGAGCTGAACCGACATGAAGAAGAAAAACCCGATCAGAATGGGCGCCGTTCCAAGGGCAAACTGGCTCCAGAACAGGAGCTTTGCAATCAAATAACCCAGTGCAATAAACAGACTGGCGGCAGACAGGAAGAAGCCTGCCATCGTGGCCATACGTAGCGGAATTTTCGAATGATTGGTAATCCCTAGCATCGCGATATCGTACAACTTGTAAAAGTTGTTGCTTGTTATTCCGCGCTTTCGAACAGGCTGATTGAAGGGGATCAATGCCGCTTCGTACCCAAGGTCGGCAATGAGGCCGCGGAAATAGGGGTACGGATCATCAATTTGGCGTAACTGCTCCACCACCACGTGGTCGTAGAGCCCAAATCCCGTGTAGTTCTTAATAAGTCGAACCTCGGACAAACGGCCACTGAGATCATAGTACAACTTCCGGATCGCATACATGGCGGGCGACTCCTGCGACTGGGTCTTGACACCCAGCACCACTTTGAAGCCCTCGCTCCACTTCGCAAGAAAATCCGGGATCATCTCAGGGGGGTCCTGAAGATCGGCGACGAGGTGGATCACGGCCTCACCGCTTGCCTGGAGGATGGCATGATAAGGCGACCGGATGTGGCCGAAATTGCGGGTGTTGAGGATCACCTTCGTCCGGCTGTCCTCGCCCGCAAGCTGACGCAGCACCTGTGCGGTTCCATCGGTGGAAGCATTGTCGATGAGGATGTGCTCATAATCATAATCCGGTAGTTGCGCGAACACCCCCCGGATACGGGCGACAAGCTCCCGAACGTTTTCTTCTTCGTTGTAGCACGGGGTGACGATCGAAATGAGCTTGTTTGCCATGGCGCGCCGCATCGCATCAAATCCGGCGCGCTGCCAAGCGAAAACGCTCCTCCACGGCGTGCTCCTCGGCACGCCCGTCCCCTGCGCGGGAGCGTGCCCCATCGACGTTCTGGTTTGAAGCCGCTAACGAGCGTTTCGAAATCGACTTGGCAGTGCAGCCACCTCCCCACGACAGGATCGACATGACTGACGATTTGCGTTCTGAAATCATCCGCCTTGCCCGACAGTTTCACGAGTCACGCCCTCCGGCTCCGTTCGTGCCTGGAGAGACCTACATACCGCCGTCGGGAAAGGTGATGGACGCGGACGATTGCGCGAACCTCATCGATGCCTCCCTCGACATGTGGCTGACCGCCGGGCGCTACGCCGATCAGTTCGAGACCGAGGTCGCCGCGATCTTCGGCCGTCGCCATGCGAAGCTGACCGTGTCCGGGTCTGCCGCGAACCTGTTGGCGTTCGCTTGCCTGACCTCCTGGAAACTTGGCGAGAAGAGGATCAAACCGGGCGATGAAGTGATCACGGTGGCGGCAGGCTTTCCGACCACCGTTGCGCCGATCGTTCAATATGGCTGCATCCCAGTGTTCGTCGATGTCGATGTCGAGACGCACAACGTCAACGTGGACCTCCTCGAGGCAGCGATCACGCCGAAGACCAAGGCGGTTATGATCGCTCATTCACTCGGCAATCCGTTCGACGTTCAGAGGGTGGCAGCGATCTGCAAGGCGCACAACCTGTATCTGATCGAGGATTGCTGCGACGCCTTTGGCGCGCTTGTCGGCGGTCAGCACGTTGGGACGTTCGGGGATGTGGCGACCCTGAGCTTCTATCCTGCGCACCACATCACCATGGGCGAAGGCGGTGCCGTTCTCATGAACAGCCCGCTGCTCGCGAAGATAGCCGAGTCGTTCCGCGACTGGGGCCGCGATTGCTATTGCAAGCCCGGCGTGGACAACACCTGCAACAAACGCTTCGGCTGGCGGCTGGGCGAGCTGCCCAAGGGCTACGATCACAAATACACATATAGCCATATCGGCTATAACATGAAGGTCAGCGACATGCAGGCGGCCGTCGGAGTGAGCCAGCTCAAGAAGCTCGATCATTTCGTGGCGCGACGGCGGGAGAACTTCGCCGGCCTGGAGCGAAGGCTACGGGACGCGGGTCTGGACGAGCTCTTCCATCTGCCGGTTCCCACCCCCGGCACCGATCCGAGCTGGTTCGGCTATCTTCTGACGGTCCGGGACGGCAGTGGCGTCAATCGGAATCTGCTCACGAAGACGCTGGAGGAGCGCAAGGTGGGTACCCGGCTCCTTTTCGCCGGCAACCTCACCAAGCAGCCTGCCTTCCGCGACGTCGCCTATCGGGTGCACGGCACGCTCGACAACACCGACAAGATCATGAACGACAGTTTCTGGATCGGGGTCTGGCCGGGGATCGACGAGGCACGCCTCGATTATATGGTAGAGACGATCGCCTCCGTGGCCACGGAAATTCGCGGCCGATGAGCGATCTGGCCATGGCGAAGCGTGGACGGCGCCTTGCAACGATGGCTCCGCCGCTCTGGTTGAGCGGAGCTCTGCTTTTCGGTGCGATAGCGTTCGCCTCACTGGCGTTGATCCTGCCGAACACCTACACCAACAAGTACGTCATCGACTGCTTCTACTTGCTGAACGCCGGCTACCTGGTTCACCACGGCTACGTTCCGCACGTCGATTTCGTGTGGCAATTCGGCGGTTACGAGATCTACCTGATCGATTGGGCGATGCGACTCTTTGGCCCGACGTTCAAGGCGATCGAGCAGGCGATCGTCATCGGCTTCTTCATCTGCGCGGCGCTGTTCTACTGCGGCATCGCGCGCCAGGCTCGCCTCGCCACGTTCGCGCTCCTGCTGGTCCTGCTCTCTGCAACCAGTTTGACCTGGTCCCCTTTCGAAGACGGCGGAGCCGAGATATTCCGCCATTCCTACTCGATGTACTACAACAGGCTGTGCTGGGCCTTGGCGATCACATGCTATGCGACGGTGCTGCTGTCAGACCAGCCTCTCCGCCAAGTGGAGTTGTTCGTATGCGCGGCGGCAGCGTTCCTGATCCTCGTCACCAAGCTCACCTTCGCCATTCTGCTCGTACCTGCCGCTGCTCCCTTGCTTTACCGCAACGGCTTGAAAGGACTGCTTCACTGCGCGTTGTACGGGATCGCAATGATCGCCATGGGCTGGGCCGTTCTAGGTTATGGGCCGGAAGCCTATATGAAGGCGCCGGGCGACCTTTCCGCGGTCGCAGGGGTAGGGTTCATCATCGACTGGGCGTTCCGCAAACTCTTCTATAACAGCCTTTATAATTTCTTCGGGCTAGCAATCGCGGCCGGGTCGATCGCTTATCTTTGGGTTACGCGCAAAGAAGGAAGGTGGCTGGCAATCAAGTTGAGCGTACTCGCTGCGATCCTCCCGCTCGGTATGCTCGCTACGCTGACGACCGGCTCCCTGGATTATTTCATCGCCGCGACCACCCCGATGATCGCGTTCGTCGTGATCATGGCGGCGGACGAAGGCTTGCATCGGGAAGACGGTGAGGCCCGCATGTTCACGATCGCTCTGGCCGTATACGCCCTTACCTTCATGACACCCTACCTGATGAACGTGCTGGTTGGGCTTCGCGGTCAGGCACGTGGCGGCGAACTTTCCCTGTTCAAGAGCGGTACGCTTGCGGGACTGATCGTCGAACGGCCGGAGACGTCCCAGACGCCGCTATTTACGCGGCCCTCGATCGCCATCAAGAAGATTGGCGATCGGCTGCACCTCGAACAAAGCGCGCGGTGGATGGGGGATTACGAGTGGCAATATGCCCATGCGGATGGACTCGCACTTCTGTCCCGCTTGCCGAACATCCGGCAGCGGAAGGTCCTAAGCTTCTACTCGAGCACATGGCCTTTCGTGCTGCAGTCCCAACCAGTCCTCAGCTTCCCGCTTGGCGCAAGTCACGAATCACCGATCATGAAAGCGCTCAATGCTATTCCAGCCGACATTGACACGGTGCTGGTACTTCGTGACGATCGAACCAACGAGCTCCACTCCCGGTTCCTGCCGTCCCTGAGACAGCAGTTCGACATCCAGGATCGATCTACGATGTGGGACCTCTACATACGGCGTCCCAGCGTCTGAGACCACAATAGATGATGGGCGGAACGGCACTGTGACCAGATCGGACAATAACGGAGGAGCCGTCCCGCCATGCAGGTTTGATCGGCGATGACTAGGACGCTTCGTGCCGCCTTCATCGCAAACGGCAATCCGCGTGACATCAAACTCTGGTCCGGCACGCCCCACCACATGCTCAAGGCGCTTGAACGGCAGTTCGACGTCACATTGGTGGTCGAGCAGGTATGGGCGGATTGGTACCGGCCGCTCGGGCGAGCGGCCAAGCTGCTGACGGGAGGACGCTTCGAGTATAGCTGGTCGCGCTTCTACTCGCGTCTTGCGGCGGCCCGCACAATCAGGAAGCTCGAAGCCGCTCGCCCCGATGTCGTGTTCGCCGTCGCGCTGACCGACGCCGCCTATCTTTTCACCGAGCGCCTGCCGGTCGTCACGATTACGGACGCGGTCATTCCCGATTTGGTAGAATATTACGACATGTTCCGCCAGCTTTCGGTGACCGCCAAACGCAAGGCTCGCGCCGCCGAACACCGCGCCTTCCACGAATCTTTGCTGGTGCACTTTCCGTCTCATTGGGCCTGTCGGTCTGCCATCGAGAAGCAGGGCATGCCCGCCGAACAGGTTGTGCAAATCGCCTGGGGGGCCAACATGCCACCAGAGCGACGCCTCCCGCGCCGACTTGGGGGCGGGCCCGTACGCTTGTTGTTCGTCGGCACCGACTGGAAACGCAAGGGCGGCCCAGTAGCTCTCAGTGCGGTACGCGCGCTTGCAGAACGCGGGATCCAGAGCTCGCTCGACATCGTCGGCTGCAGCGAGGAGGTGCTGGAAGGTGCATCGCCACTGCCGAACGTCACCTTCCACGGCTTCATCGATAAAAGTTCCCCGGCGGACCAAGCGACTCTGAATCGCCTGTACTCAGAAGCCTCTTTCTTCATCCTGCCAACTGCCGCCGAAGCATGGGGGATCGTGTTCGCCGAAGCAGCACATCACGGACTCCCGTCGCTCGGCTATGCCACCGGCGGCGTCACGACTGTGGTAAGCGACGGAGAAACCGGCATTCTGCTGCCGGTCGGTTCTTCGGGAGACACGTTCGCGAGTCATATTGAAGCGCTGCTGAACCATCCCGACGCATATGAGCGGATGTCGGCCGCAGCGCTGGAAGACGCCGCGAACCGTCTGGACTGGCAGGTCTGGGCTGCTAAGCTTGAGCGGGTGGTTCGCCAGCGGCTCGATCTCGGCAGGTCTCCAATTTAGCAGCCCGCCTGCAGCTGACCCGCATCGTCATTGGAATGGATTTCGCACTGCCGAGTTGCCATGGAACAACTGGACTCGCGCGGATGCAGAGCGTCCATGTTCACGCAAGGAAAACTATGAGCAGTGAGGATTTACCGAGCGCTAGAAGAGAGGCGCCGGCTCGGGGCGGTTTAGCCGCCCTCTATAGCATCATGGGACGGCAGCGCCGGCTACAGCTGCTCGGCACTGCTGCGTTGATGCTGCTTGGTGCGATCGCCGAGCTGCTGACGATCGGAGCGGTCGTGCCGCTCCTCGCGCTGGCCGCAGATCCTAGCTACTTCGCCAAATACCGGGCGGTGCAATCTTTGCTGGAGATGCTGGGCGCGACCAATGGCCGCGAGGCGATCGTCGCAGCAGCCGTCCTACTCGTCTCCGCGGCAGTCGTAGCGGCCGTCATCCGATCCGCTCTCACCTGGGCGAGCCATCGATTTGTCTACGGACTCGCACACGACGTCAGCATGCGGGTTTTCGAGCGCCTGCTGCATCGGCCATACGAAATCTACGTGCGTCAGAACAGCAGCGTTGCGTTGGCGGCCGTAGAGAAGATTCACCTGGTAGCGACAGCAATCCTGTCGCCTGGACTGCTTGCATTCACCTCCGCCGTGATCGCGCTGTTCATCCTTGCATTCCTGTTTCTGATCGATCCCATGAGCGCTGCTGCTGCGTTGCTATCGGTCGGTCTCCTCTATGTTTCGATCAGCCTCTTCACGAAGAAGGCGTTGATCGCGAACTCCCATCGGAGCTCGGCAGTGCGCACCGAGCGCCTCAAGGTCGTTCAGGAGGTCTGGGGCGGCATGCGCGACATCATCCTCGACCACTCACAGCCGATCTTCCGACAGAAGTTGGGAGAGATTGAGGAGGAAATGCGACGCCTGCAGGTGCATGCCGGTGTGGTGATCGATGCTCCGCGTTTTGTGGTCGAGAGCTTCGGTATCGTCGTCTTTGCCCTGCTTGCAATCTATTTCACTTCACAGCCGGGCGGGGTGCTCGCTGCGCTCCCGGTGCTCGGCGCGCTGGCAATCGGCGCGCAACGGCTTCTGCCGCTGGTGCAGGCGATCTATCGAGGGTGGGCCGGCTACTCGATCAATGCCCACGCACTCAAAGACGTCGTTGATCTGATGAATGCTCCGGTCAGCACCGCCGTGCCGAGCCGAGGGGCAGCGACGCTGCCGGCCAAGTTGGATATCGAAGCGCGCGATCTGTGGTTCAGCTACGCTCCCGATCACGATGTTTTGCAGGGAATAAGTCTATGTATCCGCGCGGGCGAGCGCGTCGCTTTCGTCGGCAAGACGGGCAGCGGGAAAAGCACGCTCGTCGACGTGATGATGGGACTGCTGCAGCCATCGCGGGGACAGCTGCGAGTGGGGGGGGCAACTCTCGACGAAAGCAACATTGCCGAGTGGCAAACACGGATCGCTCATGTTCCCCAGGCCATTTTCCTAGCTGATGATACGATCGCGGCGAACATAGCCTTCGGTTTCCATCGCAACGACATCGACATGGCCAGGATCCGCAGGGCGGCTGCCCGGGCCGACATCGCCGCGTTCATCGACAGTCTTCCAGAAGGCTTCGAAACGCGCGTCGGCGAGCGAGGCGTGAGGCTATCAGGAGGGCAGAGGCAACGGATCGGAATCGCCCGTGCTCTTTATAAAGACGCCTCGATACTCGTTCTTGACGAAGCCACCAGCGCGCTCGATGCTGCTACCGAAGCGGCGGTGATGGACTCTGTCTCGGAGCTTGATCGCGAGCTGACCATTATCCTCATTGCGCACCGCCTTTCGACCGTCGCAGGCTGCGATACCGTCTACAGGCTGGAATCCGGGCGGATCGTTCAGGAGGGCACTTACGAGCAGGTCGTGCTCGGAGGCGCGCAAACGGCAGCCTGAACGGCAATCGTTGGAATGGAGCAGTCGTGGGTTCTTCTGGAGTCTTAATAAGCGAATGACGATCGACGTAAAGATGGTGGCTCTGGGCTCCTCCGTTCCGCGCATCATTCACCAAACCTATGCCACCAAAGATCTTCCCTCGAAGCTTCGGGACAATGTTGATGCGCTGAGGCGGCGCAATCCCGGATGGAAGCATCGCCTGTACGATGACGCCGATATCGAATCCTTTATCGCCGAGCATTATGGCTCAGAAATGCTGGCACGCTACCTCCGGATCAACCCGGCCTACGGCGCGGCACGCGCGGATCTCTTTCGATACCTGCTGATGTATCAGGTCGGCGGCGTGTATCTGGACATCAAGAGCACGGCGACACGACCTCTCGACGAGATCACCACAGACGACCGCAGAATGCTTTTGGCCAAGTGGGACAACGGCAAAGGTGGCAGCCACGAGAATTGGGGTCTGCAAAGAGGCCTCGAGCATGTGGAAGGTGGCGAGTTCCAGCAGTGGCACATCATCGCAGCACCGGGTCATCCCCTGCTCCGCGCCGTGATCGATCATGTCCTTCGCAACATCGAACGCTACCGACCCTGGCGCGACGGTGTCGGCCGGGAGGCCGTTTTCACGCTCACCGGGCCGGTCGCCTATACGCTTGCGATCACGCCGCTCCTCGAACGAAACGAGTGCACGGTGCTCCCTAATGAGCGCATGCTTGGCCTCGAATACAGCGTCGTCGCCGGCGAGCAGCATCGGACCTTCTTCGATGGCCACTATGCCGAGCGGACCGACTCGATCGTCAAAATGTCCGGTCTGAGCCGCCTGCTTGGCGCCGGATACAGCGCCGGCAAGCGGATGCGGCGCCGACTCGGGCGTCTTAAGACGTCGGCCAGAACGATGGCTCGCGCCTGAAAGCGACCTACGCTCAGTCGCGCGACCCGCGCAATCGCATGCGCAGCCGTAGGGCAGATCGAAGAACCGGGCCAGGAAGCGCAAGCACTAGCGACAGCATGCCCGCACGATCGAGCCGGCGTCCAGGCATTTGCCGCCCAATCGCGCGGGCGCCGTCGATATCGAACACGGCGAGCCGTCCGATCATTGTCAGCCAGGCGGCGCTGCGCTGATAGCGCTCGGCTGCGTCGCATCGATCAGGTACGAGGTCTCCCTTGATGCTTTCCAGGAAGGCGACGGAAGGCCAGATCTCAAAGAGGCCGCGAGTAAGCGGGGCGGTCTTCTCCGCCCGATGCACCTGTGCCATCTCACTATTCTCATTTCGGAAGTAGTAAGCCGTTACCCGGTCGGACTTGATGACCGGCGCCCGCATTGCCACGCGCATCCAATATTCGAGATCCTCGCCAGTGCGCCAGTGTCCGAAGCCGCCGAGATCGTTTGCGAGGTCGCGGCGGACGGCGGTTGCCGAGGACCAAACGATCCCCACGGAGCGGGCGGCCTCGGCGAGATAGTCGATGGGCCTGATGTCGGCGCCATGATGGGGCTGGGATGCGGCGGGATCCGCCCCCTCTGCGTAGCTGGTGGAAAGCAAACCTGCCTCCGGATGGAGCCGCGCCATCGTCTCCAGCTCGGCAAGATGATCGGGAAACCAGTAATCATCCGCATCAAGGAAGGCGATCCAGGGGCGCGAAGCCTTTTGCATCCCGAGATTGCGTGCAGCGCCCTTCCCCGCATTGGGCTGTCGGATGACACGAAGGCGCCGATCCTGGAATGATGCGACCTGCGCCGGTCCGTCGTCTGTGGAACCGTCGTCGACGATGATCAGCTCGAACTCTTGAAAGCTTTGCGCGAGTGCGCTTCGGACCGTCCGACCTATGAACGCGCCCTTGTTGTACAAAGGTATGACGACCGAGAACATGCAAACCTTCTGATCAACGCCGATTACGCCTTGGACTTGTAGACCTGCTCAACCTGCCGAGCGAGCGCAGGAAAGGTGAAGTCGGCGATCCGCCGCTCGCCATAAGCCACTAGTGCCTGCTGGCGATCGGGGCTGGCGAGCACGTCCCGGATGGTCGCCGCCATCGCAACGGCGTCGTCGGGAGGGAAATAGGCGCCCTTGTCCTCGGTGAGCTCACGAAACACCGGTATGTCGCTTAGCACCAGCGGCCGGCGTGCAGCCATCGCCTCCAGGATCGGAATCCCGAACCCTTCATAGGTCGACGGGAAAGCGACCAGTTCGGACAGCGCGTAGATGTGCGAAAGCTCCTGGTCGCTGACGCCCTGCAGCAGGCGAACGTGCTCGTCGAGGTTCAAACGGCGCACCTCTGCCGCCACCGTTGCGCCCTCGCCGCCTTCGTTTCCGACGATCGCCAGCGCGATCGGTTCTCCGTCGGCGCGGAGCTGTGCGAGTGCCGCGAGCAGGCGCAAGTAATTCTTGCGGGCTTCGAGATGTCCGACCGCAAGGATGAAGCGGGCCGGAAGGCCGAGCTTCATGCGTGTGCCTTCAGCTTCATCCCGGTTGACGTCCTGAAATCGGCTAGGATCAATGCCGTTGTAGATCGCACTCACGGACGCCCGCGGCTCGATCCCGACAATTTCCTCCTGCATCGTCTCCGACACGGTGATCACATGATCCGCTCGCCTCAGACCGCTTTTGAGTATCCGCCCATAGAAGAGCCGCTTCATCAGCGGTACATTGCGAAGCACCGGGCGTGCGTCGTGTACCGTCATCACCGTCGGGCAATCGGGGGCACGCAGCAGCGGGAGATGAAACATCTCGAAGAGATCCAGCTTCTCCCGCTTCAGCGCGCGCCGCCAGTAAAGCAGACCTCCGATCGCGCGCCGCACCCGACCAGTGCTCGGCAGCGGAGTGCGCCGGACGGTGACGTTCGGAGCGCCGCCGAACCAATCGGCAACACGGCAATCTACCGGCTCGAATATGACGAATTCAATCTCGGGGCAGCGTGCGATGAGCGCTCCGTAGATCCCAGCAAACCGCTGATTTGCGCCCGAGGGGCGATCGTTGAAGCAAATTGCGTTGAGGCCGACACGCACGGGATCAGGCCGCGATCGGTTCGGCGAGGCCGAGAACTTCGAAATGGCGACGTATCACCGTCTGCTCCTCGAATGGCGCTACCCCTTCGGCAAGCACTTCAGGCGGAATCGGAGCAGCGAGCGCCCTTTCGATTCCATCGGCAAGGCCTGCCGGATCCCGGACCGGGACGAGGTATCCGTAACGCCCATCTTGCAGCACTTCACGCGGGCCGGTGGGACAATCGGTCGCCACCGGCGTCAGGCCGCACATCATCGCCTCGACGAGCACGTTGGGAAGCCCCTCGACGTGAGATGACAGGACGAAGGCATCCGCGCGGCTGAAATATTTCAGCGTGTTAGTGGTGAAACCTGGGAGCCGAACACGATCGGAGAGCGCAAGGGAAACGACTTTCTCCTCCAGATGCGTGCGGAGCGGACCTTCACCGAGAATGGTGAGTCTCACCATGCGGCCCCGAGCCTTCAGTACTGCGATCGCATCGAGCAAATCGTCGAAGCCCTTCCACGGAGCCAAGGTTCCCGCCGCAACGAGCACGGGATCCTGCCCCGCCTCGAACCAGGGGTCGTCGACGGGCTCGCGCATCCTTTGTGTCGATGACTTGTCTTGGATGATGTTGTAGATGCAGACATGCGGCGGCGCATCAAACACCTGCCGATATTGCTCGACCATGTCCTTCGACACGCAGGTGAGCGCGTCGGCTCGCCAGGTGACGGCACGCATCACCTGCTTCAGGAACCATCTTTTCGTGAACGGAACGTTTGAATAGGTGTCGAATGGCCGTACCCGGCACGACCCGCTGATCTTGGCCTTCGATCCGCTGAGAATTGCGATCAACAGCACGAGCGCGTTAAGATGATCCTCGGCCGAAAAGACGACCTCGGGCTTCGCGGCTCTGAGATAGCGCCAGACGGGGAAGAACAGGCTGCGCACGTTCGGCTTATTGAGCGTGACGATGTTGAGCCCTGGGGCCGGCGGCACGGTGAGATGCGGATCGACCCTGCCGATCACCAGATCCACATCATGCCCCTGCCCGACGAGCGCACGGGCAAACCGATATTGCGCAAGGGCAACTCCGGAAATCATGTACCTGGGCGTGATTACGCAAATCTTCATCGATCCCACTTCATTTGTCTGTGCCCGCCGAGCCGTTCAGCGACGTTCGCGCGCCGATGTCGCACACGATTCCTCACGGTTGCTCCTCACCGAGAATGGCGCCCAGCCTGAGTTGCGCGGCCTCCAAGGAGAAGCTCTCCTCATAAAGGCGTCGCAACGACCTGTCGAAGGACGGCAGCTCGAGCGCCTCGACTTGACGCATGGCCTTGATGAACTCTCCCGCCGTTTCGCAAAGCCAGCCGGCGCGACCGACCACATCTCCATAGCCTGCAAAGGCTTCGGCCGTACCGACCACTCGCTTTCCGAACATCAGCGCCTCCGCGATCTTCGTCTTCATGCCAGATCCATCGAAGATTGGCGCGATCACCACCTTCGCCGCCCGATACCACGGCTCGAGACGATCGACGGCGCCGATCAGCTCGACATTGCCCGATCGCTCGATATCCGCGCGATACGGTTCCATTCCCCGGCCGACCACCCGCGTCTTCAAGCCGATATGGGGCGCAACCTCACGCGCGAACCAGCGTATGCCATCGACATTTGCATAAAAGGCACCGCCCACGAACAGAGCATAATCGGCGTCACTCGGATCCGTCCCGTCCGGCGCCGGTGCGAAGGCGCACTGGTCTTCGAGTGCCATCGGCAGAATATCGGTGCCGGCCCTGCCATAGAGTCGCTTCAGCAGGCGGCTGTCCCGCTCGCTGAGAGTGATCAGCCGCTGGCTTGATCGCACCGCCATTCGCTCTGCGGAGTAATTGGCAATGAGCACCCCGACGGCGCGAAGGTCCCTGGTCTGACGGAGGGCGCCGAGGAAGAACCGTGCCTCGACGTTATGGAAGAACGTATAGACCCGCACGTTCTGAAAGCGACGACGGATCGAACGCGCGAGATGGCCGAGGTTGGATCCGTCTAAATAGACGCTGCCGATATCCTCCTGCTGAAGACGCGCGAGGATTGCGTCTTCCACCGACGGCGTGAGGCCGTCGAGATAACCGCCGAGCGCTTGGCCGATTGCCCCGGCACCGGTGGGAATATGACGATCGAGTTCCTGCAGGCGGAGGCGATCGCCAAGGAGCCGGCCGAGGCATTCCCAATGCAGTCGTGACAGCATCGCTCGCCCCCCCTGCGGAGGATCGAAGAATCTTGGAGTGACGTATAGCAGTTTGGACATGCCCGCGGATCAGCGCTCCGAATACCGCATCAGCATGGACTTCCCGTGAAATCTGCGTTGCGCGCGACTGCCCTCCTGAACGGCACGCACCCTCAGGGCGCGCCGCTCGCCGGAGGGGCCCGGCGCCTCGTGGAGAGCGCTTCGTATCCGCCTTGTTGCCGCCATTCCACAAGATTCTGGCAGCCGATGCGGCCGGCGCCTGCCTTGCTGATGGCGGCGAGTGACCCTAAAGCACCCGTTCTGGGTGGAGAAGGATTTCCTCGTTGAGCAGCGCTGTAGGCCGCGACGATCGGCCGATTACTCCCGTGATCCTGTGCGGCGGCTCGGGAACGCGCCTTTGGCCGCTTTCGCGCACCGCCCGCCCCAAGCAACTGCTGTCCCTTACGGGATCGCGCTCGATGCTGCAGCTGACCCTCGATCGCACCGCCGACAGAGATCGATTCGCGGCACCGCTGGTTGTTACCAGCGAAGGTCAGGCGCGGCCTGTCACAGAGCAGCTAATTGGAACGCACGCTCCCGAGGCCCGGCTCATCCTCGAACCTGCGGCGCGGAACACCGCACCAGCGATCACGCTCGCGGCCCTTGCTGCGGCGCCTGACGACCTGTTGCTGATCATGCCGAGCGATCATCTGATCGGCGACGTGGAGGCATTCAATGCCGCCATCGACACTGGTGCCTCCCTAGCGCGCGAGGGATGGCTGGTCACATTCGGAATCAAGCCTAGCCGTCCCGAGACCGGCTATGGCTACATCAAGCAAGGCGAGACGTTGTCGGCCGGCACATACCGCGTCGAGCGGTTCGTCGAAAAACCCGATGTGAGCCGTGCCGTCGCGTATCTGGCCGACGGCGGCTATCAATGGAACGCAGGAATCTTCCTGTTCCGGGCCGACGCCTTTCTCGATGCGCTTGCCGCCCATGCGCCCGACGTGCTGGAGCCGTGCCGCGAAGCAATTACGGAGGGGACGCGCAGCGAACGGTATCTGCGCCCCGGATCAGCAGCGTTCGCAGCCGTACGCAACATTTCCGTCGACCATGCGGTGATGGAGCATGCCCCGAACATTGCCGTGGTGCCGATGGACGTCCGCTGGTCGGATGTCGGCAGCTGGGAGTCACTGCACGAGATCAGCGATAAGGATGAGGATGGCAATGTCTCCGTCGGCGACACCGCGCTGCTGCGGTCGTCGGGCTGCCTTGTTCACAGCGAAGGCCCCCTGGTCGTCGCCGTAGGTGTGCAGGATCTCGCCATCATCGTCACCGACGACGCCGTGCTGGTGGTTCCGCGCGGCGACAGCCAGGCCGTTCGCGATGCAGTCGACGTTCTCAAGAGCCGGGGCGACGCCCGCTTGTAGGCGCTGGGAAACGATTTCGGCGAAGCGCGATCAGCGTGCCCCAAATCCGCTGAACACGGTTTTCATCGTCCCTGCCACGATCAGCACGTCGAGCCAGAACGAGAAATTCTTGATGTAGTAGAAGTCGTAATGAAGCTTCCAGAGCACGTCCTCGACCTCGGCGACGTGCCCCTGCTTCACCTGAGCCCAGCCGGTGATGCCGGGGCGGACGATGTGGCGATAGCGGTAGAAAGGCAGTTCCGCCTCGTACCAGAGCGACAGCGGCACCGCCTCCGGCCGAGGGCCGATCCAGCTCATCTCCCCCTTGAGGATGTTGATCACCTGGGGGAGTTCGTCGATCCGGTAGCGCCGCAGCGGACGGCCGATCTTCGTCACCCGATCGTCGCCATCGCGAGTCATCGCCGCCTCACGGGCATCGGCAGCGGCATGGCCGTGACGCATCGTGCGAAACTTCCACATGCGGAACGGATGTCCGCGATAGCCCATCCGTTCCTGACGGAAAAAGATCGGCCCGGGCGAATCGAGCCGGATCAGGATGGCGAGTATTGCAAAGAGCGGGATCAGGACGGGAAGCGCCGCGATGGAGACGACGATGTCGGAGAGGCGCTTGATCTTGGCGTAGACGATCCCCGGGATCAGCGAGCCCAGCGTGTTCTCCGAGAGATGCTCGATCGCGACACGACCGGTGAGCGATTCCTCCATCTGCTTGACGTGCATGACGAGCGTTCCGGCGAGCGCGCGATCCGCGAGGAAACGTTCCCATTCATCGGGCATGTCGGCGCGCAGATCGGCGACGATCGCATCGCAGGGCTGCTCCCGCGAGCCCGCGTCGAGCCGCACCCAGGCGACTTCCGGAATGCCGAAGAGATGCTCGACGTCCCCCGCGGGGACGACGCCGATCCGCAAACGCTGCTGCCGCTGCAGCTTGAAATAGACGACGTAGTACCAGCCGACGCAGAGCACAAAGCTCGCGAGGAAGTGAAGGCGGCTATAATCGAGCCGCGCGAAGAAGAAGACGGCAAGGGCGAGCCCGAACGAGGCCGCGAACGACGGCAGGATGTGATAGGAAGCCCTGACGCCCGGATAATGGGACACCCGGCGAAAGGCATAATAGCCGAGCAAGAGCGCCGCGACGGTGCCCAGAAGCGAGTTGTTGAGACTTTCGACGTCCGACTGCCCATATTCCAGCTGAAGCCGGAGAAAGTAGGGGATCGCGACGGCCAGCAGCAATCCTGCGCCGAGCTGGAAACGGACACGGTGCCATAGCGTCCGACGGGCGCTGGCGATCTTGGCGGGTGCAATGGACACGAAGGATATGCTCGCGGCTGGAAAGCGGCTCGAATGCTGAAGGCCCCGTCGATAGGAGAAAAGCACCGGTCAAGTCTACTCCGCCAAGTGAAAGGCGGAGCGATGACGGAGCTTCCTCGCCTCGTCGCGGCCGCACATTGGGACGCGTGCGCAGCGCAGGGGCGTTGAGTTGGAAGGCAGGCTTCGGTTAAGGGCGTTCTTCCTCAGCTTAAATCAGGCAGAAACGATGACCACACTCGTGACCGGCGCCGCCGGCTTCATAGGCTTCCACGTGAGCGACCGTCTGATGGCGCGCGGCGAGCAGGTGATCGGGCTCGACGCCGTCAACGATTATTACAGCACCAAGCTGAAGCGCGACCGGATCGCCGAACTCCAGCGGCGCCACAACGGCTTCACCTTTCTGGAGACGGATTTTGCCGACAATGCGGCGCTGACCGAGGCAATGGCTGGCAAGTCGTTCGACAAGGTCATCCACCTCGGCGCCCAGGCGGGCGTCCGCTACTCGATCGAGAACCCGCACGCCTACGTGCATTCCAACCTAGTCGGGCATCTCAACATGCTCGAGCTCGCCCGCCATCGGCAACTCGCCAATTTCGTCTACGCCTCGTCGTCGTCAGTCTATGGCGGCAACGACACGCTGCCGTTCCGGGTGGAGGATCGGGTCGACCAGCCGCTCTCGCTTTATGCCGCCACCAAGAAGGCCGACGAGCTTATCAGCGAGACCTATTCGCACCTTTACCGCCTGCCCCAGACCGGTTTGCGCTTCTTCACCGTGTACGGACCCTGGGGGCGCCCGGATATGGCGATGTGGCTGTTCACCAAGGCGATCTTCGCCGGCGAGCCGATCAACGTGTTCGGGGAGGGCAACATGCGCCGCGACTTCACCTATATCGACGATATCGTCAGCGGCATCGTCGCCTGTCACGACAATCCGGCACCGGATGACGGGGAGATCAAGGCAGGCGGCAGCCGCAGCCCGCATCGTCTCTACAATATCGGCAACCATCGTTCGGAGGAGCTCACGCGGATGATCTCCCTGATCGAGCAGGCCTGTGGCCGCGAAGCCGAGAAGCAGCTGCTGCCGATGCAGGCGGGCGATGTGCGCGACACCTATGCCGACATCAGCGCGATTCAGCGCGACCTCGGCTTCGAGCCGGCGACCACGATCGACGAAGGCGTTCCGCGCTTCGTCGACTGGTACAAAAGTTACCACGGTCTTTGACCGCTACCCGCTCCTTTGAAGGTGCGCCGAGCAGAGGTTGAGGCGGCGGTCACGGGACCGTCGCCTCTTCCTTTAGAGGCTCCAGCGATCGACGCCGCTGAGCGGGCGCCGCGCGTACAGATTCTTGAGGTCGGCGAGCAGGCCACCCTGCTTCACCAGCCCCTGCAGCTGCTCATCGGACAGCGCCGAATAGGCTTCGTGCGGAACTGCGACCAGAACCAGATCATAGCTTCCTTCCAGACCGTCGGCAGCAAGCGCGATGCCATATTCATGGTCGGCCTCGGCCGGGTCTGCCAGCGGATCGTGAACGACGACCTCGTGGCCGACGGCTTCAAGGCGTCGGATGACGTCGATTACCCGGCTGTTGCGAAGGTCCGGCACGTTTTCCTTGAAGGCGAGGCCCATGATCAGCGCCTTGCCGGCACGGCCGAGACGGCCGTGCAGCTGGTCCGCGACCCACGCACCCATGCCGTCATTGGTGGACCGGCCCGAGAGGATGACGTGCGGCTCCTGGCCGAGCTGCTGCGCCCTGTAGCTCAGGTAGTAAGGATCCACCCCGATGCAGTGGCCGCCGACCAGGCCCGGCTGGAACTTGAGGAAGTTCCACTTCGTGCCGGCGGCCTCGAGCACGTCCCATATCGAGATGTGGAGCTTGGAGAAGATCTGGGTGATCTCGTTCATGAAGGCGATGTTGATGTCGCGCTGGGCATTCTCGATCACCTTCGCAGCTTCCGCCGCACGAATCGACTTGGCGCGAAACACGCCGGCGCTGGTCACGGCCCCGTAAATGGCAGCCAGCCGTTCGGTGATCTCGTCATTTTCCCCTGCGATCACTTTCACGATCCGGTCGACGGTATGCTCACGGTCGCCCGGATTGATCCGTTCCGGCGAATAGCCGAGGAAGAAATCGCGGCCGCGGACCAGGCCGGAGACCTCTTCGATCAGCGGCCCGCATATCTCGTCGGTGACTCCGGGGTAGACGGTGCTTTCGTAGACGACGATCGCCTTGCGCGCGGGATCGAGCAACTTGGCGACCGAACGGGTGGCGCCGATGACGGGCCCAAGATCCGGCTGATTGGCGGCATCGACCGGTGTCGGTACCGTGACGATGTAGACGTCGGCACCGGCGCCTTCACGCGCTTCGCTGGTCAGCTTGAGGCGCGAGGCCTTCAGTATCTCTCCGTCGACCTCGTGGGTCCGATCGTGGCCGTTGCGCAGCTCCTCGACCCGTCGCCGATCGATATCGAGGCCGGTCACGTCGAAACTCTTGGCCAGCGCGACCGCAAGTGGAAGCCCGACATAACCCAGGCCGACGACGACGATATGATCTTGACTGGACGCGCTCATGCGACCTCGCTTGGATTGAAGGAATCAAAAAGGCTCGGAATGTTTCGAAAGAGCCCCCGGCGCGCGGCTAACGGCAAACCGGTGACGCCTGTCAAGCGCCCGGCGCAGCCGCGGCTTTCTGGGTTCGATGAATCACGGCATTGTGCGCGACGAGCCAGCTTCGGTTGTCGGCGGTGAGCGCCTCCAGGAACGACCGAGGCCGCCGCATCAGGCCCTTTCGCGGGGCGCTGTCCATGCCGAGCGTGGTCGCGATCTCTCCGACGAAGTGAATGCAATTCGCCTTGTCCAGCGAGTAGGAGGGCTGCTTCGCCGTCCGCCAGCGAGCGATCGTCGCCATCACCCGATCATAATCGTCATCGGTGAGGGTGAGAGTGAAATGCTTGTCGCTGGCGCGCACGTAATCGGGCTTGTGGTCGCTCACCACCTCCCCCTTCACCCGCCCGAGGAGTATCGCGGGGCTCACCGTCTTGGCGGTGAAACCATAATCCTCAGCGATTCGCTCGCCGGTCCGATCGAGCGTGCCTTCGAGAATGACGAACGCATGGGGGAAGGAGGCGCCGAGTTCCTTCGAGTAGAAGGTGATTTGTACCGCCGCCGAGGCAGGGCCTGCGGCAAGCAGCAACAGGATTGCTGCGAGCAGCGCAGACCAGATTCGGACAGCTTCCTTCATCAATGCACGTACCTCTCCGCCGACGAACATCTCAACCCCTTGGAAGCTAAACCTTTTCGCCGCAAGCAGGGGCCGATCGGACGGCCTTGCCTGTCGCTTCTTTGCAACAGGCACGTCAAGATAACCAGCGCGCCGCAGCCTTTTTTGGTGTACGGAGTTCGTGTTTCAGCTTTCGTAAACCATAGGCTGTTTACGAGCCGGCCCGCGATGGAGGGCGGGAACGTTTCGGGGTGGACATCTGCTACCACCTCGGATAGTTAAGCGGTGAAATCGAGAAGATCAGATTTTGAGTACGAAGGGAGAAGCTGACGTGGGTTTCAAGGGACTAGTTGTTGCGACCGCTGCGGTTGCGTTGATGACGGCGCCGACCGTCGCCGCTGCGCAGAGCGCGGCTGAGATCGCCCCGGCGAGCGAGTCCATCGATTCGGGCAGCGCGCTTCGTGGCGGCTTCATCATCCCGTTGATCGCTCTTGTCGCAGTCGTGCTCGGCGTTCTCGCCGCGACCAGCGACGACGACGACGATCTGCCGACCACCCCGTAACGGGCGCTCGCATAAAGACGAATTGGGGTCGGGTGACGCGTTCATCCGGCCCTTTTTTGTGTGCTGAGCAGGTGAGGTCTCCGCCTGCGCCCTTCTTCATCCCCCGCCGATCCGGACTCCGCTCCCAGCCGTGCTCAAAGACATCGTGATCCGCCCACAAGCACTTGCTGTTCTCTGCGCCATCATATTGTCGTGGAGTGCGGCCGCATTCGGGCAGACGCACGGGAGCTCCCCGATTGCTTCCACCCTTCGCGAGAGCGACGCCAGGGTCGCGGCGATCGCCTACCGCCTGGCACGGAGCGGCGGCCCCATCTGCCCGGAAACGCACCCGCTTACCGGGATGCTCTTCCATCATCTTGCCGAATACGGGCCCGCCGATCGGGCGCAGATGATGGATCGTTATGCGCTCGACCGGGGGCCGGGCATTCTCAGCGTGCTTGCCGACACGCCGGCCTTCCGCGCCGGCCTTCAGGCCGGCGACGTGTTGCTGGCGGTCAACGGAGACGCGTTCGCCAGCGGCGCCTCGATCGCGGCCGAGGCCAAACGGAAGCTATGGCGCAAGCGTGCCGAGGCCGAGGAGACGCGGTTGGAGGCGGCGCTGCGCAAGGGCCCGGCCAGGCTGCAAGTCCTGCGCGAAGGACGGACGATGGAGCTCACGCTCGAATCGGAGCGCGGCTGCTATGGCCGTGTGCGGCTCGCCCGATCCACGCAGGTCAATGCCTTTGCGAGCGGATCGACGGTGATCATGACGACGGCATTGCTCGATTTTCTGAAGAATGACGACGAGGTTGCGGTCGTCCTCGGACATGAGCTTTCCCACAACATCCTCAAGCACCCGGACCTGCTCGACGAGCAAGGGGTCCCTCGCAAGGGCATCTTGCGCGGGATCGGCAAGAATGCGTCGCGGGTGTGGAAAACCGAGGAGGAGGCCGATCGTTTCGGCATTCGGCTGATGTGGCGGGCCGGGTTCGACGTGAACGCCGCGATACCCTTCTGGCGGCGTTACCTCGGCCGCTACGATGCTCTGCCGCAAATCTTTCGAACCCATCCGAGCCTCTCGGTTCGGGAGCGGATCACCCGCGAGGAAATTGCTGCGCTTGGCAAGCCGGCACCGCAGCCTTGATCCGAAATCAGATCCGCGTGCGCAACGACCATAATTCGGGGAAGGCGCGCTTCCCGATGGTCGTCTGCAGATAGGCGACCCCCGCGGTCCCCCCGGTGCCGCGCTTCGCACCGATGATCCGCTCGACCGTGACGACGTGCTTGTGTCGCCAGGTGGCAAGAGCATCGTCGATGTCGACGAGCTTTTCGGCGAGCTGATAAAAGGGCCACCAGCGGGTCGTGTCCCGATAGATCTCCGCCCAGGCCGCCTCGACACCGTCGCTGGGAACATACGGCTCCCGCCAATCCCGTGCGACGGCTTCCTCGGGCAACGCGAACCCGGCACGGGCGAGTGCCTTGTTGGCTTCGTCCCAGAGGCTCGGCTCCTCGAGCGCAGCAACCAGGGCTCCATGCGCGTCGGAACCCTCTTCCTGGAAGCGCAAGTGGCCGCCATCCTTGAGACCGAGGCGGTACTCGAATTCGCGGAACTGATAGGATTGAAAGCCCGAACTGCCGCCGAGGACGCTCCGGAAGCTTGAATAATCGGACGGCGTCATCGTCGCGAGCACGTCCCAGCTGAGCGTCATCACCGCCTGGATCCGCGAGACCCGCGACAGGCTCTTGTGAACCTGGACCAGCGAATCGGCGCCGATCAAAGCGCGCGACAGCGCCACTTCGCGCAGGATCTGCTTGAGCCAGAGCTCCTTGGTCTGGTGGATGATGACGAACAGCATTTCGTCATTCTGCTCCGAGACGGGATGCTGAGCGCCAAGCACGGCATCCAGCGCCAGATAGGAGCCGTAAGTGATCGGCTTGGGTGCATCGTCGGCCATCGCCTCAGCCGTGGCGCGCGAAGACGGCGCGCTTGCCGCCGCGCGAAAAGGCGATCACCTCATAGGCGTCGCGCTGGTCGTGGCCGACATCCATTCCCGGGCTTCCCGCCGGCATTCCCGGCACGGCGAGCCCTGCGAGGTCGCCTGACCGGCGGGCGATCGCCTTCTTGATATCTTCGGGCGGCACGTGCCCTTCGACGACGATGCCGCCGATCAAGGCGGTGTGGCAGGAGCGAAGATCCTCGGGCACGCCGTGCGTTCGCTTCACTGCAGCCATGTCCGGCGAATCAATCTTCCGCAGCGTCTTGCCGAAGGCGGCTTCCACCCGCTTCGCCCAGACCAGGCAGCAGCCGCAGCCCGGATCACGGAACATCGCGAACTCGGCCGGCGTGCCCGCCGATGCAGACCAGGGGAGCACGGCGGCGGTCGCGCCGCCGGCGAGAGCGCCCAGCATGGCCCGGCGATCAAGGTGCCGCATCTTTCTCTCCTTCACAGGCGCTCGGCGCTGGCGACGACTTCCGTCGCGCGCAGCGCCGCGATGATTCGCATCAGATGCTGGACGTCGTGCACCTCGATATCGAGGTGGAACGTGTGGAAGCTGCCGTCACGGCTGATCTGATCCATGCTGACGATGTTGGCGCCATGGCTTCCAAGCACCCCGGCAACGACCGCCAGCGATCCCGGTTCGTTGCGGATGACGATGCAGAGCTGGGCGGCGCCCCCATCCGATTCGTCCCCCCAGGCAAGATCGACCCAATCGGCATCGATCCCGTCGGCGAGGCGCTCGCATCCGATCATATGGACCTCGATCTCGGCGCCCTCCCGGCGCAGGCCGACGATCCGATCGCCGGGGATCGGGTGGCAGCAGGGGGCGAGCTGAAAGGCGACGCCGGGCGTCAGCCCCTTGATCGAGATGGCGGTGCGTTGGGGCGGCGGCTTCACCCCCGCAGTGCTGGTCGACCCGGGGATGAGCGCTTCCATCACGGCCACGTCGGAGATCCGCTTGAGCGCGATCGCCTCCATCAAGGCGTCGTCATCGTGAATGTTCAGGCGTTTCAACGCCTCTGCCATCGCTTCCCAGCCAAGGCTGTTCGGCAGGCGCTGCACGATCTCATCGAAGATCTTGCGGCCGAGCGCGACCGTTTCCTCACGTTCCTTCGACTTGACGAACCTACGGATCTTGGCGCGAGCCTTTCCGGTGACCACGAAGCTCAGCCAGCCCGGCTGTGGATGCTGCGCCTTCGAGACCAGGATTTCGACCTGATCGCCATTTTCGAGCGGGGTGCGCAGCGGCATCACGCGGCCGTTGATCTTCGCTCCGACGGTCTGGTCGCCGAGATCGGTATGCACCGCATAGGCGAAATCGACCGGCGTCGCGCCCTTCGGCAGCTGGATCAGCTCTCCTTTCGGCGTGAAGGCGAAGATCCGATCCTGGTACATCGCCATGCGCGTATGTTCGAGCAGCTCTTCGGCACTCTGCGCGTGCTCGAGAATCTCGATAAGGTCGCTGATCCAGGGATGCTGCGTCGATGCCGCCGCCTTGCCTTCCTTGTAGGCCCAGTGCGCGGCAAGCCCGTGCTCGGCGCGGGCGTGCATCTCTCGATCCCGGATCTGGATCTCGATCCGCATCTGCTCGTCGTGGATGACCGTGGTGTGCAGCGACTGATAGCCGTTGCGCTTGGGCGTCGAGATGAAGTCCTTGAAGCGGCCGGGCACCATGGGCCAGCGCTGGTGGACGAGGCCGAGGGTGCGATAGCATTGCTCGTTGCTGGAGACGATCGCCCGAAACGCCATCACGTCCGAGAGCTGCTCGAAGCTGACGTGACGTTCGGCCATCTTGCGCCAGATCGAATAGGGGTGCTTTTCCCGGCCCTGAACCTCGGCCTCCACCCCATTTGCCTCGAGATGCGCCTTGATGCCGCGGGCGATGCGTTCGATCAGATCGCCCTCGCCCTTGTGGAGCTGTTCGAGGCGGCGGGAGATCGACGCATAGGCATCGGGCTCGAGTTCGCGGAACGAGAGCGTCTGCATCTCGGTCATGAACTCGTACATGCCGATCCGCTCGGCGAGCGGCGCGTAGATGTCCATCGTCTCGCGCGCGATCCGCTTCCGCTTCTCCGGGTTGGAGATGAAGTGGAGGGTCCGCATGTTGTGCAGGCGATCGGCGAGCTTGACGAGCAGCACGCGGATGTCGCCGGACATTGCGAGCAGGAACTTGCGCAGGTTTTCGGCCGCGCGCTGGCTTTCGCTCTGCGCCTCGATCTTGGAAAGCTTGGTGACGCCGTCAACCAGGCGCGCAATGTTCGGCCCGAACAGCCGATCGATCTCTTCAGGCGTCGCGACCGTATCCTCGATCGTGTCGTGAAGAATGGCGGTGACGATCGTCTCGTCGTCGAGGTGGAGATCGGTCAGGATTCCGGCCACCTCGATCGGGTGGCTGAAATAGGGATCGCCCGACGCCCTCGTCTGGCTGCCATGCGCTTTCATCGAGAAGACGTACGCGCGGTTGATCATCGCCTCGTCGGCGTCGGGGTCGTAGCCCCTGACCTTTTCAAGAAGTTCATATTGCCTGAGCACAGGCAGACTTTGGGTGCGGCGCGGCACGGTTGCAAGCCTGATCATGTGCCCCAAGTGCCGCAATCGGCAAACATTTACCGCGGATGAATCTTGCCCCTTGCATTATGCTACCAATCGCGGGAACGATGGGGCGAGAGGGAAAAACCAGGCCCATGAATGCCATGACCCGCGCTGAGCAACTGAGGGAATTGTTCACGGGCTGCGGCATCGCCGCGGCACTGGAGGTGGTCGGCGAACGCTGGTCCTTCCTGATCCTTCGCGCCGCCTTCAACGGTCTCGAACATTTCGAGGAGTTCCAGTCGACGCTCGGAATTGCCCGCAACATCCTCTCCAACCGGCTCGGCCGCCTGGTCGAGCATGGCATTCTGAAGCGGGAACCGGACCCAAACGATCGGCGACGGGTCGCCTATCGTCTGACCGACAAGGGTCAGGAATTGATGCCGGTGCTGATCGCGTTGCGTCAGTGGGGGGAAAGCTGGGTGGCCGAGGGTCCGAGCAGCCTGGTGCTCGTCGACCGGAACACGCGGCGGCCGATCGCGCCGATGCAGGTCAGAGCGCTGGACGGGAGAATTCTCGCCGCCGACGACATGGAATGGGTCGAGCGCACGCAAGTCAGGACACAGGACGCCGCATAATCCGGATCGCGCCGCATCGAAAAAGCCCCGGATCCTTCGATCCGGGGCTTTTTTCTTATTCGTAATCGCCGCCTGCATTGTTGTTGCGCGGCGGGGCGGCTGCGGTGAGGCGGAGCGCCTCGGCCGAAGCGCTGAGCGAGCCGACCTCGTCCGGAGCCTCGTCGTCGTCGATCTGGACACGCTGCAGGTTGCCGACCAGAGCCTCGGTCAGCTGTTTGGGCCGAACCGTCTCTTCCGCAATCTCGCGGAGGGCGACGACGGGGTTCTTGTCGCGGTCGCGATCGAGGGTGAGATCGGCCCCTCCGGAGATCTGACGGGCGCGTTGCGCCGCCAGCAGAACGAGATCGAACCGGTTCGGGATCTTGTCGACGCAATCTTCGACGGTAACGCGCGCCATGAAGCAGCTCCGCTCAAAACTGAGGCTGTAGGTGAAAGGGGCAGCTAATCACGGAGGCCCGGAATGTCAATGTGCCGCCTGGGGTTGCACTCCACGCACGCCGCTCGCATGGCGGGGACCATGAACGAGAACATGGCGGGAGAAGAGGCTTTCGGAACCATCGTCGAGGGCAATCGACTCAGCCTGATTGCCGACGGCCCGGCACGTCTCGACGCCGTCATCGCGCTCATCGATCAGGCGCAGGAAAGCCTTCGCTTTCTCTATTACATGTTCCTCGACGACGCCGCGGGCACCCGTGTCCGGGATGCGCTGATTGGAGCGGCGCATCGCGGCGTGAAGGTGGCCCTGCTCGTCGACGGCTTCGGTTCGACGACCAATCGCGAGTTTTTCCAGCCGCTGGCCGACAGTCCCGCCGCTTTCTGCACCTTCATCCCGAAATGGGGCCGCCGCTACCTGCTGCGCAACCACCAGAAGCTGGCGCTTGCCGATGGCCGCAAGGTCATCATCGGCGGCTTCAACATCTCCGACGATTATTTCGGCACCGTGGAAGCGGGCGCCTGGCGGGATCTCGGCCTGCAGGTGGAGGGAGACGGCGTTGCATGCCTGATCCGTTACTTCGACGATCTGTTCGCCTGGGCACAGCAGCCCCATGGCCGGATACGCGATCTCCGGCGCATGCTGCAGCAGCACAGCGTCGACCGCGGCAAGCTCGATTGGCTGTTCGGAGGACCGACGCGCCGTCTCTCGCCCTGGGCGCGGGCGGTTCGCCGCGACATGCGCAGCGCAACGCGACTCGATGTCGTTGCCGCCTATTTCGCGCCGAGCCTCGGCATGTTGCGCCGCATGGCCCGCGTCGTCCGACGCGGCGGCCGCACGCGCCTGATCACCGCATCGAAATCGGACAACAGCGCCACCATCGGCGCCGCTCGCAATACCTATTGGTGGTTGCTGAAGCGCGGCGTCCGGATCTTCGAGTATCAGCCGACCAAACTCCACACGAAGCTGTTCGTCGTGGACGACGTCGTCCATATCGGCTCGGCCAATTTCGACATGCGCAGCCTGTTCCTCAATCTCGAGATGATGCTGCGCGTGGAGGATGCCGCATTCGCTGCGGAAATGCGGCGCTTCGCCGATGGCGAGATCGAGAACAGTCGCGAGATCACGGTCGAAAGTCATCGCCGGGACCGCACGCCCCTTACGCGGCTGAAATGGGCGGCGGCCTACTTCCTGGTCGCCATTGCGGATTACAGGATCGCGCGCCGGCTCAACTTCCGCAGCTGATCGAAGCGCGATGCCAACCCGCTCGATGGAAGAGCCGGAGCGGGCCGGCTCGGTCCATCACGCGCGCGCGCCGCTCACTCGCCGTCCTTCCAGCACCAAAAAAGCTGTGCCGGCGGAATGTTCACCCACTCGAACGCGCGATCGATGCGCTCGAAGTTTGGCTTCAGGAAATCGAGCACCTTCGGCGAGAATTGGTAGACCAGGAAGGCGCCTCCGGGACGGAGCGCATCCGCGGTGGCGGCGGCGATCGCCGGCCCCACCCCAGGCGGCAGCGTCGAAAATGGCAGGCCGGAGAGGATGTAATCGGCATGGTCGAAGCCGAGATCGGCCATGATCTGGCGAACGTCGGCGGCGGATCCGGTAACCGCCTGCAGGCGGGAATCGCGGAACTTGCCGTTCAGATAGCCCGTGAAATCGTCATTCGTGTCGATCGTCAGCAGGGTCGCGTCGGGCGTCATGCGATCGAGCACGTGCTGCGTGAAGGTACCGACCCCGGGGCCATATTCGACGAACAGCTTGCAATTGGCCCAATCGACGGGATCGAGCATGCGGTCGATCAGCGTCTTCGACGAGGGAATGATCGAACCGACCATCACCGGGTGTTTGATGAAGCCGCGGAGGAAGTGCCAGAACGGGTTCCCAGTTCCCCGTCGCGCGAATGCGCGCGATGCCTGCACCTGTTCGCCGGAAAGAGTCATGCCGCGTCCTGTGAAATGCTGAGTGCTCGATGCGTTGGCAAATCAACGCGCCAATGGCAAGGGCGAGGCTCGTCCCGGCAAGATTTCTGACGTTTTCGGGACAGACCGCATCTTTTCCGGGACCTTCCCCCGATGACGACCATGACGAACATCTCGAAAGGTCGTTTCGGCCTGTTGTTCTCCGTGATGCTGGTGGCTGCAGCGGGGAATACGGCGCTGCAGTCGCTTATGCCGGCAATCGGGCGCCATCTCGGCATTCCGGACATCTGGATTGCCGTCGCGTTCAGCCTTTCGGCGATCATCTGGGTGGTGACCGCGCCGCTCTGGGCGCGGCGCGCCGACCGGCGCGGCCGACGTGCGCTGATGCGCCTTGGACTGTCGGGCTTCATCGCATCGATGCTGGTCTGCGGAACAGTGCTCGCCGCCGGACTGATCGGCCGGATCGGGCCGACTACCGTGTTCGTCATCTTTCTGTTCGGCCGCGCGATCTACGGCGCCTTCGGCTCGGCAGCCCCACCGGCGGTGCAGGCCTATATCGCCGCGCGGAGCGCCGGCGAGCAGCGCACGCGCAATCTCGCCGCCATCGCCTCCTCGTTCGGCCTCGGCACGATCATCGGCCCGGCGCTGGCGCCCTTGTTCCTCTTTCCGCCGCTCGGGCTTGCCGGTCCGCTGTTCGTGTTCGCGCTCCTCGGCGCATTGGTGCTCGCCGCATTGCTTACAGGACTCCCCGACGACCGACCCGTTTACCCGGCCCGCGGCAGCGTCGCAGACTATCCGTCGCAAGGGGCGATCGGGCCTGATGGTGCAGCGGACACCGGCGATGACGCACCATTGCGCTGGCGCGATGCACGGATTGCACCATGGCTGGTGATCGGCACGATCGGGGGCCATGGCCATGCCGCTCTGCTCGGCGTGATCGGCTTCCTCGTCATCGATCGCCTGCAGCTGACGATCGATGAAGCGCAGCATGCGATCGCCATCGTGCTGATGGGCGGAGCGACGGCGACCCTGCTCGCGCAATGGGGCTTGATCCCGCGCCTCCGCCTGAGCCCCCGGCAACTGGTCTCCTCAGGCGCGCTGGTCGCCGCAGGCGGGGTGCTCGCGACCGGCACCGCGACGACCTTGTACGGCGTCACGCTCGGCTTTGCCGCCGCATCCATGGGCTTCGGCCTCTTTCGTCCGGGCTTCACCAGCGGCGCCTCGCTGGCGGTGCGGCCGGCGGAGCAGAACGTCGCCGCGGGCATGGTCACGTCGGTCAACGGAATTGCCTATATCGCAGCGCCGGCAGCGGGAGTCGCGCTCTACGGAACGTGGCTCCCGCTTCCTTTCCTCACGATCGGCGCGGTGATGCTCTGCCTCGGATTCTGGTTGTTCTTCGCCTTCAGCCCTTCGGCCCCCGAGGGGTGAGCATGCCCGGCGCGATAAAGCCGATGCCGGCATTGGAGCTCATCGCATCCTGCTTCAGGCTCTCCTGGATCTTCTGATAATCCTTCTCCATCTCCGGAGTCACCGAAGCACGGGTCTCCTCCAGCGCACGATTGAAATCGTCGTGCGTGACTTGGATGGCGTCCAGGGAATGGCGCAACGCGAACAGACCCGCCCGGCGGACGAGGTCCTCGAGATCCGCACCCGTGAAGCGCTCGGTCCGGTGTGCCAGATCGTCGAGATCGACGTCTTCGGCGAGCGGCATCTTCGCCGTGTGAATGGACAGGATGTGCCGACGCCCGGCCTGATCGGGAACGGCGACATAGATGAGCTCGTCGAACCGGCCGGGCCGAAGCAACGCCGGATCGATCAGGTTGGGCCGGTTGGTGGCCCCGATGACCACCACGGAGCCCAGCTCCTCCAGCCCGTCCATCTCCGCGAGGATCGTGTTGACCACCCGCTCGGTCACCTGCGGTTCGCCAAGGCCGCCGCCTCTTGCCGGGACCAGGCTGTCGAGCTCGTCGATGAAGATCACGGTCGGCGCTACCTGTCGCGCGCGGGCGAACAGGCGGGCGATCTGCTGCTCGCTTTCCCCATACCATTTGGACAGCAGGTCCGACGATTTGGTGGCGATGAAATTGGCCTCCGCCTCACGCGCCGTCGCTTTGGCAAGCAGCGTCTTGCCGGTGCCTGGAGGCCCGTAAAGGAGAAAGCCCTTCGCCGGCCGAATGCCCATGCGCTTGAACGCCTCGGGATGCTTCAGCGGCAGTTCGACGCCTTCGCGCAGGCGTTCTCGCGCCTGATCGACGCCGCCGATATCGTCCCAGCCGATGGTCGGCGCCTGCACCATGACCTCTCGCATCGCCGACGGCTGGACGCGCTTCAGCGCTTCCTCGAAATCGGCACCCTGCACCGAGAGCGTGTCGAGCACCTCGGCCGGAATGGTCCCTTCTTCGAGATTGATCTTGGGCATGATCCGGCGAACGGCTTCGATCGCCGCTTCGCGGGTCAGAGCGGCGAGATCCGCACCGACGAACCCGTAGGTGCGACGCGCAAGCTCCGGGAGATTGACGCCGCCGTCGAGCGGCATGCCGCGCGTGTGGATGGCGAGAATTTCCCGGCGGCCACGCTCGTCGGGAACGCCGATCACGATCTCGCGATCGAAGCGGCCGGGCCGCCGCAACGCCTCATCGATCGCTTCCGGCCGGTTGGTCGCCGCGATCACAACCAGATTCTGGCGCGGTTCCAACCCATCGAGCAAGGTAAGGAGCTGGGCGACCAGACGCTTCTCGGTCTCGCCCTGGACCTGCCCGCGCTTGGGGGCGATCGAATCGATCTCGTCGATGAAGATGATGGCGGGCGAGGCTTTCGCGGCTTCCTCGAATACCTCCCGCAGGCGTCGCTCGCTTTCGCCATAAGCGGAGCCCATGATTTCGGGACCGGCGATGTGGAAGAAGGTCGCATCACTCTCGTTTGCGACGGCGCGGGCAAGCCGGGTCTTGCCGGTGCCGGGCGGGCCGTAGAGCAGGACGCCCTTGGGCGGATCCACTCCGAGCCGCTCGAAGATTTCCGGATAGCGAAGCGGCAGCTCGACCATCTCGCGAATCTGATCGACCGTGCCGCCCATGCCGCCGAGATCATCATAGGTGACGTCGGCGCGCCGATTGTCGCTCGCCTCCGTGAATTCGGGGAGGAGCTCGACTTCAGTGTTCGCGTCGATGTGGACGATCCCCTTTGGCACCGTGGAGACGACGGTCAGGCGGATTTCCTGCAGCGCATAAGCCGGCGCATAGAGCATCTGACGCAGTTCAGGCGGGATGTCGCCGCGCTGGACCTGCTGCTGTCCGGTGGTCGCAACGACGTCGCCGGCGGTGAGCGGCTTCAGACCGAAGCTCCGTTTCAGGGCCTGGGCGGATCCATGCAGGCGCAAATTCTTCTGGGCCGGCGCGAATACCACCCGCTGGGCAGGTTTCGATTCGGTCTTGCGCAACTGAACGAAATCGCCCGAACCGATCTCGGCATTGGCGCGCTGAAGACCGTCGAGTCGGATGATGTCGAGGCCCTCGTCCTCCGGATAGGGACCGACGGCGCGGGCCGGCGTGGCACGCTTGCCGGTGATTTCGATGACGTCGCCCTCGGCCAGTTCGAGTGCGCTCATGAGCCGCCTGGGCAGGCGGGCCAGCCCTCGGCCGCTATCCTCGGGCCGCATCGTTGCCACCTGAAGCCGCGTCGGCTGCTTGTCCTCATCGGCCATCGGCCAGGGTCTCCTCGATCGTTACGGCTCAACAGATAGGAAGCCTGAACGGCGACGCCAGCAGGGAGGTCCCGCTGCTCGAAAAAAGGCCCTGCTCGCGGCGCGTGTCCCCGAGCGGGAAATCCAGGTCCGGCGATCTAGAGGACGATGCGCAAAAAAAGGGCCGCTCCCAAAGGGGCGGCCCGTAAGTTTGTTAGGAGAGGATGCCTGAAAGGCCTGATCCTTGTCCGGGAAATTCCGTTATTGTGCAAGTGCGAAGAAGGCTGCTACAGGTGCATGCATTGCACTCGCGGCTAGGAGAGGTGCTACCGGTTACCATGTTGGAAGCTGGTCTGCTGCGGTGCACAAGCTAGGAGAATGCAGGACCATGCGCAGGTTGCCGCCGCTGACCGCTGTCGAAGCCTTCGTGCAAGTTGCGCGTCTCGGCTCCGTCAAGGAGGCCGCTGCCGCTCTTTCGCTGTCCTCTCCTGCTCTGACGCGTCGGATCCAGGCGCTCGAACGGTATCTCGGCCATCCGCTGTTCGAGCGCCGTCACCAGAGCGTTCACCTCAACTCCGACGGCGAGCGCCTGCTCGCCGAAATCGGCCCGTCGATCGATGCCCTGTCCGTGGCGATGGAGCGCGCAATCGGCAATCGCGAGATGATGCGCCTGCGCCTCGCGGTGCCGTCGCTGTTCGCGATGCAGCGACTGATGCCGCACCTGCCCGACCTGCGCGACGCGCATCCCGACCTGCACATCGATCTCGACACCGGCGCCAATCGGATCGCCCGGCTGGACGACGGTCTCGACGCGGCGATCGCAATCACCGCGGAGGTCGATCCCTCGCTCTATTCGCGCCGGATCGACAGCAACCGCGTGATCGCGATCGGATCCAGGACGGTGCAGGAAGGGCCGAACGCAATCACCGATCCGTCACAGCTCTCGAGGACCACCATCTTCCTCCACCGCGACATGCCGGAGACATTTTCCTATTGGCGCGAAGCGATCGGGCTGCCCAATCTGGAGCCCGCCGCGATCGACCATTTCGATGCCGGGCAGCTCATCCTCGACGCCGCGGCCCAGGGCCTCGGCGTCGCGTTCATGCTGGAGAGCCATCTCTCCGCGTCCAGCGACGCTCGGCTGGTCCGGCTGTTCGACCATGCCGTCGAAAGCCCCTACAGCTATTGGTTCGCCTGCCGACGCTCATCGCTGACCCGTCGGCCGGTGCGCATCTTCCACGACTGGCTGTTCGAGAGCCTGCCGCCGCTCTAGATCTTGAGGCCGGCGACGATCCGGCGAAGGAGAGCGCGGGGCAGCAGGCGGGTGGCATACGCCGTTGCCTTGTTCATGAGACCGGGGATGACCACCGCCTGGTTGCGCTCCAGCCCGTTCAGCCCCGCCGAGACGACCCGGCGGGCGTCGAGCGAATAGCGGCTGAAATCCCCGCTGGTCACGCCGGCGACCTCTCCGAATTCGGTTGCGGTCGGGCCCGGACAGAGGGCCGTGACCTTGATCCCCGTGCCTCTGCATTCCTGATGTAGCGCTTCGGTGAACGACAATACGAACGCCTTCGACGCGAAATAGACCGCCATTCCGGGGCCGGCCTGGAAAGCGGCCGTCGACGCGATGTTGAGAATGCCGCCTTCCCTTCGCGCGAGCATGGCGGGAAGAGCGAGGTGGGTGAGTTCAGTCAAGGACGCGACGTTCAGGTCGATCATCGCGCGCTGGCGGGCCAGGGGAAGAGCGGCAAAGCGGCCGGCGAGGCCGAAGCCGGCATTGTTGATCAGCCGCGACACCGAAAGGCCGAGGCGCTCGACCTCGCCGAGCAGCCGGCGGGGAGCATCGGGAGCAGAAAGATCGGCGACGATGACGTGTGCGCGACCGGTTTCCGCCGCCAGCGCTTCCAGCCGGTCGCGGCGCCGGGCGACGAGAACCAGCTCGTCGCCACGGGCCGCGCATTGGCGCGCGAATTCGGCGCCAAGCCCTGCCGAAGTGCCGGTCACCAGGGTGATCGGCCGCGTCATCGCGTCAGGGACGCAGGCTCGCCTTCACGATCTTGCCGGGCTGACGGGGCGGCTCGCCCTTGGGGAGCGCGTCGACATGCTCCATGCCTTCTGTGACCTCGCCCCAGACCGTATATTGGCCATCGAGGAAGCGGGCATCGTCGAAAACGATGAAGAACTGGCTGTTCGCGCTGTGCGGATAGTTGGTCCGGGCCATCGACACGGCGCCACGGACGTGCGGTGCCTGCGAGAATTCCGCCTGAAGATCCGGCTTGTCCGACCCGCCCGTACCGGTGCCGGTGGGATCGCCGCCCTGTGCCATGAACCCCGGAATGACGCGGTGGAAGACGACGCCATCGTAGAAGCCTTCGCCGACCAGCTCCTTGATGCGGCCGACGTGACCCGGGGCGAGATCGGGACGCAGTTTGATCACGACGTCGCCGCCGCTGTCGAGGTTGAGGACCAAGGTGTTGAGTTCGTCCGCCATAAAAAGCCGCCTTTCTGAGAAGAGGATGTGCGGACGCACTTAGGCGGGGCCGGGTTCCTTCGCCACCCCCCGGCATCGGAGCAAGTGCGAACCGGCGGAGATCCGGGCGCTGCGCGATCCAATCGGACATGGCAGTGCCAATGTGTCGACAGGCGCGAAAGCGCGGCCTAGGAAGCGGCCATTCCACACAGCCGGCAACAGGGGGCGGGATGAGCGAAAGCGATATCGAACTTCCCGGCAGCGCCGTGCCCGGCGCAGACGAATCGCGTCTCGACGAGGACGACCGGCTGCGCCCCGAATTCGTCCGGCGAGTGATGGACCATGTCGAAGCCGGCGAGACCGACGCCGCCCGCGCGCTCGTCGAACCGCTCCACCCGGCCGACATTGCCGATTTGTTCGAGCTGGTCGATTCCGACGAGCGGAGCGCGCTCGCCGAAGCGATCGAGGATCTTCTGAGCGGCGATGTTCTCGCCGAGATGAACGATCACGTGCGCGACGAACTGATCGATCAGTTCGAGCCGCACGAAGTCGCCGAAGTGGCGGGCGAGATGGAGACCGACGACGCGGTCGCCATGATCGAAGACATGGAAGAGGACGAGCAGCGTGCCGTTCTGCGCGCCCTCGACCCCGACGATCGTGCCGCGATCGAGGAAGCGCTGACCTTCCCCGAGGAGTCCGCCGGCCGCCTGATGCAGCGCGATCTGATCGCGGTGCCCCAGCATTGGACGATCGGCCAGGTGATCGATTACCTGCGCGCCGGCGACGGGCTGACCACCGATTTCTGGGAAGTGTTCGTGGTCGACGGCCGTCACCATCCGGTCGGCACCTGCATGCTGAGCTGGATCCTGCGCACGCCGCGTCACGTCGCTGTCGCCGACGTGATGAAGCGCGAGCAGACCTTGATCCCGGTCGACATGGACCAGGAAGAGGTTGCCCTCCGCTTTCAGAAATATGCGCTCATCTCTGCCGCGGTGGTCGACGGTGCCGGGCGGCTCGTCGGCATGATCACGGTCGACGACATCGTCCACATCATCCAGGAAGAGGCCTCCGAAGACGCCCTTCTCCTCTCCGGTGCCGGCGAAGGCGACATCAACGAGCCGATCCGCGAAAGCTACAAGGCGCGGGTTCGCTGGCTGATCGCTAATCTCGGTACCGCACTGATTGCAGCGACGATCATCGGCTATTTCGAAGGCACGATCACCCGGATGGTGGCGCTCGCCGCCTTGATGCCGATCGTCATGGGCGTCGGCGGCAATGCCGGAACCCAGACGCTGGCCGTGACGGTTCGCGCGCTCGCCACCAACCAGCTCACCCAATCGAATACCTGGCGCGCAATCCTGCGCGAGGTGCGCGTAGCGTTGCTGAACGGAGTCACCATTGCGCTCCTGCTCGGTGCCGGCGTTGCCTTGTTCTTCCACAATCCGGTCCTGGGCGTGGTGATCGCGGCGGCAATGATGACGAACATCCTGATTGCCGGCTGCGCAGGCGTCATGATGCCGCTCGCACTAGAGCGGGCCGGAGCGGATCCCGCGGTGGCGTCGTCAATCTTCGTCACAATGGTGACCGATTCGATGGGCGTGTTCGTTTTTCTCGGCCTCGCCACGGCGTCCGGCCTGGTCGGTTGAGCACGAGCTCATCCAAGACATAAGCATCGGCAAACGTGCGGTTTTTCTATTCTCTCCGACGATCCGATGCGATATCCCGCGGCCTTTCGGTACCAGCAGGCTTTCCGTGACCGCGCACGATCATCACTTCGACGCCGCATCGCCGGCGCCGCTCAACATCAGCAAGGTTGCGGTCGGTTGCGCCGACATCGACGCGCTGAGCAAACGCCAGCAGCTGCGTGCGCTGAACGGCGAAGTGCCGCTGATTACCCGCTTCATGCCGAAGCGCGCCTCCGAACTGATCGGCGGTTCGATCTACTGGATCGTCAAACATCAGCTCGTTGCCCGCCAACGCATTCTCGGCTTCGCCGAACGGGAAGAGGATGCGCGAACCATCGTGCGTCTCGAGCCGCAACTCGTCCTCGTGCGGGCATGCCCCAAGCGCGCGCATCAGGGCTGGCGTTACCTTGCCGCCGCGGACGCGCCGGCCGATCTCGGAAGCGATACAGATGCGGCGGAGATGCTGCCGGCCGAGCTGATGCGGCGGCTGATCGCACTCGCTTTGATCTGAGCGGTCCGGGAGACGGGTTCGTGCGGCGGCCAAGGCGGCCGGGTGCCAGTATGTGGAGTGAACATGGTTGGACTTGCGGTCGGCGTCGGCGCCGCCCTTCTCTTCCCGATCCTGGCCGTGATCGTGTACCAGCGGCGGGAACGTGGGCACCATCGCAGGATGGGCAAGCGGCGGACGGACAAGATCCGCCTGTAGACCCGGTGAGATGGCGTTTCGTAACGGGACGATCGCCCCGCTCAAAAAATTATTTCGGAGCCGATGCAACGGCTCACCGACGTTGAGCCACGTCTCATCGATGGCGGATTTCCGCCGTTTCGACGCTCCTTGGCGAGTGCAAAGCGCCTGTCGCGCAGCTTCGTTCATCTCTAAGCCATGAAACTCTTGAGAGTCACCGCTCGTTGGGACGGCAAGTGAGTAGAAAGGAGCCAAGTATGGCGACGAGTATCCTTGAAGCCCGTGGCGGCTGTATCGTTCCCAAGGCTGAAACACGTGGTTATCATATCGTCTATCGCGAGCATGAAACCAATTACTGCCCAGGCTGCGGTCGCACCCATTGGTATATCGGGCGTTCGATGGCGGAATGTGCTTTCTGCACGACTGCCCTGCCGCTCGAGAACGCGCCGATGATTGCCGGCGGTCAGATCGTCCGCACCATCCAACGCCCAGTGTTCGGCACGGAGCCGGCCTACGCTGCCTAGGGTCAGCCGGCGGCCTGTCTGCGGACCGGCACCGGTACGTTGCACAGGTCCACGCCGCCCGCCGGGCGTCCGAAGAACTCGCCACCGCGGTTGGCGCGCCCGGCGACGAATTGCCCAAACGAATCCTGATCCGATCGAAGCACTTCGAGGGCAGGACGCTGGGCGGCCGGCATGTCGCTGGCCAAGCGCACCTGCGCGATCGGGACATGCTGCGCCGGATCCTTGTAGAAACCGAGTGCCTCGGTTCCGCGTGGCCTGGCCGAAAGCAGCTCGATGCCTTCGACCACGCGGCCGATCACCGCAATATTGAGGTCCAGATGGCGCGGTGCGTGGCCGATGATCGCGTAGAGTTCGCCCCCGGTGCCGGTGTCGGGCGCGAGTTCCCGGCCCACTCCGACAATGCCGTAGCAATGGGTCAGCCACGCCCGCCCGGCATCCGGATCGTAGCCGACAGGCCATGAGCCCGCGTGACCCACCATCGGGGCATAGCTGTCGGGGTAGCCGAGCGGACGGATGTCGAGGCCCTGCAGCGGCCGATCATATTCCGCGGCGGGTCGGCGCACGACCCCCTGCGGCAATGCCGTCTTGGCATCGCCATTGCCCCATTGCGCGACATAATTGTCCTGGACCCGGTAGATGGCCGCGCCGTTCCACCAGCCGGCGCGCGCGAAAGCGCGAACGTTAGCAACGTGGACGGGGGCGAAAGCCGGTGCCAGCTCGATCAAGACGCGGCCGCCATCCTTCAAGTCTATGACCAGGAGGTTTTCCGGTGCGATCGCCCGCCACGCGCCCGCGGGTGCTTTGGCAACCACCTCGCTGGGCTCCGGAACGTCGGTCAGCGGCTTGGGGCGCCAGCCGCTGCTGCCTGCGCCGGCATGGTCGCTCGGGGCCTCGTCGAGGCAACCGGCGAGCAGCGTGGCTGCGGCCAGGATCGTGGCGGACAAACGCATGAATACCCCTCCCTGAAACGATGGCACGCTTATCGCGTGCGCAATCCCGTGCGGCAACCAAGTGCTTGCATCCTCGGCGGCGCGGGATCATCTCAGGGCGATGGAACAGATCTCCCCGACCGAGATGACGCTCGACGAATTGCGGATCGCGCTTGCCCCGCTGATCCCGGCCAACGCGGTGTTCGACGGCTGGACCGACGAGGCACTGGCGATGGCCGCGGCAGATCTGGGCGTGCCCGCGCCGAGGGCACGGCTCGCCTTTCCCGGCGGGGCACCCGACATGATAGACGCCTGGTTCGATTCGATCGACCGTGCCACCGCGCGCGCCTTTCCGCTCGAGAAGATTGAGAGCATGAAGATCCGCCAGCGCATCCACGATCTGGTCATCTATCGTTTGGAGACCATCAACCCGCACAAGGAAGCGCTGAGACGCGCGCTGGCCATCCTCGGTCAGCCGCAGAATTTGGCTCTCGGTGCGCGCCTTGCCTGGCGCGCCGCGGACAGGATGTGGCGGATCGCCGGCGATCGTTCGACCGACTTCAACCATTATTCCAAGCGCACCCTGCTCAGCGGGGTCTATGGCTCGACGACTCTGGTCTATCTCGACGATGACAGCGACAATCTCGTCAACACGCGCGCCTTCCTCGACCGAAGAATCGGCGACGTGATGAAGATCGAGAAGTTGAAGGCGAGCTGGCGCGGCAGCCGCGAACGTGTGCCTTCGCTGAGCCGGTTCCTTGGGCGCCTCCGCTATCCGGCGGCGTAAGATGGAGGCTGCGACCCTCCGCCCCGTCGGCGAGATCGCCAGCTACCATGCCCATGTCTACTTCGACCCGGAAAGCGAGTGGGAGCATGCGCTGGCGCTTCGCGCCGGCATCGGCGAGCGGTTCGCGGTGCGGCTCGGACGCGTCTGGGACCGCCCCGTCGGTCCGCATAGCCGCGCGATGTACCAGGTCGCGTTCGCTCCGGCGGTGTTCCATGTTTTCGTGCCATGGCTGATGCTGAACAACGGCGGCCTCTCCATCCTCGTCCATCCCAACACGACCAATCCGCGGCGGGACCATCTCCACGACGCGGTTTGGATCGGAACCGCTTTGTCCCTCGCCGGCGAGGTTCTCCCCGACGATCAGGCGGCGGATCTTGCGGGCGAGCCCAACACGACCCCACATAAAGCGCCTTGAATCATCTGGCTTTCTCCGCACGATATTGATAATCACTCGCAAGAATGGCGCTGTCCCTCGATAGACTCCCTTTCCGGACCCCGGCCGTCGTGACGGCGATCGACTGGTCGCGCCTGTCCGAGACGGATGCGCGGCGGCTCAGGAACCTCGGGTTCGACGAGGGCGTGGCGATCGAGGCGCTGCACGGCGCGCCGTTCGGGAAGGATCCGCTGGCGATTCGAATCGGCCGGATGACGGTGGCGATGCGGCGTGCTCAGGCCGAGGTAATCACGGTGGAACAGAAGGCCGCATGACCACGATCCCGCTGGTGGCGGTGGTCGGCAATCCCAATGCCGGCAAGAGCGCCCTGTTCAACATGCTCACGGGCGCGCGCCAGAAAGTGGGCAATTACCCCGGCGTCACCGTGGAGCGGAAAGCCGGGCGTCTGTTCCTGCCCGACGGTCGCCCGATCGAACTGGTCGACCTGCCCGGGGCCTACAGCCTCGAGCCGTCCAGCCCGGACGAGGAAGTCACCCGGGACGTCGTGCTCGGCAAGCAGGACGGCGAGCGGCTTCCGGATGCCCTGCTCCTGGTTCTCGACGCGACCAATCTCGACAACCATCTGCGCTTCGCGCTCCAGCTCATCGATCTCGGCCTGCCGACCGTGGTGGCCCTCAACATGGTCGACCTCGCCCGCCGCGACGGGCTCGAGATCGACCCGCAGATCCTGGAGCGCGAACTCGGCGTGCCGGTGATCGCGACGGTGGCGGTGCGCCGCCGCGGCACCGACGAGCTCAGGGAAGCGATCAGCGAGGCGGTGACCGCCGCGCGCGTCATGCGCCCCGGCGGCCGGCGGGAATTCGCGATCGTCCAGCGGCGAGCACGCGAGATCGCCCGCACCGCCACGGTGAGCGAGACCGCCGCGCGCAAGACCACTCACCTGATCGATTCGATCGCGCTGCACCCGGTGATCGGACCGATCATCTTCGCACTGATCATGTTCTTCATGTTCCAGGCGGTCTTTGCCTGGTCCGAAGCGCCGATCGGCTGGCTCGAAGACGTGATGGCCGGCGCCCAAGGCCTGGTCAACGATGCGCTACCCGCCGGTCTGGTTCGCTCGCTTCTGGTCGACGGCGTGATCGCCGGCGTCGGCGCCGTCGTCGTCTTCCTGCCCCAGATCCTGATCCTGTTCCTGTTCATCCTGTTTCTGGAGGCTAGCGGGTACATGGTGCGGGCGGCGTTCCTTATGGACCGGCTGATGGCGCGGGTCGGCCTTTCCGGTCACGCCTTCATCCCGCTCCTCTCCTCCTTCGCCTGCGCCGTGCCGGGCATCATGGCGACTCGCACGATCGAAGACCCCAAGCATCGCCTGACGACGATCCTGATCGCGCCGTTGATGACCTGTTCGGCGAGACTGCCGGTCTATGCAATCATCATCGGCGCCTTCATCCCGGATCGAACCGTCGGGGGCGCCTTCGGCCTGCAGGGCCTGGTGATGTTCGGCCTCTACGTCGTCGGCATCGTCGGCGCCCTGGCAGCCGCTCTGGTCCTGCGGATGACCGTCACTCGCGGCACCCATCGGGGCTTCCTGCTCGAGATGCCGAAATACCAGCTGCCGCAGCTCAGGGACGTGCTGATCGGGCTTTGGCAACGTGCGCTGATCTTCCTCAAGCGGGCGGGCACCATCATCCTGCTGTCCACCGTCATTCTGTGGGTTCTGCTCTCCTTCCCGGCACCGAAGGCAGGGCAGACGGCGCTCGAAAGCTCGATCGCCGGAAAGATCGGCTCCGGCCTCGAAGTGCTGGTGAAGCCGATCGGCTTCAATCACGAAATCGCCGTCGCGCTGATCCCGGCAATGGCCGCGCGCGAAGTCGCCGTCTCGGCGCTGGCAACGGCCTATTCGATCCAGGCGGACGACGAGGAAGCCGCCGAACAGCCGCTGATCGAGCGGCTGCGCGGGCGCTGGTCCCTGCCGACCGCGCTCGCCTTCCTCGCCTGGTTCGTGTTCGCGCCGCAATGCTTATCCACAATTGCGGTCACCCGGCGCGAGACCAACGGGTGGAAATGGCCGGCCTTCATGCTAGGCTATCTGTTCACACTCGCATGGCTGGCGGCGGGCGCGACATTCTGGACCGCGACCGCTCTCGGCCTTTAAGGAAGGATTCGAATAATGGCCGGCGTCAACAAGGTGATCCTGGTCGGCAATCTGGGCGACGACCCGGAAAGCCGATCGCTCAACAACGGCGGCGAAGTCGTCAATCTGCGCATCGCCACGTCCGAGAGCTGGAAGGATCGGGACGGTCAGCGCCAGGAGCGGACCGAATGGCACCGGGTGGTGATCTTCAACGAGAATCTCGGCAAGGTCGCCAAATCTTACCTGAAGAAGGGCTCCAAGGTGTATATCGAGGGGCAGCTGCAGACCCGCAAATGGACCGACAATAGCGGCCAGGACAAATATTCGACCGAGATCGTGCTGCAGCGTTTCCGCGGCGAGCTCGTCCTGCTCGACTCCCGCGGTGGCGGTGGCGGCGGCGGGAGCTCCGGCGGATATAGCGACGATTTCGGCGGCGGCGGTTACGAGGGCGGCTTCGGCGGCGGCTCGAGCGGCGGCGGCGGATACGGCGGCGGCAGCAGCGGCGGATTCGGCAGCGGCAGCGGTGGCGGCCGCCAGCAATCGCGCCCGGCACCGGCGTTCGACAGCGATCTCGACGACGACGTTCCGTTCTGATCGCCGCATACGGCCTGCCGCGCGGCGCGCGGCAGGCCGGCGGCTCTCGACGCGTGGCGGATGCCCCCGTAGGGAGCTGGAATGACGATCAATTCCAACCTGTTCGAAGACCGCGCGAGCTTCGTCTCCCATCTCGAATGCTCGCTGACCGGCGAGATCTACCCGGCCGATCAGATCCACGGCCTGTCGCGAGCCGGGCGCCCGCTGCTGGTGCGCTACGATCTCGACGCGCTGAAGGCTGAAATCCCGCGCGACACGATCGCGGCCCGTCCGACCGACCTCTGGCGCTGGCGCGAATTGCTGCCGGTACGCGACCCGTCGAACATCGTCAGCCTTGGCGAGATCGAAACGCCGCTGGTGCCGCTGCCCCAGGCGGGCGGCCCCAATGTCCTGGTCAAGGACGAGGGCCGGCTGCCGACAGGCTCGTTCAAGTCGCGGGGGTTGGTGATGGCGGTCGCCATGGCCAAGGCGCTCGGAATCACCCGGATCGCAATGCCGACCAATGGCAATGCCGGCGCTGCGCTCGCCGCTTATGCCAGCCGCTGCGGCATCGAGACGATCGTCTTCTGCCCGGAAGACACGCCCGAGATCAACGTCCGGGAAATCGCCATGCAGGGCGCCCGGGTCTGGCGCGTGAATGGGCTGATCGACGATTGCGGCGCAATCGTCGGCGAGGGCGCGCGGCACGGGCGGTGGTTCGATTTCTCGACCCTGAAGGAGCCGTACCGGATCGAGGGCAAGAAGACGATGGGCCTGGAGCTCGCCGCCCAGTTCGGCTGGACCTTGCCCAAGGCGATCTTCTATCCGACCGGCGGCGGCACCGGCCTGATCGGGATGTGGAAGGCGTTCGCCGAACTCGAGGCGTTGGGCTGGATCGGCTCGGAGCGCCCAAAGATGTTCGCGGTACAGGCGGCGGGCTGCGCGCCGATCGTCAAGGCGTATGACGAGGGCGTCGAGCATGCCGAGCGATGGGAGGACGCCCATACCGTGGCCGCCGGAATTCGGGTGCCACGGGCGGTCGGCGACTTCCTGATCCTGCGCGCGGTCCGCGAAAGCGGCGGGCGCGCGTTGGCGGTCAGCGACGAAGAAATCCTGGGCGCCGTCGACGCAGCCGCACGGCAGGACGGTTTGCTGCTCTGCCCGGAGGGCGGCGCCACTCTTGCCGCCTACCGCAATGCGCTGGCGGAAGGGCTGATCGGAGAGCAAGACAGCGTCGTGCTGTTCAATTGCGCCACCGGCCTCAAATATCCGATGCCGGAAGCGCCGCAGACGCTCGACCGCAACCAGCCGATCGACTGGGATCGGCTCTGACCGGCGCCGCTACTTGCCGAGCTTGTCCTTGAGCGCGCCCAACGCGGCGAACGGACTGGACTCGGCCTGTGCCTCTTCCTCGCTCTTCACGCCCGCTGCGCGCAGCGCCTCCTCCGCGGCAGGAGAGCGCGGGAACGGGTTGAGGGCGAGCGAAAGCGTCTCCGCCACGGCTTCGCCGAGATCGATCGCAGCGCCATCGTAGAAGACGACGTCCAGCTCACCCTCGCTGAGTTCGATCTCCTCCTCTCCGCCACTGCTCTCCGGATGCGGGCGAAATTCGACGACGAAATCTTCCTCGATCCGCTCCTCGACCGGCTCTCCGGTCCCGACGCAACTCTGCGTCACCGCGGCCGAGATCGAGCCCCGCGCGGTCACGATCTCACCGGCACGGGTGAGCGCAGCCTCCGCCGCAAGGCGGTCGATTGCGACCAGTCCGAACCGCTTGGCGACAGCGCTCCGCTCGTCCGCCTCCGCTTCGATGGCGATTTGACGTGCTCCGCCTCCGAGCGTGTCGACACGGTAGCTACGGCTGAACTCCGGGCTCATCGGCCGATCTCCCCGGCGAGCACGTCGTCGACGGGAACGCCGTCCAATGCCTCGCCGCGGCTTCGCAGGCGTGTGCTGACGAAATCGACTGCCTGCTCCGATGGCGGCGCGTCTCGGAAGATGTTGCGCCGCACCGCATCAGCAAGATCGGCCTTGCCGGAAAGGCCGTCCCGAAACGCGCCGAGTCGGCCGCCGAGCGCGCCCATGATCTTGCCGACATGCTTGCCGACGATGATGTCGCCGATGCCGATCTGGCGAAGCGTACCGTCCATGTCGTCGATGAAGAGCTCCGTCAGCAGGATCGTCTGCGGCTTCATCGCGTCGCCCTCGCGCTCCAGCCGCAGCAGGACCAAGGCGAGTATCGTCGAGACCATGTCGAACCGCCCCTCGAGCGTGTCGGGAACCCCGCCCTCGCGATACCAGACCGGCTGCCGCGCTTCGCGCACGATGCTGTCGTAAAGCGGGCGGAGGCGCGCGCGCTCCTTGGCGGGATTGCCGAAGATGCGGGAGAAAAAGGACAATGGCGGCTCCGGTTCGGAAGGGGGCGTACTTGCGCCGTTCAGCTTGCGTGCGATATTGGGGCCTTCTATCCCTGCCGACAAGGCAGGCGCCGGCCCCGTGCGGGTCAGGCCGGTCGATTCGGGAGAATTTTCAAAATGATGGTTCGGCATGCACGCGGCTTCGCTCTTGGACTTACGCTCGCGGGCGCCCTTCTTTCGACCGCTTGCACCCGGGTGACCGACCATCAGGGCTATCTCGCCGACGAGGCGCTGATCACCGCGGTGCAACCGGGGGTCGACAATCGCGAATCCGTGCAGGCGACGCTTGGGCGCCCGACCTTCACCGGCCAGTTCAGCGATACCGACTGGTATTACGTTTCCCGCACGACCAAGAATCTGGCCTTCAACAAGCCGCAGCCGAACGCGCAAACGGTGCTGCGGGTGCGCTTCGACGCGGCCGGCAACGTCGCCTCGGTCGACCGCAAGGGCCTGGAACAGGTCGTGTCGATCGATCCGAGCAAGGACAAGACGCCGACGCTCGGCCGCAATCGCAGCTTCCTCGACGAGCTGTTCGGCAATATCGGCGCGGTCGGATCGGGCACTGCGCCGGGCGGCCAGAATACCGGGTCGCCCGACAATCCCCGCTGATCGCATCGGCTGAGAGAGAAAAGGCCGCCTTGCTCGAGGAGAGCGAGGCGGCCTTCTCGTTTCTGCGAGCGGATCCTTCTCAGCCGACGATGCCGCCGGCGCCGAGCACGGCGAGCGTGACGAGATCGGACGACGTCGCCGTCATCGGCGCGACCTGGACCGGCTGGGCCATCCCGATCAGCATCGGCCCGATCACCGAATCGCCGCCGAGCTCGGCAAGCAGCTTCGCCGAGATGTTGGCGGATTGCAGGCCCGGCATGATCAGCACGTTGGCCGGACCGGTCAGACGGCTGAACGGATAGACTCGCTGCAGGGCCGGATTGAGCGCCACGTCCGGCGCCATCTCGCCCTCATATTCGAAGTCGACGCTGCGATTGTCGAGAATCCGGACGGCACCGCGGATGTTGTCGAGGAACACGCCCTCCGGGTTGCCGAAATTGGAATAGGACAGGAAGGCGACACGGGGCTCGTGCCCCATCCTGCGGGCCACCGCCGCCGTCTGGGTGGCGATGTCGGCAAGCTGATCGGCATCGGGCCGTTCCGTAACCGTGGTGTCGGCCATGAAGATGGTGTGGGTCTTGCCGACGAGAATGTGGATTCCGAACGGCGTGCAGGACGGCTTCGCATCGAGCACGCGCAGGAACTGCCGCAAAGTCTGGGCGTAGGGCCGGGTGACGCCGCTGATCAGCACGTCGCCTTCGCCGAGCGCCATCAGCAAGGCCGCAAAGGTATTGCGATCCTGGTTGACCATGCGCTCGATCTCGCGGTGGAGCCGACCGCGGCGCTGCAGCCGATTGTAGAGATAATCGACCATCTCGGGGACGCGGCCGTAAGTGCGGCTGTTGATCAGCTCGAAGCTCTGCGGATCGTCGACTCCTAGCGCCCGCAACCGGTCGTAGACGTCCTCGCGGCCGACCAGAACCGGAACACCGTAGCCGCCGTCGCGGAAGGCGATCGCAGCCCGGAGCACGACATCTTCCTCGCCCTCGGCGAAGATCACCCGCTTCGGATTCGCCCGGGCCGATTCATAGGCGGCGCCGAGCACCGACGTGGTCGGATTGAGCCGGGAGCGGAGCGCGGTGCGATAGGCCGCCATGTCCTTGATCGGAAAACGTGCGACCCCGGTGTCCATCGCCGCCTGGGCCACGGCGGCGGGGACGATCTCCATCAGCCGCGGATCGAACGGCGCCGGGATGATGTAGTCCGGGCCGAAGCTGTGCGCGCGCCCGTAGGCGGCGGCAACCTCTTCGGGCACCTGCTGACGAGCGAGCGCCGCGAGCGCCTGGGCGGCGGCGATCTTCATCTCGTCGTTGATCGTGGTCGCCCGCACGTCGAGGGCGCCGCGGAACAGGAAGGGGAAGCCGAGGACGTTGTTGACCTGGTTCGGGAAGTCCGATCGCCCGGTGGCGACGATCGCGTCGGGACGGGCCGCCTTGGCGTCGGGCGGCATGATCTCCGGATCGGGATTGGCCATCGCGAAGATGATCGGCTGCGGCGCCATGTCCTTGACCATCTCCGGCTTCAGCGCACCCGCGGCGGAGAGGCCGAGGAAGATGTCGGCACCGACCAGCGCCTCGGCCAGCGTCCGGCGATCGGTCGGAACCGCATGCGCCGACTTCCACTGGTCGAGATCGGTACGCTCCGGGTAGATGACCCCGGTCCGGTCGCACATCAGCACATGATCGTGGCGCACGCCCATCGCCTTGATCAGCTCGGTGCAGGCGATCGCGGCGGCGCCGGCGCCGTTCACCACCACCTTGACGTCCTTGAGGTCGCGCCCGGTAAGGTAGCAGGCGTTGATCAGGCCGGCGGCGGTGATGATCGCGGTGCCGTGCTGATCGTCGTGGAAAACGGGGATGTTCATCCGTTCCTTGAGCGCCTGCTCGATGATGAAGCAGTCCGGTGCGGCGATGTCTTCCAGATTGATCCCGCCGAAGCTCGGCTCCAGCAGCGCGACAGCGTTGATGAATGCTTCGGCGTCCTGGGTGTCGACCTCCAGATCGATCGAATCGACGTCGGCGAAGCGCTTGAACAGCACCGCTTTGCCTTCCATCACCGGCTTGGAGGCGAGCGCCCCGAGATTGCCAAGGCCGAGAATGGCGGTGCCGTTGGAGATCACGGCGACCAGATTGCCCTTGGCGGTGTAATCATAAGCAGCGGCGGGATCCTCCGCGATCGCCCGCACCGGCACAGCGACTCCCGGTGAATAAGCGAGGCTGAGATCACGCTGGGTCGCCATCGGCTTCGACGCGACGATCTCGATCTTCCCGGGCCGCCCATGGGCGTGGAAGTTGAGTGCTTCCTGCTCCGAGAATTTGACGTTGCTGCCTTCGTTCATGATCGCGCCTTTTTCTTTTACCTTACCGTCCCTCTAAGGCCTTGCGGCGGAAGGGAGCAACCCGTCGATTGCCGTCGCCCCCGACGCTACGTCAGGGCTGGCCACCGCCGCGGTGATCCGCGCTGAGCGCGCTGTGCCGCGCCGCGGCGAAAAGCTGGGGACGAAAGGAAGGAAGCCGTTCCGCTTTCGGCTGCGAGGCTTTATCCGTTGCGCCATGGCGACGAAGGTGAAGACAGAGACAGCGGAGGGCGAGCGTAGCGTCGCCGCGCCGACTCCGATGATGGCGCAATATCTGACGCTGAAGGCGCAAACACAGGATTGCTTGCTCTTCTACCGGATGGGCGACTTCTTCGAACTGTTCTTCGACGACGCCAAGGCGGCGGCGCAATGCCTCGACATCGCCCTCACCTCGCGCGGCGAACATCAAGGTGCGCCGATTCCGATGTGCGGCGTGCCGATCCACGCCGCCGAAAACTATCTCGCGCGGCTGATCAAGGCGGGACATCGGGTCGCGATCGCCGAGCAGACGGAGAGCCCGGCCGAGGCGAAGAAACGCGGATCGAAATCGGTGGTCAACCGCGCCATCGTCCGGGTCGTCACCGCCGGCACCCTGACCGAGGAAGCCCTGCTCGATTCCCGCGCGGCCAATTGGCTGGTCGCGGTCGCGAAGGCGGGCGAGCGCTTCGGCATCGCCGCCGCCGATATTTCAACCGGGCGGTTCGAGCTCGGATCGATCCCTGCCGCGTCTCTCGACGCCGAACTCGCTCGCCTCGCGGCGGCCGAGATCATCGCCGCCGAGCCGATCGCCGGCGTCGAAGTCCAGGAGCGCTGCGGCGGGTTCGACAGCCTGAGCGCCGAGAAGCGCCTCAGGGAGCGGTTCGATGTCCTCACGCTCGACGGCTTCGGCAGCTTCGACCGGCCCGCGCTCTGCGCTGCGGGCGGACTCCTCACCTATCTCGACGAGGTCGCCCGCGAGTCGGTGCCGTTCCTGAGGCCGCCGGTGGTGCGCGCCTCCGGCGACCACATGATGATCGATGCGGCGACCCGCGAGAGCCTCGAGCTGACCGCCTCGACGTCAGGGGGCCGTACCGGCAGCCTGCTCCACGCGGTCGACCGGACCGTGACCGGTGCCGGCGCGCGGCTGCTCGCCTCCGACATCGGCGCACCCTTGCTCGATCGCGCCGCAATCGAGGCGCGGCTCGATCTCGTCACGCTGTTCGAGCGCGACGCCGGCAGCCGCGATCTTGTGCGCCGCCAGCTGAAGGCCCTGCCGGACATCGGCCGCGCGCTCGGCCGACTGGTGGCCGGCCGCGGCTGCCCGCGCGATCTCGGCCAGCTGCGCGACGGTCTCGGCGAGGCACGCCGCCTTCATGCGCGGCTGGCCGCATTGCCGGATCAACCGGCGCTGCTCGTGGCGCTGCTGCCGGCGCTCACCGGCCATGGCGAGCTCGTCGACCTGCTGTCGCGCGCTCTGGTACCGTCGCCGCCGATCGATGCCGCGCAAGGCGGCTATATCGCCGAAGGCTATGATGCGGCGCTCGATACATTGCGCGCGACGGGCGGCGAGGGACGGCGGGCGATCGCGTCGCTGGAGGCGGAGTATCGGCAACGGACCGGCATCGCCGCGCTCAAGATCCGGCACAATGGCGTGCTCGGCTACCATATCGAAGTGCCGGCCAAGCATGCCGATCCGTTGATGGCCGCCGATTCGGGTTTCACCCATCGCCAGACCATGGCCGGGGCGGTGCGCTTCAACGCCCCCGATCTTCACGATCAGGCATTGCGGGTCGGCCAGGCGGGTGCCCATGCGCTGGCGGCCGAAGCCGCCCATCTGGAGACGTTGATCGGGGAGGCGCTGCAGCGTGCCGAGGCAATCGCCGCCGCCGCCGATGCGCTCGCCCGGCTCGACGTTTCGGCAAGCCTCGCCGAACGCGCGATCGAAGGCGGTTGGTCGCGCCCCCACTTCGTCGGCCACAATTGCTTCGAGATCGAGGGCGGACGCCATCCCGTCGTCGAGGATGCGGTGCGCGCGTCGGGCGGCCGCTTCGTCGCCAACGATTGCGGGCTGTCGGAGCAGGAACGGCTATGGCTGGTCACCGGCCCGAACATGGGCGGCAAATCGACCTTCCTGCGCCAGAATGCGCTGATCGCCGTGCTTGCGCAGGCCGGCGCCTACGTTCCGGCCACGCGCGCGACGCTGGGTCTCGTCGACCGTCTGTTCAGCCGAGTCGGCGCCTCCGACAATCTCGCGCGCGGACGATCGACCTTCATGGTTGAGATGGTCGAAACCGCGGCGATCCTGTCGCAGGCGACGGAGCGCAGCTTCGTCATTCTCGACGAGGTCGGCCGCGGCACCTCGACCTATGACGGGCTCGCGATCGCATGGGCGGTGGTGGAAGCGATCCACGACCGCAATCGCTGCCGCTGCCTGTTCGCCACCCACTATCACGAGCTTACGAGACTTGCCGAACGGCTCGATGCGCTGTCGCTCCACCATGTCCGCGCCCGCGAATGGAAAGGCGATCTCGTCCTCCTCCACGAACTGGGCCGCGGCCCGGCGGACCGCAGCTACGGCCTTGCCGTGGCGAAGCTCGCCGGCCTGCCCGGACCGGTGCTGGCCCGGGCGAAATCGGTGCTCGCCAAGCTCGAGCAGGGCAAGGCCGCGACCGGCGGGATCGCCGCCGGTCTCGACGATCTGCCGCTGTTCGCCGCGGCGGCCCAAGCCGAGGAGGAGGCGGTGGATCCGCTTCATGCCGCCTTGAGCGAGATCGACGCCGATTCGCTGAGCCCCCGCGACGCGCTTGAGCTGGTCTACCGGCTCAAGCGGCTCGCCGCCGAGGCCGGCGGATGACGACCCGCTTCGCCCTCGTCCCCGCCAAGAAGGCGATCATCGACCGCCGCGAGCTTGCCGATCGGCTCGCCGCGCTGGACGGGGACGAGGCGGCGCGGCGCCTGGCCGCGACCCGCCTGCTCAAGGAAGCAATGCAAGCGGGGCGGACCGAAATCGCGCGCCGCTTCGCGGAGCGGCCCTGGCAGGGCACCGAGACGGCGGCGGCCTATGCCTTCCTGACCGACCAGGTGCTGCGGCTGGCGTACGATTTCATCGTCACCTGTCTCTACCCGCTGCACAATCCGACGGAGGCGGAGCGGCTGCTGTTGATGGCGGTCGGCGGCTACGGACGGGGCGAGATGGCGCTCCACTCCGACGTCGACATCGCTTTCGTGACCCCGTGGAAGCCGACTCCGTGGACCGAGCAGGTCATCGAATCGATGCTCTATTTGCTGTGGGATCTCGGCCTCAAAGTCGGCCATTCCAGCCGCTCGGTGGGCGAGATGATCGCCGTCGCGATCGCGGATCACACGGTGCGCACCGCGTTGCTCGAGGCGCGCTATCTGTGGGGCGACGAGCGTCTCTACGCGGAGTGCGAGCAGCGCTTCCACAAGGAGGTGGTCGCCGGCACCGTCCGCCAGTTCGTCAGCGAGAAGCTTCAGGAACGCAACGCCCGTCACGAACGAATGGGCGACAGCCGCTACGTCGTCGAGCCCAACGTCAAGGAGGGCAAGGGCGGCCTTCGCGACCTCCACACTTTGTTCTGGATCGGGAAATATGCCTACAAGGTGGGCAGCGTCGCCGAACTGGTCGAGGTCGGACTGCTGACCCCCGACGAGTTGCGCCAGTTCCAGCGCGCCGAGCGCTTCCTGTGGGCCGTGCGCTGCCATCTCCACCTCGTTGCCAATCGCGCCGAGGAGCGTCTGACCTTCGACTATCAGCGCGAGATCGCGACAAGGATGAACTACGCGCAGCGGCCGGGCACCTTTCCGGTCGAGCGCTTCATGCGGCACTATTTCCTGCACGCGAAGATGGTCGGCGATCTGACCGGGGTGTTCCTCGCCCATCTCGACGAGAAGTTCGCCCGCAGGGGCATGCGCTTCGGCTTTCCGGCGCTCACCCGCAGGCGGCGCAAGCTCGACGGCTTCGTGCTCGAGCGCGGCCGGCTGGCGCTGCCGAATGACGATTTCTTTCGGGACGATCCCGCGAGACTGTTGCAGATCTTCGCGCTGGCCGATCGGGATGGCCTGGAGATCCACCCGCTGGCGATGCGCGCCGCGGCCCGCGACGCCAAGCTGATCGACCGCGACGTGCGTGCCGATCCGCGCGCCAACGCCCTGTTTCTCGACGTGCTGACCTCCCCGCGCGATCCGGAGACGGTGCTGCGCTGGATGAACGAGGCCGGGGTGTTCGGCCGCTTCGTACCCGAATTCGGCCGTGTCGTGGCGCAGATGCAGTTCGACATGTACCATCATTATACCGTCGACGAGCACACCATCCGCGCGATCGGCCTGCTCGCGCGGATCGAGCGCGGCGAACTCAAGGAGGATCATCCGCTCGCCACCTCCATCTTCAAGTCGATCACCTCGCGGCGCGTGCTCTATGTGGCGGTGCTGCTCCACGACATCGCCAAGGGACGCGGCGGCGACCATTCGATTCTCGGCGCCGAGATCGCGGAAAGCCTCTGCCCGCGTTTCGGCCTGACCGAAGCCGAGACGGATGCGGTCGCGTGGCTGGTGCGCTGGCACCTGCAAATGTCGGCGACCGCGTTCAAGCGGGACCTTTCCGATCCCAAGACGATCCAGGACTTCGCAGAGCATGTGAAGAGCCTGGAGCGGCTGCGCTTGCTGCTGGTGCTCACCATCGTCGACATCCGGGCGGTCGGGCCGGGCGTGTGGAACAGCTGGAAGCGGCAGCTGCTGCGCGAATTGTTCGATTCCGCCGAGGAGGTGCTTCGTCTCGGCCACAAGGAGACCGGCCGCAAGGAGCGGATCGCGGAGATCCAGGCGGAGCTCGCAGGACGGCTCAAGTGGGACGAGAGCCGGTTCGAACGCCTCGTCTGGCGGCTGCCCGGAAGCTATTTCCTGGCCGAGCCGATCGAGGTCATCGAACGCAACGCCAGGCTGATGGACGCCTGCGATCGCGCACCCGGCGTAGAATGCCCGATCTCGACCTCGGTCCAGACCGAGCGCGGGGCCACTCTGGTTTCGGTCTATGCGCCCGATCGCCGCGGCCTGTTCTTCCGGCTTACCGGTGCGATCAGCCTTGCCGGCGGCAACATCATCGACGCGCGGATCCACACCACCAATGACGGCATGGCGATCGACAATTTCCTGATCCAGGAGCCCAGCGGGGGCCCTTATGCGGATCGGCACCAGCTGAAACGCCTCGAGGAGATGGTGCTGCGCGCGGTCGAGGGGGCCGAGATCCCGATGGAGCGGCTCGAATCGCGGGCGCTGCCGCTCGCCCGCGCCGAAGCCTTCCCGGTCCATCCCGAAGTGTTCATCGATAACAATGCGTCGAGCCGCTACACGGTTGTCGAGATCAACGCGCGCGACCGCGCGGCGCTGCTCAGCGGCCTCGCCCGCGCCCTCTACGATCTGAAGATCATCGTCCATTCGGCCCATATCGCCACCTATGGCGAGCGGGCCGTCGACGTTTTCTACCTGACCGATGCCGCGCGGGAGAAGATCGTCTCCCCAACCAGGCTCAAGGCGCTGCAGGAGCGATTGCTGAAAGCCGCGTCCGAGCCCGCCGCCGGACAGAAAGCCGCCTGATCCGCTTGCGGAAAGACGGAAAAGGGCCCCCGGCGGCTGCCGAGGGCCCTTCCCCCTGTTAGGCATCCTCGGCCCCGAGAGGCCGAAACCTGGATCAGAACTTGAACCGGCCGGTCACGCCGTAGGTGCGCGGTTCGGCCAGGAAGGACGAGAACAGCTGGTTGCCGACCGAGCCGAAGGCCTGGGTCTGGGCAATGCTGCCGGCGCCCTGGAACGGCGTGTTGAAAGCGACCTGCTGATATTGGACGTTGAAGATGTTCTGGCCCCAGAATTCCAGCGCCCAGCGCTGACCGGGTCCGCGAATGCCGACGCGGGCATTGACCACGGTGAAGCCGTCCTGCGCCTTTTCCGGGAACAGATCGGAGCCGGTGTTGAAGTCCGAGGTCATGCGGGCATCGACGTAGACCAGGCCCGAAAGGCCGCTGGTGCCGATGTCGGGCGTGAACGACATCGAGGTCGTCACGACATTCTTCGGAGCGTTGGAAAGCTGGCTGCCCGGCAGCAGGAACAGGGCCGGGCTGAGCGCCTCGCCTTCGGAGCTGCCGACCAGGTTCCGCTTATAGTGGGTGTCGGCATAGGTGTAGCCGGCGGTGATCGCGAGATCCGGTGACGGGAACAAAGAGGCTTCCAGCTCGACGCCCTGCGAAATCACGCCGGCCTTGGTCTTGCCGGTGCAGACGCCGGTGGTCGCGCTGTTGTCCATGTCGGCACCGTTCAGATCGTCGGAGCAGGACGCGATGTTCTGGACGATGAAGATCGAGCCGTTGAACGTGTTGAGCTGGAAGGTCTTGAACTCCTGCCGGAAGGCGGCGACGTTCAGGTTGAACTTGCGCAGGTTCCACTTGGCGCCGAGTTCGAACGCGTCGACCTTCTCCGGTTCGAAGCGCAGGCCGGGAGCGTCGGCATTGGTGCGCGGCGAGAAGACGCCGTTGATGCCGCCGAGATCCGAACGGTCGAGATTGTAGCCGCCGGCCTTGTAGCCCTTCGAATAGCTGGCATAGGTCATCAGCCGCGGCGTCGGCTTCCACGACAGCACCGCCGTTCCCGTCCATTCGCTCTCGCTGAAATCGTCGTTTAGGGCGAGGCCGTTGAGGCTCGAACTCGAATTGCCGGTGCAGGTCAGGGTGACGATGCCGCCGGCAATGGCGCCGAGCGCCGGATTGGCGAGCAGAGGCCCGAGCGCGGCCTGCTGCGCCGGACAGACATTGTTGTTGTTGTTGAAGCTGGCGTCGAACTCCTTGCGCTCGTGGGTGTAGCGCGCGCCGAGAGTCAGGCTGAGGCCGTCGGTGATGTTGAAGATATTGTGGGTGAACAGCGCCCAGTTCTCGCTCGACTGATTGTAGATGGCGCGCTGGTCGCCGAGGTCGTTGAGGGTGGACAGGCGGTCGATACCGCCGAGGACGAGCGGGGTCGCCGGGCCGAAGGCCGGCGTGGTGCCGGGGACGAGCCCGGAGAGGATCGCGCGGCCGGTGGGGCTGAGGCAGCCCGCCCGGGTCGGATCGCGAAGCACCGGATTGGGATTGATCGTCGCGACGATCCGGCACGATGCGAAGGCGCCATATTGCGTGCCGAACTTCAGATTGTCGGACACCTGCAGTTTCTCGTTGGCGTAATAGCCGCCGATCAGCCAGTCGAGCTTGTCGTTGAACGCCGCACCCTGCAGGCGCAGTTCCTGGGTGAAGGTTTTGAACCGGCGGTAGGCAAGGCCGTCGTCGGCGCGATAGGTGATGTCGACGTTGGAGTAGTCGACGTCGCCCGCACCGCCGGATTTGTAATAGCGATAGGCGCTGATCGAGGTCAAAGTCGCGCCGCCGAAATCGTAGTTGAGCTCGCCGGAAAGACCCCAATCCTTGGTCGTGTTCTTGAAGGTGCGGTTGGGGCTCAGCGTGACCTCGCGATCATAAGGATCGGCGGGCGGAAAGCTGACGACGCCGCCGAGCCTGCGCAGAACGTCGACGATGCGGTTGCTGGGACTGAGCGCGAAGGCGCCGTCGGTGTTGAAACCGGGCGTCGTCGGGTTGGCGGTGGGATCGACCGTTTCCTTGGTGGCGACATAGACGGCGGCGCAGCAGCTCTCGTTGCGATGCGTGTAGTCGCCGATCAGCCGGAAGCTGAGATCCTCGCTGGGCTGGAACAGCAATTGTCCGCGCACGAAGTAGCGATCGCGATCGTTGACCTCGCTCTCGCTGTCGCCGCCCTGGGTGATGTTGCGGTAGAAGCCGTCGCGCTGGACGGCGACGCCGTCCAGGCGGAAGGCGAGAGTATCTGTGATCGGGCCGGTGATGCCGCCGGCAAAGCGCCACAGATCGTAATTGCCGTAGGTGACCTCCCCGCCGCCGCCGAACTCGAAGGCGGGCTTCTTCGACACGATGTTGATCAGGCCGGCCGAAGCGTTGCGGCCGAACAACGTGCCCTGCGGACCGCGCAGAACTTCGACCCGCTCGATCTCGCCGAGTTCGTTGAGGCCGACGCCGGTGCGGCTCCGATAGACGCCGTCGATGAAGACCGCGACCGAGCTCTCAAGCCCGGGGTTGTCGCCGACGGTGCCGATGCCGCGGATACGGGCCGAGCCGTTGGCCTCCGTGCCGGTCGACGAGACGAGCAGCGACGGCGCGAGCTGGTTGAGGGTGCGGATGTCGGTGGCACCCGAATTCTGCAGACTCTCCGCAGTCACCGCGCTGACGGCGATCGGCACGTCCGACAGAGGGCTGGCGCGCCGATTGGCGGTGATGATGATTTCGTTGCCGGTCTGCCCGCCCTCATCTGCGGCAGCGCCCTGATTGGGGCTGCCCTGCTGGACCGCGCCACTCGCTGCCGTGGCGCTGTCCGGCCCCTGACCCTCGGGCGTATTGTCCTGCGCATAGGCCGGCGCGGCGGCCATTGCGGCGATCCCGGCCGACAGAAGCCAAAAGGACTTCGACATAGTGCATCCTCCCTCAAACGACTTTTTGTCTGTTTTTTTGAGAGGCTAATGAAAGATGCAGCGGTCAGGAAGCTGGAAACGGCGCTTTTCCGCCGATTCCGACGAATTCATGGCGTTTGCGCAACATTATCGGTTGCGGACAGAAACCATAGAGAAGTGCTTCCGCTACGGCATCCTCATGCGATGCAAAAAGCCGCCCCTCGAGCGTCTGCAGCGGCAGACTTCGAGGAGCGGCTGTTTGTCCCGATTTGCACCGCTATTCGGTACGATCGCAGCGCGCGAAGGCGGGTTCGGCAGCTTCACCGGCTCGACGAACCGGCGGTCGCCACGAATCAGCGCGGCGACAGCACCATCAGCATCTGCCGGCCTTCCATGCGCGGATGCTGCTCGACCTTGGCGATTTCCGCCACGCCTTCCTGCACCCGGTGGAGAAGCTGCATGCCGAGCTGACCATGGGCGAGCTCGCGACCACGGAAGCGCAGGGTGATCTTCACCTTGTCGCCTTCCTTGATGAAGTCGACGACCTTCTTCATCTTGGTGTCGTAATCGTGATCGTCGATGTTCGGACGCATCTTGATCTCCTTGATCTCCTGCGTCTTCTGCGACTTGCGGGCGAGGTTCGCCTTTTTCTGCGCCTCGTACTTGAACTTGCCTACATCGAGGAACTTGCACACGGGCGGATCGGCGCCCGGTGAGACCTCGACCAGGTCGAGGCCGACTTCCGCAGCCTGCTCCATCGCTTCGGCGGTGAGCATTACGCCGAGATTCTCGCCATTCTCATCGATCACGCGCACACGCGGCACGGAGATGAATTCGTTGAAGCGAGGACCGTTCATCGGCGGGGCGACAGGGCGCCTCATCATTGGCGGACGTATAGCAAAATCTCCATCTAGACCTATTCAGGGGCACAGGTAGTCAATCCCGCCCCTGATTGAAAGATGGAGCGGTGACCAGCCGAGTCATTTTTTCGCGCCGTCGCAGCGGGGCAACATTGCCGCCGCTGCGTTCGGTCGACGCCTGCGAACGCTCAGTTCGGGCGAAGATCCGGCGGCGTCGCCTCGGCGACCAGCCGCGCGACCAGCGCGTCCAGTGAAAGCACCTCCTGCCGCGCGTCGACGCCGAGCGGGCGAAGTGCCACGGTGCGCTCTTCCGCCTCGCGCTTGCCGATGACGAGCAGGTTCGGGACCTTCTTCAAGCTGTGTTCGCGGACCTTGTAGTTGATCTTCTCGTTGCGCAGATCGGCCTCGACGCGAAGCCCGACAGCGCGCAGCGTCCGCACGACTTCGTCGGCATAATCGTCCGCGTCCGAAACAATCGTCGCGACCACTGCCTGGACCGGCGCCAGCCAGGCCGGGAAGCGGCCGGCATGATGCTCGATGAGGATGCCGATGAAGCGCTCGAAGGTGCCGAGGATGGCGCGGTGGAGCATCACCGGACGATGGCGTTGGCCGTCTTCACCGATGTAGCTCGCATCGAGCCGCTCCGGCAGAACCGTGTCCGCCTGGATGGTGCCGACCTGCCAGGTCCGCCCGATCGCGTCGCGCAGGTGGAATTCGAGCTTTGGCGCATAGAAGGCGCCTTCGCCGGGAAGCTCTTCCCAGCCGTAATCCTCGGTATCGCGGCCGGCGGCACGGACGGCGTCTCGAAGGATCTGCTCCGCCTTGTCCCAATCGGCGTCGGAGCCGAAGCGCTGATCCGGGCGAAGCGCGAGCTTGATCGCGTAATTGTCGAAGCCGAGATCGCGATAGATGCTGTCGAGCAGATCGCAGAATTCCCGAATTTCGTCGATCAGCTGGTCTTCGCGGCAGAAGATGTGGGCATCGTCCTGGGTGAACTGGCGCACGCGCATGATGCCGTGCAGGGCGCCGTGGGGCTCGTTGCGGTGGCAGCAGCCGAATTCGGCCATGCGGATCGGCAGATCGCGATAGGATTTGATGCCCTGGCGGAAGATCAGCACGTGCGCCGGGCAGTTCATCGGCTTGAGCGCCATCAGATCGGCGTCGCCGGACAGCACCGGGGCCTCGTCCTCGGTGCTCGGGATCTCGTCCGGCACGACGAACATGTTCTCGCGATACTTGCCCCAGTGACCCGATTGCTCCCACTGGCGGGCGTCCATCAGCTGCGGAGTCTTGACCTCGCGATAGCCGGTCGCGTCCAGGCGGCGCCGCATATAGGCTTCGAGCGCGCGCCAGACGACATAGCCGTTCGGGTGCCAGAACACCGAGCCCTGCGCTTCGGACTGAAGGTGGAACAGGTCCATCTCCTGGCCGATGCGGCGATGGTCGCGCTTGGCGGCCTCCTCGAGCCGAACCAGGTGAGCATCGAGCTGCTTCTTGTTGAGCCAGCCGGTGCCGTAGATACGCGACAGCATCGCGTTCTTCTGATCGCCGCGCCAATAGGCGCCGGAGACCCGGGTCAGCCTGAACGCGTTCGGATCGAGCTTGCCGGTCGAGGCGAGGTGCGGACCGCGGCAGAGATCGACCCACTCGCCGGAGCGATACATGGTGATCGTCTCCTGCTCCGGCAGCTCCATCACCCACTCGGCCTTGAAGCTTTCGCCGCTCTTCTCGAAGAAGTCGCGGACCTGATCGCGAGTCCAGACCTCGCGAATCAGCGGTGCGTCCTGGGCGATCACCCGGCGCATTTCGGCCTCGATCGCCGGCAGATCCTCGTCGGTGAACGGCCCGCGCCCCGCCGCCGGCGCGAAATCGTAATAGAAGCCGTCCTCGGTCGCCGGTCCGAACGTGATCTGCGTGCCGGGGAACAGATTCTGCACCGCCTCGGCGAGGACGTGCGCATAATCGTGGCGGACGAGCTCGAGCGCCTCCTTCTCGTCGCGCGCGGTGACGAGCGCGAGCTCGGCATCGCCCTCGAGCGGACGGTTCAGGTCGCGCAGCTCGCCGTTGACGCGAGCGGCGAGCGCCGCCTTGGCGAGGCCGGGGCCGATCGCGGCGGCGATGTCGCCCGGCGTAGTCCCCGGCTCGACCTCGCGAACGGAACCATCGGGCAGGCGGATCTGGAAAGGCTTGGTCATGACGGCGTGCATGTAGCGTTCCGTTCCCGCTTCCTCCAGTCCTGCGCTTCGATTTCCCGATGCGCGCGCTTTCGGCGGCGGTCCCGGCTGGGCTACAGCGCGGCATGACCGAACTTCGTCACCTCCAAACGCGGGGCCGCCGCCTCGCCTACCGTCACCGCGCCGGCCGCGGGCCCACCCTCGTCTTTTTGCCCGGCTACATGTCCGACATGGACGGGAGCAAGGCGACCGCGCTCGATGCGTGGGCCGAGGCCCAGGGGCGCGCGATGCTGCGCTTCGATTATGCCGGCTGCGGCCTCAGCGACGGGCGCTTCGAGGATCAGGGCCTCGCCGACTGGCGCGACGATGCGCTGGCGATGATCGATTCGGTTGCACAGGGGCCGGTGGTGCTGGTCGGGTCGTCGATGGGCGGCTGGCTGATGCTGTTGGCGGCGATCGCCCGCCCGGAGCGCGTCGAGGGTCTGGTCGGCATCGCCGCGGCGCCGGATTTCACCGACTGGGGCTTCACCGACGCGCAGAAAGCCGAACTGCGCGAGAAGGGGCGGGTCGAGGAGATCTCGCCTTATTCCGACGCGCCCTACGTCACCACCCGCACATTCTGGGAGAGCGGCGAAAGCCTCAAGCTGCTTGATCGAGAGGTGGCGATCGACTGCCCCGTCCGCCTGCTCCACGGCACCGCGGATGCCGATGTGCCCTGGCGGCTCTCGCTCACCCTGATGGAGATGCTCCGTTCAGCCGACATGCAGACGCAACTCGTCAAGGGCGGGGATCATCGCCTGTCGCGTCCGGAGGACATCGCTTTGCTGATCGCGACGGTGGCAACTCTCCTGGAGAGACCGTGACTCCCATCCTGCTCGCTTTCGCCGCCGCCGTGCAGGCCGCACCCGCTTCCGCGCCCCTCAAGACCTCGGCCGAATGCGCCGCCTTGGTCAAGCAATCTCCCGAGGCTGCGATCGCCGCAGCCGACCAGTGGCGGATCAAGGGCGGCGGCCTCGATGCCCGGGCCTGCCTCGGCCTGGCCTATTCGGCCGCCGGACGCTGGGATGCCGCCGCCACGACGATGGAGGCCGCGGCACGCGAGGCCGAATCGACCAAGGATCTGCGCAGCGCGGATTTCTGGGCGCAGGCCGGCAACGCCTGGCTCGCCGCCGGCCAGGGCGTCAATGCGCGCAAGGCGCTGGACGCGGCGCTCGCCAGCCCGACCCTTACCTCCGAGCTGCGCGGCGAGGTGCATCTCGATCGTGCCCGTGCCGCCGTGCAAGCGGGTGATCTTGTCGGCGCCCGCGTCGACATCGACAAGAGCCTGCAACTGGTCCCCGCCGATCCGTTCGCCTGGTATCTCTCCGCCGCCCTGGCGCGGCGCCAGAACGATCTGCCGCGCGCGCAGAAGGATATCGCCAAGGCGGTCGAGCTCGCCCCGGGCGAAGCGCCGATCCTGCTCGAAGCGGGCAACATCGCGGGCGTCTCGGGCGAGCTGGAGGCGGCGCAGGGACTGTTCGCGCGGGCGATGCGCGCGGCGCCGGATTCCGACGCGGGCAAGGCCGCTGCGGCGGCGATCGCCGCCAACAGCGAAAGCTCTCCCCGTACGCCGGCACCGCCGCCAAGCGCAGCGGACAAGCCGCGCGCCTGATCCGTCAGCCAGCCTGCGAGGCTGCGAGGCTACGAGCCTGTCCGGAGACAGGGTCGGAAACTTGATTTTGGCAAGAGCCAGGAACGCGTCCCGGTAACGCAGCCACGCGCGCTGGGCGTCGCAGATGCGGGTGCGGGTGCGGGTGACCGCAACGGGTAATTCCTCGCTTTCGGCCCCGGCAAGCGCCTTGCGATAGGCGGCGTTCAACCGTGCGTCGGCGGCACGATCGCAGCTTCGGCCTCGCGGTCGGCGATCGTGAATGACTGACCAACTTCGGTCGAGCATTTTGATGGAACCTCCGCTTCCTAATCGCGGCTCTTCCCGTAGCGCTAGGCGGGCTTGGCGAGCCGGTCGACGAAGATGGTGTTGGCGAAAGTTTCGAACAGCGGCTCGTAGCCGCTGCTGCCGAGCAGGTCGTGGAACCGTCTGTCCTTGCCGTATCGCTCGGGATCGACCTGTCCCGTCTCAACACAGAACAGGAACGGGCGCCAACGGTCAAAATTCCACGCCGAAAGGACATCGAAATCCAAGCCTTCGATATCGATCGAGGCGAGGTCGATGGCCTTCGTGCCTACTTCAGCCTCGAGAAGATCGTTGATCCCAATCACCGCGACCTGAACCACCTGCTCGCTCCTCGCGAGCCCGCGCGATACGATCCGCTCCTCCCATTCCGAGGAAAGCGTCGACAGACCGTCCATGTCCATCACGTGGAGGTCGATCGTGCCGCTCCCCTCGGCAAGAACGCCGCGGTTGACGACCCTGTCCCGGGGTCGCTTCTTGCGTAGCCTCGCGGTCAGAAGCGGGTTGGCCTCGACGAGCACACCGGAGGCGCCATCCCGGTAGAACAGGTAGGTATTGGAATGGAGTACTGGGCGGTTGGCTCCGATATCGACATAGAATCGGCAAGTCCGTCCCAGCGTGCGCAGATAGGCCGCAATCGAAGCGTCCTCACCGAACTGCGAGAAGCCCGAGCGCGCGTGCACCTTCAGGTCGAGAAAGCGCTGGAGATAATAGCGCCGGTCCGTCGGCGGCAGCGACACAAATCGCCGTGCCAGTGAAACAATCCCCATGGGTCCCGCCTTCCGTTCCTGCCCCGTGTTGATGCCGCGCGAGCCGGATCGCGTTCCCTGCGACGGCGCACGATCACCTGCGGCAACGGTACGAAGCGGAGTCTTGCGGCTTTGGCAAGCGCCGGCGCCGCTGCGCCTAGAAAGTCTTCGCCAGCCGGTGTGCGGGTGGTGCCGTCGATGATCGCGCCGACCGCACCGGGCCGTGCGCCCCGCCCCGGATTCGGAAGCGGGAAAGGCGGCGGTGGCGGCGATCTGCGCCGACAGCGCAGGCTCTGCCACACTGAAACCAGCGAAGACGGAGACCAAGCCGCGCGCTTGACCTCGTGCTATTCGGGCGTCTCGAGCATCTCCGTGCGCTTGTCGGTGAGCCATGCAGCAAGACTGTCGGAGGGCAGGCTCGGAAACTTGATCTTGGCGAAGGCGAGGAAAGCATCCCGATAGCGCAGCCAAGCGCGCTGGGCGTCACGGATGCCGGTGCGGGTGACCGCGCCGGGGAAATCCTCGCCCTCCACTCCGGCCAATGCCTTCCGGTACGCGGCGTTCAGGCGGGTGTCTGCGGCGCGATACTGCGCCGTCGAGAACGCCGGCGCTTTCCCGCTGGAGAGGCGCTGGAGCGTGTCCAGGAAGTCGCGCTTCAAGCGCTCCTCCGAAGCGATCTGCATGGCAGCACGCGCAGTGCCGGACAGATCGACTTCGCCCTGGCCGTGGGCGTCGACGAAGGCGGTTTGCGCCTGCTGGAGCTTGGCGAAGGCCTGGCGCTCAGCGGGGCTCCAGCGGCCGATCACAGCCGAGAGCGCGGCATCGCGCTTCGCCCCGTCGATCCGGGCGGAATGCGCGGAGCAATAGCCCATCGCGAGGCCGCTGGTGATGTCGTCGCAGAAGTGGAAATCGCTCCCGGACCATTTCTTCGCCTTGAGCTCGGCGAGATGCAGAACGCGGCCATCCGATTCCATCACCGAGCCTTCGATCCCGCAGGCGAGGTGGGTGGCCACATCGAGGTCACGCTTGGCGCCCATGCCGTTGGCATAGATGGTCATCAGCATCGTGCTTCCGGCCATCACCCCTTCGTCACCGGCGTCTCGCTCCAAGAAGGCGCATTGCCGCGCCTTGATCGGATCCGCCTTGATTCCAATCCCGTAATAAAGCGCCTCGGAATCGCAGCCCTTGAGCGCGGCGGCGGTGCGGGCGTCCGGGCGATCCGCCGGCGGCGGCTCCCGCGTCCGCACGGCGCGGCAGAGCGCCTTCGATTCCTGCAGCTTCTGCGAAAGCTCGCTGGTGTCGTCGCCCCAATCATAGGCCGGCGGAGCCGCGGCGACGGCGACGGCGAGCCCGGCCAAAGCCATCAATTCAGCAACAAGCTTCATGCGATCCCTTTGCACTTTGCTTCGACCCCGGCGAGGTCATGATCTGGCGCGGGACGACGTCGTGCAATAGGGCATCGGCATGACATTGTCCCTTATCGACCGCATCGGCGATATTCTCCGCAGGGCCGCCGCTGAGGCGGTTCTACCGCGCTATCGCGCCCTGGCCTCGCATCAGGTGGAGGAGAAGTCGCCCGGCGAACTGGTCACGATCGCCGATCGGGACGCGGAGGCGGCGATCGCACGCGGCCTGGACGGTCTGGTACCGGGTGCACGCTTCGTCGGTGAGGAGGCTTGCGCGCGCGACCCTTCTCTTCTGGAAAGGATCGACGAAGGGGACGTCTGGATCGTCGACCCGCTCGACGGGACGGCCAACTTCGCCTCGGGTGATGGCCCCTTCGCGATGATGGTGGCGTTGCTTCGTGACGGCGAGATCGTCGCCGGCTGCATCTACGAGCCGCTCACGGAGAGAATGGCAGCCGCCGAGTACGGCGGCGGTGCTTTTCTGGACGGCCATCGCCTGCACGTATCGGCGCGGCAGGGGCGTGTTGAAGACAGGCGCGGGATCATCAGCAGCTTCATGCTGCCGGAGGACATGATCGCACCGGCGGCCGCGGTGCGCTCGACGGTGTCGCAAGTCGCGCCGAGCCGGCGCTGTGCGGGGCACGAATATCCGCGCGTTGCCACCGGCGAGATCGACTTTGCGCTCTACTGGCGGACGATCGTCTGGGATCACGCGCCCGGCGTGCTGTTCCTGAACGAAGCCGGCGGCGTCGCGCGGCGGCCGGACGGAAGCCCCTATCGCCCGGCTGTGGGCGGTACCGGCATGCTCCTCGCCCACAATCCGGAGATTGCCGACGAGGTGCAAACCTTGCTGCTCGGACGCCGCGCTTAGGCCTTCGCGAGGCGATCGAACGCCTGCAGCCGTGCCAGCAGGTCCGGCATTTCGGCGAGCGGGACCATGTTCGGGCCGTCGCTGGGCGCGCGATCGGGCTGCTCGTGAGTCTCGATGAAGACGGCGGCAACGCCGACCGCCACCGCAGCACGGGCCAACGCCGGCACGAACTCGCGCTGTCCGCCCGAACTTCCGCCCTGTCCGCCGGGCTGCTGGACCGAATGGGTCGCATCGAACATCACCGGGAAGCCCGTCTGCGCCATGATCGGCAGGGAGCGCATGTCACTGACCAGGGTGTTGTAGCCGAAGCTTGCGCCGCGCTCGCACAGGATAATGTTGTCGTTGCCGGCCGCTACGAGCTTGGCAGCGACGTTCTTCATGTCCCAGGGCGCGAGGAACTGCCCCTTCTTGACGTTGATGACCTTGCCGGTCTGCGCGGCGGCGACCAGCAGATCCGTCTGTCGGCAGAGAAAGGCGGGGATCTGGAGGACGTCGACAGCTTCCGCAACGGGTGCGCATTGGGACGCGTCGTGGACGTCGGTCAGCACCGGGCAGCCGAATGTCTCGCGAATCTCCGCAAAGACCGACAGCGCGGCGTCGAGCCCGATGCCGCGGGCGGATCCGATGGAGGTGCGATTACCCTTGTCGAACGAGGATTTGTAGATGAGGCCGAGACCGAGCCTGCCGCACAGGCTGGTCAGGGCCTCGGCCATTTCGAGCGCGTGCTCGCGGCTTTCCATCGCGCAGGGGCCGGCAATCAGCACGAACGGCTTGTCGTTGGCGATCTCGAACGCGCCGACTTTGACGGTCTTCATCACAGGATTCCTTAGAAGGCGCCGCATTCGGCGAGAATTTCGTTCACGTCGCGGCCGCGCGCCGCAAACATGCGGATCCGGGCCTCGTTCATCATCACGTCCCAGGCAGCCGCCTCGATCGCGTCCCAGTCGGCGGCGCGGACGACGATCACGCCATCTTCATCGGCAAAGACGACATCACCATTGGCAACCTCGACATCGCCCATGCGGACCGGCTTGTTCATCGATTTGACCGTGCCTTCGAACTTGATGTCGTCGCAATGGCTGCGGCGGGCATAGACGGGAAAGCCGAGCGCGCGGACATCGGCGGTATCGCGCGTGGTGCCGTCAACGATCGCACCGACGGCGCCTGAGCGGATCGCCAGATTGGCATTGAGGTCGCCGAAATAGGCGCGCTCAGGCACGTCGGTCGCCACCATCACGACGTCGCCTGGGCGGACAAACTGATAAGATTGAAGGGCGTCGTAAATGCCTTTCCACTTGCCGCCGGGGCTGCGATCGCTCGGATCCTCCAGCCGCGTGAGCTCGAGGGTGCGGGCGCGGCCCAGGATCTTGCCGCCGCTGGTCGGGCGCATTTCGGGCGGAAGCAGAACCTTGAGACCGCGCTCCTTGCAGATGTCCGCGAGGACGGTGGATGAGAGGTGCGGCAGCATTGCGCGGAACCGGGTGACTTCCTTGGCGCGCTGGCCGGCGGCGATGGTCTCGGCAATAACAAGGTCGGAATCGTGGTTGATGTCGATCAGCTCGATCGGATCGAGATCGAACAAAATCGGTCGTGTGCCGAAGCGGCGGGTCGGCACCACGCCGTCTGGACCACGGCGGACGATGTATAGGCTCATCGCCTCGATCACCGTCGGCGGCAGATCGACGCTGTTCGGGATCCGGCCGGTGCCGTAGGCCGGCGTCTGCCCGTCCCAGCAATATTGCTTGCCGCGGGTGACCGCGACGAGGCTGTCCGCTTCCGGATCGGCGAGCAACGCGTCGATCGCGCGGCCGATCGTGTCGGCGGAGACGAACGGCGCGGTGCAGAGAATCTGGATCCACAGGTCGGCATCCGGACGCTGGGCACACTCCCAGGCGAACAGCTCGTGGCCGTCGGTGCCGTTGGTGGCGAGTTCCGGGGGACGGGCAAGATGGCTCACCGCAAGATCGTCGGCCAGGGCGGCCAGCTCCGCACTGTCCGTGTCGAGGCAGACTTCGACGATTGCAGAGCAGGCAAGGGCCTGGCGAAGCTTACGCTTGAAGAGATGCTCGCCGTCAAGCACCCGAAGGTTCTTGGAAGCGACGCGCTCGCTATGGCCCTTGGCCGGGACGAAGGCGACGATGTTCATGAAGGTCCGATCAGCGCTGGAGAAGGTCGTTGGCGTGGAGCATGCCCTGCAGGCGTCCGTCGGGGTCGACGACCGGGAGAACGAGAATGCCTGGGGTCTGTCCGAGGCCGAGCAGGACGTCACCGAGCGTCGCGTCCGCACCGACGACACGCGGCTTGGGCTGCATCACCTCGTGAGCGACGATGGTGTATAGATCCTTGCGCGCCTGCAGGTGTCGGCGGATGTCGCCGTCGGTGACGAGCCCGATCAGCTTTGCGTCATGGTCGATGACGCAGGCGGCGCCCATGCGATGCCCGGACATCACAGCAAGCAGCTCAGCGACCGACGCTGACGGGAGAACGACGGGCAGATCCTCGCCTTGACGCATCAACGTCCGCACCGGAATCATCTGGCGGCCGAGCAGGCCTGCCGGGTGGTGGCGCAGGAAGTCTTCACGGGTGAAGTTCCGCGCCCGGCTGACGGCGACGGCGAGCGCATCCCCAATCGCCATGGAAAGCGTGGTGCTGGAAGTCGGCGCCATGCCGATGTGATCGGCCTCGGCTTCGACATGTGCAGCGATGAGGTGGTCCACCGCTCGCGCAAGCGGCGAGTCTCCCCGTCCGATGATTCCGACCAGCTTGCAGTCGCGGCTCTTGAGCAACGGCAAGATGCGCACGATTTCCTCGGTGGCGCCACTGTTGGAGAACAGGATGACCACGTTGCCAGTCTGCACGGCGCCCAGATCACCATGCGCGGCCTCGCCGGCGTTGAGAACGAAAGCAGGCGTGCCGAGGCTCGACAAGGTCGCTGCGAGCTTGGCGGCGATCAGCCCGGACTTGCCCATGCCCAGGCATACGATCGGACGCTCTTGGGCGGCGAGCAGGTCGACGATTTCGGCGATCCCCGCTTCCGGGAGCTCAGCGAGAAACGCATCCAGCGCGGAGCGCTCTGCCGCAATGACGTCGCGGAACCAGCGGTGCGCGGGCGGCGTCGGAGCGGCGGGACGGGGTGCTAGAGCAAGGGCGCTCATTTAAACAGCTCCGGAAGGACCGCGCGAACCCGGTTGAGGCTCGCATCCCAGCGGCGCGGTTGAAGGGAAGAGGCAGCGCGGTCGAGGATTTCCGCGGCGGTGAGCGTTGGATCTTTCGGATCGAACGCATTGTTGGCGAGGTGGAAGGCGGTCCAAAGCCGCGCGCTGGATTCCTCAGCGACGTTGGCGGATCCCGATTCGATTGCCTTCAAGAAGCTCTCCAAGTCGGCATAAGCCGAAAGCCAGTCTCCGCCGGCAAAATGGGAGCGTCGTAGCAGCGGCGTCCCGCACAGCGGCGCGAGTGCGAACGCTTTCGAATCGTGAACAATCAGGCCGTCGACATGCGGCGCAAGTGCCAAGGTCGACGACATACCGTCGATCGTGGGAGGGAGCAGGACGGTGGTTCCGCCGGCTTTGGCGACGGCCGCTTCAAGGGCGCTATTATCGACGTAGAGCTGGTTCAGCGGATGGTTGGTCAGGGCGAGTGTGAACCTGCCGCGAAGGCGGTCCGCCATGTCCTTCACCAGGCGGTGGTTGGGACGCGGGCAGGCACGGTGCATCGCGAAGAAATTCTCTTCGTGATCATATTCGAGCGGGAGCAAGAGGATCGGACGATCGCTCGGAAGCCCTGCGGCAGCGAGGATGACCTCGCGACCGGCCGGGGCATGACAGTGGCGCTGCCGAAGCTTGGACCAAGCTGGTTCGATCGCCCTCATAAGGCAGTCGCGCGCGCTTTGCTCGAGCGGCGGCAGCAAGCCCTGATCGAGAGGCTGCTCCTGCAACATGATCCAATGGTCGGGCAGCTTGAATGGTGAAACACCGCCTTCCATCAGAAAGCGGATCGTGCCCGGGAATGCCTTGACGGTCTCGCAGTCGGCGCTCCGACAAAAAACAAAGTCTGGCGCAAGATCCTGCACGAACGCGATCATCTCGGTCGCAGCCCTAGGCCTGGTGCGTGTGCTCGGGTGATCGGGCCCGTCCATGATGCACCAGCGCACGTTGGGCAAGTCGACGCAGCGCGCGAGCTCCCGCTCGCCGAGCCCGGTTCCGCGCCAGGGCTTCGGTGCAAGCACCGTCACCTCTGCCGTGTCGGAGAGGCGCCGGATCAGCGGTTCGACGATGTTGTCGAACCACCATGACGTCACAACCGGGAGGTAAAAGAGGACCTTCATGCCGGCCTTCCCGGGGAAATAGCGGAGACGGGGCGGTGGGTCGAACCGGTGGAAAGCACGTTCAGTCCTTCGCGGGGTCGGCCGGAGAGAGCCCCGACCTTCCTCTATTTTATAGGACGGCAACCATCCGCCCGGACCGCGCAGCCGGAAAAAATTGCCTAGTGGCCGACAAGGGTCACGCGGCTTCGCCCAGGGCGGGCGCCTCGACGGAGTCCAGCCAGTCGTCGATCGTCTCGGCAAGCTCGCGCAGCAGGCCTGGGCGATAGTGGCTGACGTCGGCCATCTCCGTGCAGTCGGCCTGCGAAAGATCGACGATGTCGATCCCGTTCCACTCCGCCGCCGCTGACCGCCATTCGCCGTTGAAGCGCTGCGTCCGCTCGCGCGTGTGATTCATTTGCGGCCGGTACATTGCCTCCGGAGCATTGTCGGGCGGCAGCACGATCAGAGCGCGAATGCCCTGCTCGACGAAGAAGCCGCACAGCCGCCGCACGCAGTCGCGATAGAGGCCATGGTCGATCCACTGCGCCAAACCCGGCCAGCGCGGATCGGAATAGTCGATGCCTGCGCCGTAGACGACGACTGGCGGAAAGCTCTGCTCCAGATGGCTCTGGTCGTGCACCGAACGGAGTGCGAACAATCGGGGGTTGTTGTCGAACTCTATGCGGCGGCGATGGCGGCTGAAGTGGGCGATCCCGCCAGACTGGCAGTCGAACATGACGCGCAGAACCGGGCTTTGGGCGAGACCGTCGACCTGAGCGGCGACAAGTCGGGTCCGGACCTCCGAATCATGGAATGAGCAATCCTCGATCCAGACCGGATCGGTGGCGCTGAACCGTCCCTCCCAGCGGGAGATGTCGATTTCGGGCCATTTCTCGCGCACCTTGTTCAGCGCATAGGCTTCTAGCCCCATGTGCATCGCGCGGCAGGAGAATACGAAGTGACCGAATTCCTGGGTTCGGCGATCGACCATGACGAAGCCGACCAGCCCGTAATCGCCGTAGCGGTCCCAGGCGAAGATCGACCAGCTGTCATAGCCGACGACATCGATGATACAGGCTTCGAGCTCGGCCGGGTCCACCCGGGAACGAGTATAGTTGAGCTGGTTCGAGCGGTTGATCAGCTCGGCAATTCGGCCGGCGAAATCGAGATTGTCCATCAGGAATGGCGCACACGCCTTGATCTCACACGAATGCAGGAAGTGCTCGGTCCCCCCTGTCGTCAGCGCACGATCCTGCTTCTTGCGCTCCAGGATCCGGTATTCGGCAATTCGGTTGCGGGACGCCGGCTGCGCCTGCAGGATCCCGGCCAAACGGCTGTCGGCAGCGGGCTCACGAATGTCAACGACTTCGACTTCGGGTAGTTCGAAGCGCACCTCGTTCAAGTTGATCGGATTGTCGTCCACGAACAGCACGTCGCAGGCGCGCAGCTGCATATCACCGATGATCGCTGCGACGGCCGCCGCTTTCGGCGTGAACGCGATATGGGGAAAGACGAACTCGTCCCACAGGCCGTGTTCGACGAGTTTGGCCTTGGCCTTGCCGTAATCGTTCTTCGAGCAGATCGAGGACAGCACGCCGTGTGCGTTTAGAGCGCGGACCAGGCCGGCACGATACGCGTCAACGGCGATCTCATCGCCGTCGGCCAGTGTTCCCGACCACAAGGTGTCGTCGAGATCCCAGATTACCAGCTTGACCATCTTGCTCGGCCTCAACGGATCAGGTGACGAAAGAAGGCACGATTTTCATCGATCGCCGGGCGCAAGCGCTCCGGGACGTCGGCAAGTGCGAATCTGTGGATCGAAGGAGTCCGGTGTGAGGGTGAAAGCGAGACCAGCAGAGTGAGGATCGCCCTCCGCCGTTGCGGCGGCGTGCCCCGGTGAAGCGCGAATGTATTGACGAAATAGACGTCACCGGGTTCGGCGTAGACCTTCCCGGCCCCCCGCTCGATCTTGACCTGCTCAAGTTCCGGATCGGAGAAGCGGCGGACGTCGTAGAATTCGCGCAGCCCCGAGGTGCCCGGTATGAGCTCGGTCGGGCCATCATCCGGCGTCTCGATCGGCTGCAGAGGGACGAATACGCGGATGAAGTTCAGTGGTTCGGCGCAGTCGCGGTGCCAATTCTGGTTCTGATAGGCATCCGTGGTAGGCTGGCTGATCCAGGACCATGCCCAGCTCAAGGCCGCACGCGGGCCGAGGACTTCGCGGCAGAAATGGATCAACCGTCGCGACGAACAGATTTCGAGGAAGTTGGCATTCTCGAACAAGGCTTGCGAGCCCATGTACAGAAATGGATGACGGCTGTCATCGGGACTGCCGACGTGGCGGAACGTATCGACATAGGGATCGTGGTATACGCCGTGATTGAACAGATCGGCGGCGAAGCCCTGAACCAGGTCCGGCTTCAGCATCTGTGTTTCGAAGTGGAAGTCGGAGGCGAGGAACTGCTCTGCGCGCTCACTGAGTGGCCCAAGGGAGGCGAGCGGCTGGCGCAGCTTGCGTTCCCACCTGCCGAGGCGACGGACATAGGCCGGATCGTTGGACCGCGTGCGGAGCCACCAGATGTAATTGTAGGCGACGTTGGCATCGGCCAGGTAGCGCATGCGCGTGAGCGGGCCGTCGCGTCGAGTTCCTTCCGCGACCTGGGTGCGGTAGGACTTGATACCGGCTTCTGGCGTGTCGCTGAGCCCGATGAAGCGGGCACGGCCGAATTGCGACATGAGCGACTCCTCTGCACGATTAACCATTCCATTCTAGAACGGCTTTGCCGAGAGGGAGCGGAAGGCGCGATTTTTACATCCTGCCGAGGAGCACTTGTTACCGCGGCATGGCCGGGATGCCGAGGTGACCGGGCCAGCGACTCGGATCATGCGGGCGATCGACCCGGGCGAGCAGACCGTCCAGTCCGGTCTCGGCCGGGGTGAAGGCGTTGTTGGCATAATGATAGGCGTACCAGAGCCTCGCCTCCGCTGGGTCCGCAGCGGCGGCGTCTCCGGATCGCAAAGCGTCGCCGAACTTCGCCGCCTCTCGGTAGGCGTTCACCCACTCAGCGGTTTCAAAGCGCGCTATGCGAAGGATGGGCTTGCCGTGCAGCGCCCCGATCGAAATCGATTTCGATTCTTCGACAACGAGGCCGGCACAATGGCGGATCAACAATTCGGTCGTCTCACCGCGATGACGTTCGCCGGACGAGTCGACGATCCGAACCCGGCGGGGATCCATAGCCCGGATACGCGCGATTGCGGCTTCCGTGCCCTGTCGGACATCCATCGGATGAACGGTAATCGCGAGAGGATAATCGTCGCCGAGCACCGCGGCAAGGTGAGCGACCTGTTCGTCGGCCGGAAGCGAATTGCCATGGACCCGTCCGAAGAAATTGTTCTCTCCTTGATATTGAAGCGGGAAAACCACGAACGGGCGGCCCGGCGGGAGACCTTGCGCGGCGAGACGCCCGTGCTCCGCTTCGGCGTCGAAACCGCTGGTGAAAGCCGACCATGCCGTGTCGGCGCCATCCCGAAGCCACGATCTTTGATCATCGGTTAAAGGAGGAACGGAGCCGAAGGCGAAATAATCGGGACCGCTGACGACGATCCGTCCACCTTTCGGCACCGGTCCGAACAAGGTGGGCGCGAACTCACCTTCCATCAGAAAGGTCACCTTGCCCGAAAAGCGCTGAGGCGTGACAACGTCAGCGGAACGGCAGAACACATAATCCGGGTCGATCTGGCGAACGAATGCGACAAGCTCGTCCACGGAGCCGGGTGAAATCCGGTAGGTCGGATGATCGTCGCCGCTTAAGATGTGCCAGTTTACGTTGGGCAGATCGGCGAGAGGCGCCAGTTGGGCCTCGGTGACGCCGGTTCCGCGCCAAAGAACCGGGACGATGACGTGGACTTCGGCCTGCGCCGCAGAGACACGGATCAGAGGTGCGATCGCATCGTCGAACCAACTGAGCGTAACAGCGGGAAGATAGAATAGGATTCGCAACATGGTTCTCCCGGCGGTGGCCCTCTCCTCTTATAGAGCGGCCCCGCTCCGGTGCGCCCCAATGGTTGAGTATCCGAGCTTTTCGTGATTCGGAAACGAACGCCGCTTCCGCATCGGCCTAGAATGACAAAGGCCGGCGCGAAATTCCCGTAGCAAGGCCCGACAGGAGCGAACATGACCGACACCAAGGATATTCTGAGCGCGTTGTCGGTGCAGATCGAACCCGGCGTAAGGATCGGCTATCCCGATCCGCGCGAAGCCTTGATCGAGCCGCCGGTGCTAATCCGCCCGGGCACGTATGATATCGATTTCATCGGCGCTTTCACGTTCATGGGAGGGCGGCAGACGGAGCTGCGCCATGTTTGGATGATCGGCCGCTTCTGCTCGATCGCGTACAATATCATGGCGGGCGTGGAGGAGCATCCGACCGATTTCCTGTCGCCGAGTCCAATGTTCCAGGGCGCATTCGATTGGAAGCAGGCGGAGCGATTTCGCACCGACAACCGCGACATCCTCTCGCACTCCTCGCATAAATGGTGGAGCCGCCGGGATACGGAATTCGGCAAGATCCGCATCGGCAGCGACGTCTGGATCGGCGAGGGCGCGTTGATCCGTCGTGGCATCACGATCGGGGACGGCGCGGTGATCGCGTCACGCGCGGTGGTCACGAAGGACGTACCGCCTTACGCAATCGTCGGCGGGACCCCGGCCCGGATCCTGCGCTATCGTTTCGAGCCAGCGGTCATCGATGCCCTACTTCGGCTGAGCTGGTGGAGCTACGGCTTGAGCGCTCTCGCCGGCGTTGACATGTCGGACATCCACCAGGCGATCGATCGCATCGATCAGAACATCGCGACGGGCAATGCCAAGGTCTATCAAACGCCGCTCGTGCAGATCGATGCAGCAGGCGGCGTGGGCCTGCTCCGCCATGATGCCGCAGGCTTCGTCCCGATTACGCTCGAACAGTGGCTTGATGATCCGGCCAGCCGTTGACCTTTGCCCTGCTCGGAACTCTGATCTAGATCAGTACGTTGTGACCCGCCGTACCCAAGCGCAATGGCGAGGTGACGCGTGTCCCGTTTCTTCTTCCATCTCCGCGGCGGAGGGTTGTCGCTGAAGGACGAGATCGGCACCGAGTGCCGTGACGCCGAAGAAGCGCGCAGCTTTGCCTTGCAGGTGGTGGAGGATCTGCGCAGCGACGAGAGCACGTGCCTGACCTATCCGATCAGCGCGCGGCTCGATGTCGAGGACGAGGCGGAACAGCCGATCTTCATCCTTCCGGTGCGGCCGACCGTCTCGGAGCGCTGATCAGGGCTCGACCTGGTCGGGTGCCGCCTCCGCTGGGGCGACGCAGGCAGCCCATCGTGCATCGAAGTCTTCGGCCAGCGCCGCGAGCGTGACCGCCTGAAGGCGGTTCAGCAACAGCGCTTCCGCAGCGCGCAGGCTTTCGGCAAGGGCCGCGTTGACGCTTTGTTCGACCAGGCATTGCGGATTGTCGCTCTCGTTGCCGATCGCGAACAGGGTCGGGCCGCCGACCGCGCGATGGACATCGAGCAGCGTGACCGCCTCCGGGTCGCAGGCCAGCGACCAGCCGCCGCCATGGCCGCGCTCGGAACGGACATAGCCGGCCTGCCGGAGGCCGGCCATCGTCCGGCGCACGACGACCGGGTTGGTCCGCAGCATCGTGCCGATCATCTCGGAGGTCAGCGGCGCCGTCGTGCGGGCCATGTGCAACAGCACGTGCAGCATCCGGGACAATCGACTGTCGGGTCTCATTCGCGCAGCATTCTGCTCAACATCGATCCTGCACAAGCGTCAGCAGATTCGACACACCATAAGTTACATGATATCGGCGCATCGGAAAGGAAATCCCAATGCGCCATGACGAGATGAACGACCCCGACCGGTGGGACCGGATGATCGCCAATTACGAGGAACAGGCGGATCCGTTCACCCGGCGGTTTGCCGAAGCCGCGGTTGCCCGCCTTCCGATCGGCCCCGACACGCGGGTGCTGGATATCGCCACGGGCGTCGGCGCTGCGGCATTCGCGGCTGCCGCGCGCGGTGCCCAGGTGCTCGCGACGGATTTCGCGCCCGGGCTGATCGCCCGCCTCGCCGCCAAGGCGGGCGGTACGATCGAGACGCGCGTGATGGACGGCCAGGCCCTCGCGCTTCCCGATGCCGCATTCGACGTCACCATGTCGATGTTCGGGATCATGCTCTTTCCCGACTGGCGCAAGGGCTTGCTGGAAATGGCGCGGGTCACGCGCCCGGGTGGTACGGGCGTGCTCGGCACCTGGAAGCACCCGGCGGGCGCCGCCACCAATCTGTTGCTCACCGAGATTCTCTGCGAACGCTTCCCCGAACTAGAACTTCCGGCGATGCCGGAGGGCATGGGAGCATTGCGCGACCCCGCGCGCCTCGCGCGCGCGATGGAGGCGGCGGGTTTCGAAACGCCCGACATCATCGAGGTCACCCACGATTTCGAGCTCCGCCTCAGCACGTTCGACGACCCGGACCGGATATTGGGTCTGATGCCGCACTGGACCATGCTCACCGCCGATCAAAAGCTGGAGGCGGTCGCGGAAATCAGGCGTCGGGCAGCAGTCTCGGCGGTTGGAGACGTTCTTCCGATCCCGTCCACCGCCCTGATCGCGATCGCACGCCGGTGAGCAACCGCACCCGACGCGTCTGGGGCCTTCTGCGCCTCAGCGTGGTCGGGCCGGGTTGCCGACCACCGTCGCGCCGGCAGCGACGTCGCGGGTGACGACGCTGCCGGCGCCGATCACGGCATCGTCCCCGATCATCACGCCGGGGAGGATGATAGCGCCGCCGCCGATCCAGACGTTGCGGCCGATCGCGATCGGCCTGCCCCATTCGGCGCCGGTGGCGCGCTCGGCCGGATCGCGGGGATGGTCAGCGGTCAGGATCTGGACTCCGGGTCCGATCTGGGTGCCGTCGCCGATCGTCACCGCGACGACGTCCAGGATCACGCAATTGTAGTTGAGGAAGACGTTGCGGCCGAGGTGGATGTTGTAGCCATAGTCGCAATGAAAGGGCGGGCGGATCACGGCCCCCTCGCCCACCGAGCCCAAACCCTCCGCAAGCAGTGCCGCGCGTTCCGCGCGCGGCAAGATCCGCGACGGGTTGAACCGCGCCATCCAGGCGGCGGCGCGGGCCTGATCGGCGACGAGCTCCGCGTCGCCGGCATGGTAGGGTTCACCGGCCAGCATCTTCTGCTTCTCGGAATATTCGGTCATCTTCGTCCTTCCTGGGTGCCGCCGATCGCACCCGCCGTTCGGCACGGCAAGAGGGGGCGCCGGACTGGCCGCCGGACCTCCGCCTCATTAAGGCTGCGCGCCTGGAACTTTTCCCTGGCCTGCGGCGGATTGCGACATGGATGGACTGACGATCGTTCGGCACCCGCTGGTGCAGCACAAATTGCGAATCCTGCGCGACCGCACCAGTTCGATCCAGCTGTTCCGCACCGTGATGCGCGAGACGGCGACCCTGCTCTGCTACGAAGTCACCAGGGATCTGCCAACCACGAGCGTCCGCATCGAGACTCCGGTGGCCGAGACCGAGGCGTTGGAGCTTGCCGGCAAGAAGCTGGTCTTCGCCCCGATTCTGCGCGCGGGGCTTGCCATGGCCGAGGGCATGCTCGATCTGGTCCCGTCCGCCCGCGTCGCTCATGTCGGCCTCTACCGCGATCCGGTGTCGCTCGACGCCGTCGAATATTATTTCAAGGCACCCGAGGACATTGCCGATCGGCTGGTCATCGTCGTCGATCCGATGCTGGCGACCGGTCATAGCGCGATCGCGGCGATCGACCGCCTGAAGGCGGCCGGCGTGGCCGATCTGCGCTTCGTCTGCCTGCTGGCGGCGCGCCCGGGTGCCGAAGCGCTTCACGCCGCCCACCCCGACGTCCCGATCTGGACTGCGGCCATGGACGAGCAGCTCAACGACCATGGCTACATCGTTCCCGGACTTGGCGATGCAGGCGACAGGACGTTCGGGACACGGTGAGGCTCCGCTTCGATTAACCATTTTGTGCCATTGGCGGGTCGGAGACACCGAATTGGAGCAGGCCAAGGTGACAGGTTCGGACATCGAGGGAGACACGGAAGCTGGCGACAAGGCACTGCGCCGCGCCTGCCTTTCGATCGCCGCCGCCCTGCTCACTGCGTCGCTCCTGATCACGGTGGCCAGCCCGGGCGGGCTCGCCGCATTCCTGTACCAGAGCCAGGATAAGCCCGTTATCCTGGTCTATGCCCTGGTACTGGCCAGCCTGGCCCTGCTGTCTGCGCGCATTGCTGCTTTTCCCGCTGTTCGCCTGGGTCGGTGGAGCGTGGCAGTGCTGGCTCTTCTGCTCGCTCTGTGCCTCTGGGCGGGGACCTACCTGATCTTCGGAAACTATGCGCTCAGCCGGGATGAGCACATGGTGCTGTTCGATGGGCTCGTCTATCAAAACGGACGCCTTGCGCAGCCGGTATCGCAACTCTGGCGCCCCTTCACTGATGCGCTGACTCCGGATTTCCTCCTGCCCATTTCGGACAGTTCGGTCTGGATCTCTTCCTATCTACCCGGGCACGCCGCATTGCGCGCCTTCTGGGGGATGGTTCTGGATCCGGCATTGCTCAACCCCGTCCTGGCCGGAGCAGGCGCCTGTGCCTTGTGGGGGGTCACCGGGCGGCTGTTCGGTGTCGACGATCGCGGCACCCGCGCCGTCAGCGTGTTGCTCTATCTCACCTCGGTGCAGATGCTGGTAACAGCGATGACGCCCTATGCGATGACCGCGCATCTGGCGCTCAATCTCATGTGGCTGGCGCTGTTCCTCCGCGGCGACGTGCCCGGCTATGCCGGCGCGCTGCTCCTCGGCTTCGTCGGGACCGGCCTGCACCAGGTGGTATTCCACCCCTTGTTCGCGTTTCCGTTCATGATCCTGTTGTGGGCGCGCAACGAGCGGCGCACGGCGGCCCTCTTCATCTGCGCCTATGCAGCCTTCGGCCTGTTCTGGATTTCGTATCCGAAGCTCGTATCCTACGCCTTCGCTTTACCCGCAGCACCCGGCGGCGCAGGGCTCGTCGGCTTCGTCGAAGCGCGCGTGTTGCCGCTCCTGCACCAGTGGGACTGGAGCGGGCTTTCGGTCATGCTGCTTAACCTGCTCAGATTTGCGGCCTGGCAAAACCTCGCCCTGCTGCCGCTGGTACTGCTGGCATGGCGGGCAGTGCGACGGGGCGACGGGGTCGCCGCAGCGCTGATCGCCGGGATCGGGCTGACCCTTGCGACGATGCTGGTCATCCTTCCCTATCAGGGTCTCGGATGGGGGTATCGCTATCTCCACGGGCTCCTCGGGAGCTTCGCCATCCTCGGCGGCTACGGCTGGCGCGAATTGGCCGGCGACCGCATCCGCGCACGCTTCTTCCTGGCGGCTACCACGGCGATCACTGTGCTTCTCGCCATCCCATTGCAACTCTGGCACGCACGTGCCTTCGAACAACCGTACCGGAGGCTCGATGCCACGGTGCAGCGCATTGATGCTGAATTCGCGATCCTCGACGATTCGGCCAGCACCTTCGTCGTGGACGTCGTCCGCAATCGACCGGATCTTTCCAATCGCCCGCTTCGGTTCGCCAGTCGCGGCCTCGACCGTCTTGATGTGATCACCTTATGCAGCCGCGGCCGAATTGCCTTCGTCGGTCGCGAGGAGGTAGATCGCGCCGGAATCACGTTGGCGCCTCCGGCGGTTCACTTCGAAGCGCTTCGTCAGGCTGTCGCTGACAGGCCCTGCTCGCTCGAAATGCGCATAGACTGAAGCAAAGCCGCCCATTCCTCGATGGAGCCGGCTCTCGACTCGCTATCAGCTGCGTCAGCGACGCAACCGCGTCTAATGCGAGCAGGAGACTCGCGCGGAACGAGGCAGATGCGGCCGGCGAAGAATCAGCACCATGGCCACGGCACCGATCAGCAGCGAAACTTGCGTGTTCCAGAGTCGGTTGGCGAACGCCCAGGAAACGGCCTGTGGCAGCGGGGTACCAAAAGTGGTCATCGTCGTGACGTAGCTCCACTCGCTGGCGCCGAGACCGCCGGGCAGCATCGTCAGCACCGACCCCAAAACGACTACAGGAAGGCCGATCGCGAATGCGAGCGACGGCGCGGGCCATTCGAGCATCCAGTTGAGTGCAAGGCACATCGCCCAAAGCGTCACGAAACGGCACAGTGACAGCAAATACAACCGCATGGATAGGGTTCGATCGAGCAGATTTGACTCGCCGAGCGTGTCGGCAGCCCGTCGAACGAACGCCAGCGGAACACTCCGTACAAGTTGCAAGCAGCGACTGGCGAGCGTGACAAGGATGCCACCGAGGATCAAGGCCGGGATACCAAGCGCAGCGAACAAGGACGCCGAGCCGGTGATCAACGCAAACACCGAAGCCGGAAGCAAAAGGGTCATCACGCCGAGATCAAACAACTGTTCCCAGACGGACGCAATTGCACCGCTGCGGGCGCTGGCTTCGCCAACAAGTCGATTACCAAGGGCGCGCGAGGCCGCACTCGCCACGGGGATCGGCAGCAATTGGCCGAGTGCGGTGCCGATGGCGCTGAATGCGAAAGCCTCCCGCCGCCCCGGCAGCCGCAACTCCAGGCGGGCCTGGACGAGACGCCATTTCTCGGCGGCAAGAAGGATATGCAGGCTCGTGGCAATCCCGAACAGGAGCAGCGGCAGGGGACGCACCTGGAACAGCAGCGATGTGAAATCAGACGCCGTGAAGCCGGCCGACCGCACCATGGCCGCGATCAGCGCGGTTGCGATCGACGCTGCCAGGATCGACAGAAGCCATGAACGGAGGCGCATCAGGCGGTGCCTATCGAGCTTTCCCGTCCTAGGCCGGTCACGCGGCTCAGAGCGCGAACGATCCGATCGTAGGTGCCGCCGGTTGAGTCCCACGAATAATGATTGCGCGCGAACCTGCTCCGCCGCCCGTCACGAGGCTCCGAAAGCAAGGGATCGAGCTTCGCGACAAAGCGCGCGGCGGTGCCGCCGGGATCGCCGAGATCGACAGATTCGCTGGCGAGAAGGGAGGCCGCCGCAGCGTGGGCCGTGGCCGTCTCGGACCCGCACAGAATTGGAAGATCGGATGCCAGAGCTTCCTGGACGACCAGGGGAAAGCCTTCCCCAACGCTCGGCAGCATCAAGGCATCCGCGGCTCGGTACAAGGCTGCCAGATCCTCTCCGGCCAAACCACCGAACACGCGAACGTTGGGGAGCGCCCACGTGCACGGATCGATCGGGCCCCAGCCGGCGAGCGCGAAACCGAGGTCGGGCCGCGCCAAGGCGATTTCGCGAAGCACCGCCAGCCCCTTCTTCTCGACGAAGCGGCCGACGAACAAGAGCACTGGCTCATCTGGCGAGAAGCCGAAACGGGCACGCGCCGCCGCCCGTTCATCGACATGCGCCGGCGCGAAGCGGTCCGTGTCGACGCCGTTGAAGGCGAGTATCGGCGGCCGGCGGAAGCGGACTTGCCGATATTGTCCCGCGATGGTCTCGCTGATGAAGACGACCTGCTCCGCCGCGGCAAGCATCGGCCGGGTCGCAACGCGGTCCGCAATCTGCATCAACGTGGCGAGGAAACGGCTGGAAAACGGGATCCTTCCAATATGCTGGGTGATCACGACCGGCCGGCCCTTCAGCTTGGCGATGAGCAGCGCCGCAATCGACGTCGCATAAAGTGCGTCATGAACGATGACGACCTCGGACTCCGTGACGGCGCGGGCCAACCGACGTAGCGCACCCGGGCTGGGTATCGGCATCGGCAGTCCGCTCAGGCGCTCGATGAGGTTGAATGTCCGCAGCGGCACGGCGGCCGCGACCTCGGGACCGGGAGGCGTATCGACGTCCGCGGCCGCCCACGTCACCGAGTGACCGCGGCGCATGAGTTCGCGTGCCAGCTTGCCGGCGACGATTTCGATGCCGCCGCGATGGCTCTCGAAAAAGTGCGTGACCATCAGCAATCTCATGGGAACCGGCTCACGCGACGATTTCCTGGTTGTCGATGATCGCATGCTGAAGCTTCAGGACGTCGAGACCTGCGGCCGCCGAGATCGGCTCCAGCGCCGACGGTTCGCCGGTCGCCGCGCGGGCAAAGCGATCGAACACCTGATCGTTTCCGTAGAGCAGGCGCCCGGTGAGATGCGGAATGCCGCTGGTGACGTGCTGGATCCAATGCTGCGCGCTTGCGGCAACGCTGGTCCGCAATACGGTGCGCGTGTCATGGTTTCCGTCGTTTGGAAGGGACAGATAGATGTCCCGAAAGACATCAACGATGGCCAGCCGCTTCTCGCCGAAAACGAGCAGATGCCATTCGGACACGGGGCTTTCGAAGTTACAGCTGAGCGTGATCGGATACGCTGCGTCGGGGGCTCGGAACCACGCATCGATCCGCGCTGGTGTGTTGAGGCCACGCGTGCTTGGCACCGTCACCGCCTTTGCCAGCGAGAGCCCTCCGGCAAGCCGCCGAAGAAGGTAAAGCAGGTGCGGACTCTCGTCGTAGAACAGCCCGAGCGGGAGCTCTTCATACCAGGTCGGCAGACGCCGTCCGGGATTGCCGAGCTGGATTGCACTCAGCCCCATCACCGCCCCAAGCCGCCCGGATTCGAGCTCTGCAAGCAGCCTTCGCGTCGATCGAGCAAACTGAAAGTTGTGAACGACAGCGAGCTGACGGTCGTTCTGCTCCGCCACACGAACCATCCCTTCGCCCTCCGCGACGCTCGCCGCGAATGGCTTTTCAGTGATCACATGCTTGCCGAGGCGCAGTGCCTGGCACACGACGTCATGATGGGTCATCGGCGCGGTGCCGACCGTGATCGCATCCACCTGGTCGAGCCAGGAGACTGCCGAAAGGTCGCCGGTTTCGGCATGATTTGGGCAGCCGAGCTTGCTCGCCAGTGCCTTGGCGCGGCCCGGCGCACGGTCGACGACACCGATCAGTTCGTACCGCGGATTGCGCCGCATTGCCGGGATGTGTCGCGCCTGGGTAACCCATCCTAGGCCGACTGCGGCGGTTCTAAGCGGCGCGGTCACGCAGGATCTCCAGCTTGGTAGGGAGCACGGCTGGCTCCGGCTTCAGGAAAGCGGCTTCGTTGCCGCCGACCACCGCGAGCAGGAACCCGCCGAGGATCGTCTGACAGCCGATCACGAGGGAGACTACTGCGAGTACCAGAGGCAGGGTGTTGTCGAGAGGCGTGAAGCCCTCTGCGCTCCAAAGTGCGGCGATGCTTCCCAGACCGATTGCGCCAAGCAAGGCGAGCGCGGCTCCGGTGATCAGCATCGTCTCGAGATTGAGGACGTTCGCCGCCCGCGTGAGAAAGGGCCGGCGGCGACGAAACCCCGAACGGACCCCGTGAATATGGCTGGCGAGCGCCATGATGAGGCCGAGGTGTCCCAATCCCAGGAGCCCCCCGGCAAGCATTGTCCAGGCCGAGCCGAACAACAACGGAATCGCTCCAGATTGGCCGAGCGCCGCTCCGCCAAGCACGATCGCGGCAATTACGACGGCAAGGATCGCAGGCGCCGCAAACAGCCAGGTGGGGCTCAGCATGAACAGGTAGCGCAGGTGCCGCCAGCCGTCGCGCCAGGGCCGCAGATGCGGCGCACGGCTGCGTTTGTCGACGAGCAGCTTCGCCGGCACCTCGTCGATCCGAAGGCCGAGCAGGGCGGCCTTGATCACCATTTCACTGGCGAATTCCATGCCGGTGCCGGTCAGCTTCAGCGCCAGGAACGACTCCTTGCGGATCGCCCTCAATCCACAATGCGCGTCGCCGATGCCCGAACGGAACAGGATATTGAGCAACCCGGTCAGCACCGGATTGCCGATGTGGCGGTTCTTCCACGGCATCGCGCCCGGCGCGATGCCACCGCGGAAGCGCGAGCCCATGCAGAGATCGGCGCCGGCGTGAAGACAGCCGATCATCGCCACGCCATCGGTGAAATCGTAGCTCCCGTCGGCATCCCCCATCAAAATATAGCGGCCGAACGCAGCTTCGGCGCCGCCGATCAGGGCCGCGCCATAGCCGCGCGCGGCAACCGCCACGACTCGCGCGCCAAGCCTTGTCGCCAGCGCCTGGCTGCCGTCGGTGGAGCCATTATCGGCGATCACGATCTCGCCGGCGAGGCCAAAGCGCCTGTCGATCTCGGCCAAAGCGGCCCGTGCATTGAGGATACAATGCTCCAGGCACTCCGATTCGTTGAGGCACGGCATGACGATGGACACCTGGAGCACGCGCCCCTCCGCGACCATGGTCTTGATTTCCGGTGTCGAAAGCTCGCGCATCTGATCCCCGCCTGTGACGGAGCAGGGCTAAACGTGCTTGGTTAACAACAGATTTAAGATTGCCTGGGGATCTTCTCCGAGCATAGCCGATGAAAGCTGCATCGACGCCATCAGCGCAACCGTGCCACTGCCTCCGCCAGGACACCGTCGATCCTGCGATCGTCCATCTGGGAGATGTTGAAGCGCATGAAGTCGGCGGCGCCGCCGCCGACGCTGAACGCATTTCCCGGTGCCAGTACGACGTCTTCGGCGAGCGCAATGCGCGCGACGTCTGCGGAGTCGCAGCCCGGGGGCAGTCGACACCACAGGAACATGCCGGCGCTGGGCACGTGCCAGGCGTCGATGCCGAGCGCGCCAAGACGATCGAGCACCGGTCCGCGGCGGCGCGCCAGCTGCGCGCGGACGCGCTCGACATGGCGGCGATAGCTTCCGTCCGTCAGGACGGAGACCAGCAAGGCGGCGGCGAGCGGGCTCGACGCCATGCCGGTCGCGAGCCGCAAATCGGTGAGCCCGGCGATCCAGTCGCTCCGCGCCGCGATATGACCGCAGCGCACCGAGGCAGACAGGGTCTTCGAAAAGCTGCCGATGCGGATCACCCGGTCGAGCCCATCGAAGGCGGCGAGACGGGGTGCCGGCTCGGCTTCGAAATCGCCGAAGATGTCGTCCTCGACGACGACCATGTCGTGCGCTTCGGCGATCTTGAGGATGCGATGCGCGGCCGCCGCCGAGAGGGTGGCCCCGGTGGGGTTATGAAGCGCTGCATTGGTGATGTAGAGCCGGGGCCGCTGTGCCTCGACCGCGGTCCGGAACGCCGTCAGATCGGGTCCGGTGGGCGTATAGGGCACGCCGACAACCTTCGCACGATGCGCGCGCAAAACGGTGTGGAAGTTGAAATAGCAGGGATCGTCGACCAGCACGGTGTCGCCGCTTTCCAGCAGGAAGCGGCAGATCAAATCGATCGCGTGCGACCCGGAATCGGTCAACAACACCTGATCCGGCCCAGCCTCGACGCCCTGGTCCGCCATGCGGCGGGCGATCAGCGTGCGCAGCGTCTCGTCGCCCTGTGGCGAGCCATATTCCAGCAAGGTCGCGGCCCTGCCGTCACGCGCGAGCGTGCGCAGGGCCCGCCGCAGCGCATCTTCCGGCATCCAGCTTTCGGGAAGCCAGCCGCAGCCCGGACGCAGCCCGGTTCCGGACGGCCGCAAGGACTGCCGCATCGTCCACAAGGGATCGACCGTCGGGTCGGTCTGCGAATCGGCCGGCAACAGCCTCAACGGTGCGAGCGGCGCGGCGACGTAGAAGCCCGATCCCGGCCGCCCCTCGACCAGCCCTTCGGCCGCGAGCCGATCATAGGCTTCCACCACGGTCGATTTGGAAACGGTCAGAGTCTCGGCCATCGCGCGCACGGAGGGGATGCGGGCGCCGGGCGTGAGCTGGCGGCGCTCCACCCGGTGGCGGATGACGTCCATCACCTGCGCGACCTTGCTCGTCGTGCGTACCGGAGTTCTGACCATGACAGTTCAGCTCTATCGTACTGGATCGTGTCTGGCCAGCGGGCGGTCCTTCCCAGACACCGCCCTTCATGACACGGCAACAACACGGCATGGCGCTCGGCCTCATCGGCATCCTGATCTTCAGCGGATCCCTTCCCGCGACGCGCGCGGCGGTGGCGGGTTTCGAGCCGATCTTCCTGACGGCGGCGCGCGCGCTGCTGGCAACGCTCGCCGCGATCGTGCTGCTGCTCGCGGGTGAGCGGCAGCGGCTGACCTGGCCCAAGGTCCGCAGTCTGTGCCTGGTCGCGACGTGCGTGGTGCTCGCCTTCCCCTTGTTCTCGGCGCTCGCGCTGACTCACATGCCTTCGGCGCGTGCCATTCTGTTCACCGGCCTGCTGCCGATCGCCACGGCCGGCGGCGCGATTCTTCGCGGCGGCGAGCGCCCCCGTCTCCCGTTCTGGCTGTTCGCCGTGGCCGGGGCCGCCGTGGTCGGCAGCTTCGCGCTGCTGAACGGGGCGGCGGCGGGTGGCGATCATTCCGGCGACTGGCTGATGCTTGCCGCGATCCTCCTGTGCGGGCTCGGTTATGCCGAAGGTGCGGCGCTCGCTCGTGACCTGGGCGGCGTTCAGGTTATCTGCTGGGCACTGGTGCTTTCGTCGCCGGCGATGTTGCTGGTCGCACTCTGGCTGTGGCCGGCGACTCTCTCCGGCATAGCTCCCTCCGCATGGATCGGCCTTGGCTACGTCTCCCTCTTCTCGATGCTGATCGGCTTCGTCTTCTGGTATCGCGGGCTTGCGCTCGGCGGGACGACCAAGGTCGGCCAATTGCAATTGCTGCAGCCGCTGGCGGGCTTCACCTTGAGCGCGCTGCTGCTGCGGGAGGCGATCGGCTGGCCGACCTTGCTGGCCGCCCTCGCAATCCTTCCCTGCGTCGCCGGCGCCCGCCGCTTCGCCTGACCCGTTTGATCAAGGACCGGCATGAGCATCTCTGAACGCGTACGGATACACGACGTCACCCTGCTGTCCGACAATTGGTACATCTTGAAGAAGAGCCGCTTCTCGTTCCTGCGTTCGGATGGGAGGTGGCAAGAGCAGACTCGAGAGACCTATGATCGCGGCAACGGCGCGGTCATCCTGCTGTTCGATCCGGCGAGACGGACGATCCTCCTGGTGCGGCAGTTCCGCTTCCCTGCCTTCGTCAACGGCTATGACGATCTGTTGATCGAGGCGCCGGCCGGACTGCTCGATGCGCGCGATCCCGCCGAGGCGATCCGGGCCGAGGTGGCGGAAGAGACCGGCTTCGCGATCGGTGCCGTCCGGCAAGTCTTCGAAGCTTATATGAGCCCCGGCTCGGTGACCGAGAAGCTCTATTTCTTCGTCGCCGAATATGCGCCCAAGGACCGGGTGAGCGCAGGCGGCGGCAGCGCCGCCGAAGGCGAGGACATCGATGTCCTCGAAGTGGACATCGACGAGGCGCTGGCGATGGTCGACGATGGCCGCATATGCGACGGCAAGACGATCATGCTGGTCCAGCATGCCGCACTGACGCTATTCCGCGACTGAGGGAAGGCGCGGGAACGCCAATCACCGGGAAGGAGATCGTAGGTGGCACTGGAACTGAGACCCAATTGCGAACGCTGCGACGGCGATCTGCCGCCCGACGCAACCAACGCCTTCATCTGCACCTACGAATGCACGTACTGCGAAGCGTGCGTCGCGGCGATCGACAATGTCTGTCCGAATTGCGGGGGCGGCTTCGCGCCGCGTCCGATCAGGCCGGCCCGCGAATGGCGCCCCGGCATCTCGCGGCACCATCAGCCGCCGTCCGAGAAGCGCCGCAGCCTCGCTTTCTCCGCGGAAGATGTCGCCGCCTTCAGCGCGCGCATTTGCGAGATCCCACCCGAGCGCAGATGATCGCCGTGCGCTGGAATCGGTCCGCGCCTTTCGCCATATCCGGCGTGAAAGGACGATCATGAAATATCTGCACACGATGATCCGCGTTTCCGATCCGGAGGCGACGATCCGCTTTTTCGAGCTGCTCGGGCTCCGGCAGATCCGCCGGATGGACAATGAGAAAGGCCGGTTCAGCCTGATCTTCCTCGCCGCGCCGGGCGACGAACAGGCGCAGGTCGAGCTCACCCACAATTGGGACGAGAAAGGATATGGCGAAGGCCGCAACTTCGGCCACCTCGCCTACCGCGTCGACGATATCTACGAGACCTGCCAGCGGCTCATCGACAATGGCGTGGTGATCAACCGTCCGCCGCGGGACGGCCACATGGCGTTCGTCCGCACGCCCGACAATATCTCGATCGAGCTCCTCCAGGCCGGCGATCCGAAGCCGCCGGAGGAACCCTGGGCATCGATGCCGAACACCGGCCACTGGTAAGGCAAGCGAAACAAGGCCGAGCCGTCAAGGGGCGCTCTCCTCGTCGGCAGCAGCGAAGATGCAGGCCAGCATCTTCGTCTGCAAGGCGCTTCGAAGCTCAGGCCGGCCGAAAATCGCAGCGGAAAAATCGATCGTCAGGCGCTGCGCCGCAGGATTGTGTGCCGTGGTGCCGCCGCCGACACAGGTCCAGACGACGTCGTTTCCGCCAGCGCTTTGGGCAAGGATCAGAACCGGCTGGTTGCCGGCGGCGGCGCGGGCCAGTGCTGCGCGGAGGCACGCATTGTCCGACAATCCACACGCGCGAAGCTCGGCAGCGCTGATGGGAATCTCGCGCCGGAAGAAATTGTCGTAAGCGCTCAGCATCTCGACGGCAGCCCGAGAGAGCGCCTCGACTCGCCGATCTTCGGAGACGATCTTGATCGGCAAGGCAGGAGGGATCGAGGCAACAGCTTCGCTCGCCAACATTGCCGAGAGAGCAGCGGCGCACTGCGCCTGTCTGCTGAAAATCGTCACCGCGTCGCCCCCAATCTCGGCTGGACCAAGGTGCCGACCGGACGATCGAGGGTCAAGTGCGACACTGTTGCCGACCTTTCGGAAGTACGTGATCCGTTCGGCTGCTTTCGATAAGAAGACCCCATGATCGAGATCGTCCGCATCCCTGCTCTCTCCGACAATTACATCTGGCTGCTCCACGACCCGCAGTCCGCCGAGACGGTGGTGATCGATCCGGCCGAGGCCGCGCCGGTCCTCGCCGCCGCCGAGGCGCGGGGATGGCGGATCACGCAGATCTGGAACACGCATTGGCATCCCGATCATACCGGCGGCAATGCGGCTCTGAAGGAAGCGACCGGATGCACGGTGGCAGGCCCCGCCGGGGAGGCTGCGCGAATCCCGACGCTCGATCGCGAGGTGCGCGAAGGCGATCGGGTGCGGATCGGTGCGATCGAAGCCGACGTGATGGAGGTGCCGGCGCACACCGCCGGGCACATTGCCTACCATCTTCCCTCGGCGCAGGCGGCCTTCGTCGGCGACACCCTGTTCGCGATGGGCTGCGGCCGGTTGTTCGAGGGAACAGCCGCACAGATGCACGCCAATCTCCAGCGGCTCAGCAAGCTGCCCGCCGAGACCCGGGTCTATTGCGCGCACGAATATACGCTCTCCAACGGTCGCTTCGCACTCGTCGTGGAGCCCAACAATCAGGCGCTTCGCGATCGTATGGTGCGGGTGGAGGCGGCGCGCGCCGTCAATGAACCGACGGTACCGACGACGATCGCGCTCGAACGCGCGACCAACCCGTTCATGCGGGCACGATCGGCGGAGGAGCTCGCCGAAAGGCGGCTGGCCAAGGACGCTTTCCGGGGTTGAATCCGTCTGATCTGGATCAAGGGGTGCGTCCGAACGCCCGCCATGGCGTTCTCGCCTGCGAGGAGAATGACGATGAAGCGGATCCTGTTCCTGCCCCTGGCGGCCCTGGCCGGCTGCACCACCCAGCCGGCAGAGCGCGCGCCGGCGGGGGCGAGCCAGGCGGATCAGGCGCAGCTTGCGACCGAACTCGCCAATTACCGTCAGGCCGGCCCGCCGGTGAGCTGCGTTCCGACCCGCACTCTGCGCGGTAACCGGAGCGCCGGCGAGGCGGCGATCATATTCGAGGGCACGGGAAGGCGGATCTGGGTCAATCGTCCTGCCGCAGGCTGCCCGGCCCTGACCAGCAGCCGGGCGCTGCGGACGAAGACCACCACGTCGCAGCTCTGCCGCGGCGACATCGTCGACGTCTTCGATCCGGTGGCGGGCTTCCAATATGGCGGCTGCAGCCTCGGCGATTTCACGCCGTACGATCGCAATCCTAGGTAACGCGGCGCGCGCAGCGCGGCAGCTCTATTTCTTGTACAGCGCGTCCAGTCGCTCGTCGTAGATCTTGCGGATGACGTGGCGGCGGATCTTGATCGAAGGGGTGAGCTGCTCGTTCTCTACCGTGAACGCTTCATCGGCGAGGATGAAACGGCGCACCTTCTCGATCACCGAGAGATCCTTGTTGACCTGATCGACGGCGGCGCTGATTGCACGGACGTAATCGGGATCGCGGCGAAGCGCCTCGGGATCACGCTTCTTGCCCTGCGCCTTGGTCCACTCCGCCGTCCATTCGGGATCGGGGACGATGACCGCGACCAGATAGGGCCGCCGGTCGCCGACCACCATCGCCTGCAGAATCGGTTCCTGGAGGGTCAGCATGCCCTCCACTTTCTGAGGCGCGACATTGTCGCCCTTGTCGTTGACGATCAGATCCTTCTTCCGATCGGTGATCACCAGCCGGCCTTTCTCGTCGAGATGGCCGATGTCGCCGGTGTGCAGCCATCCGCCCTCCAGCGCCTGCTCGGTCTGAGACGGGTTGCGCCAATAGCCCTTCATGACCAGCTCGCCGCGGACCAGGATCTCGCCATCGTCGGCGATCCGGACTTCGGTATTCTTGAGCGGCGGTCCCACCGTGTCCATCTTGATCCCGGCGCTCGGCCGGTTGCAGCTGATTACCGGCGCCGCCTCGGTCTGGCCGTAGCCCTGGAGCAGGGTCAGACCGATCGAATGGAAGAAGATGCCGACGTCGGGGTTGAGCGGCGCGCCGCCCGAAACCAGGGCCTTGATCCGGCCGCCGAACCGGGCGCTGATCTTCGGCCGCAGGGTGCGTGAGAGCAGCAGGTCCATCGGCCGATCCCAGATCGGCACCGCACCGGCATAATCCTTCGCACCGATCTCGAGCGCCCGCTTCATCAGATAGTTGGTCACAGCGCCCTGCTTCTCGACGCTCTTGAGGATGCGCTGGCGCAGCACCTCGAACAGACGCGGGACCACCACCATGATCGTCGGCCGCACCTCCTCGATGTTGGAGGCGAGCTTCTCCAGACCTTCCGAATAATAGATCTGGCCGCCGATCCCGATCGGGAAGAACTGGCCGCCGCTATGCTCGTAGGCGTGGCTGGCGGGCAGGAACGACAGGAAGACCTCGTCGTCCCACCCGAAATCCTCGGCGATGACGGTGACGCAGCCTTCGACATTGTGGAGGATGGCGCCGTGATGCTGCATCACGCCGCGCGGCGCGCCCCCGGTCCCCGACGTATAGATCAGGCAGGCGAGGTCCTCGCGGCGGACGCGGTCCGCCTCGGCGGCAACGCCCGCGACGTCTGTCGGTGCGCCTTCGATCATCTCGTACCAGTCGTGAAAGGCGACATTGCCGGCCTGCCCACCCGGCAGCGGCTCCATCCCGATCACATGCTCGCAGCTGTTCGATCGGATCGCCGCCGGCAGCAGCGGCCGGGCCAGCTTGGCGGTCGATACGATCACCGCACGGGCGCCGCTGTCGCTCAGGATGTGGTTGTGATCGCGTTCCGTGTTGGTGATGTAGGTCGGCACGGTGACGCAGCCCGCGGCCATGATCGCGAGATCGGAGATGCACCATTCCGGCCGGTTCTCCGAGACCAGCATCACCCTGTCCCCCGACGCGAGACCGATCTTGCGCAGCGCCGCGGCGAGGGAGGCTACGCGCTCAGCGGCCTCGCGCCAGCTGATCGACCGCCATTCTCCCTCGGATTTCGACCACAGGAAGGGCCCATCGCCCTTTTCCGCGGCACGACTGAAGAACATCGTCACCAGATTAGGAAAGTGTTCGAACGCGCGCATGTCCCCTCCCAGGGTTTGTTCAATCGGCCGGTGCCCATGCTTGGGCTTCCCGGTGAATCACTGGCCGAGAGCGACGCCCTCGCTGCGGGGATCGGCGGCGCCGGCCCAATGCCCGTCGATCCGCTCGATCGCATTGGCCTTGAAGCCCGGGCTGACGACGGCGACCTGGTGCCCCATTGCACGCAGGGCCGGCGCCATCGCCTCGAGCGTGCCGCCGCGTTCCAGCCGCAACTGGTCTTCGAGGCCGATCATCACCGGCAGCGCGATCGCGTCCTGGGCGCTCATGTTCCAGTCGAGCACCGCGATCAGCGCCTTGGCGACCTGGGCGATGATCGTCACGCCGCCGGCCGCTCCGATCGCGATCCGGACCTCTCCGTCGGGACCATAAACGATGGTCGGCGCCATCGAGCTGCGCGGCCGCTTGCCGGGCTCGACCCGATTGGCGGTGGCGACGCCGTTCAGGTCGGGCACGATGTTGAAGTCGGTGAGCTCGTTGTTCAGGAAATAGCCGTTGGCCATCAGCCCGGAGCCGAACGGACCTTCGATCGTCGAGGTCATGTTGGCGACGTTGCCGGCACCATCGACGGCGACGAAGTGGGTGGTCGCCGGCACTTCGCCGTCCCGCACGGAGGCGACCTTGGGCGCCCCCCGCGGCGTTCCCGCGGTGACGTGCGCCAACGCCTTACCCGGCTGGATCAGCGCCGATCGCGCCTTCAGATAGGCGGGATCGATCATCCCTTCGACCGGCACCCGAACATTGTCGGGGTCGCCGACATAGGCCTCGCGGTCGGCATAAGCGAGGCGCATCGAGTCGCCGATCAGATGCCACGCTTCCGGGTCGTTGGGCCCGAGCTTGGCAATGTCGAACCGCTCGAGCTGCTTCAGGATCGCGAACACGGTGGTGCCGCCGGATGAGGGCGGACCCATTCCGCAGATGCGGTACTGCCGATAGGTGCCGCAGACCGGATCGCGCGCCTTCGCCTCATAGGACGCGATGTCGCCGACCTTCATCTGCGAAGGATTGCGTGCCGCACCATTGACGGCGCTGACGATCGCCTGGGCGTTCGGGCCCGTGTAGAACCATTCGGGGCCCCGGCTTGCAAGCTCGGTGAGGAAGCGGGCGAGCTCGGGATTGCGGACCGTTGTCCCGGCCGGCTTGGCGGTCCCGTCGGCATCGTAGAAGAGCCCGCGGCCGCTCGGCGTCGAGGCGGCGAGATCGGCGTTGGCCGCAAGCGTGCGCGCGAATCGCGGCGTGATCACGAAGCCGTCGCGCGCGAGGCGGATCGCCGGCTCGAACAGTTTCGCCCAGGGGAGCTTGCCATGCGCCTCGTGCGCGCGGGCCATCAGCCGGATATTGCCGGGCACGCCGACGCTGCGGCCGCCCGGGATGGCCTGGCGATACGGCAGAGGCTGGCCGGCCGCGGTGTAGAACCAGTTCGAACCGGCAGCCGCCGGCGCTTCTTCGCGGCCGTCGATCGTCGACATCCCACCGCTCGTTTCGTCATGGTAGACGAAGAAGCCGCCGCCGCCGATTCCCGACGATTGCGGCTCGACGACGGTGAGCGCCAGCATCATCGCCAGCGCAGCGTCGGCGGCGCTGCCACCTGCATTGAGGATCTCGCGTCCCGCCTCCGCCGCCCGCGGATCGGCGGCCGAAACCATGCCGGGGCGGGGCGCCACGGGAACAGTGGCGGCGGCGGACGCCGGAACGGCCCCGCTGTCGACGGCGGGCACCGCGGCGCAGGAAGCGAGAAGCGCCGAGAACGGCAGGATAAAATGGCGAAGCATGGCGGGACACTAGCTTTCCCGCGGGCTGCGGCAAGGCTTAAGAGGCAAGCCTCCGCGACCGCGCCTGTCCCACCAGGCGCTGCAGGCCGAACGGCAGCTCGCGCTTCCAGGCTTTCTCGTGAAAGAAGAAGGCGACGGCGTTGATGCCCGGCTCGATCAGGGCGATGCCTCCCGCGACGCTCCAGGATCCGGTGAACCAATAGGCGACGCTGAACCCTATCGTCAGGTGGATCGAGAGATAGGTGAGGGTCTTCAAGAGATCTGTCGGCATGGCTGCAATCCTGTCCACGCGCTTGTCGCGCGTCGGACGATGTCTGGCCAATGCAATGATGCGATCACTCTGATCGAGCTTGCGCCGGTTCGCTTCCGACCGCTTCGGCAACGCCGGCAAAGCCCTCGCGCGCGAGGAGCCGCTTGAGATCGGCCGCGATCCGCTTCGCCAAACCGGGCCCTTCATACACCAAGGCGCTGTACAGCTGCACCAGGCTCGCCCCGGCGCGAATTCGCGCCAGCGCATCGCTGCCGCTTTCGACGCCGCCGGCAGCGATCAGCGGGATCGCGCCGCCGGTTGCGCTCCGGAAGTTGCGGAGCCGTGCCAGTGCCAGCGCCTTGAGCGGCGCACCGGACAAGCCGCCGGCCTGATCACGATGCCGCGAACGCAGCACCGGCCGGCTGATCGTGGTGTTGGAGACGATCAGTGCATCGATCCGGCCGATCGACACCGCGGCGATGTCGTCGATGTCGGCGCGCTCGAGATCGGGCGCTAGCTTGAGGAAGATCGGCGGCGCGGCGGCGGACGCCGCCCGCGCCTCGACCACTGCCGAGAGCAGGTCCGCGAGCGCCGCCCGATCCTGCAGCGCGCGCAGGCCGGGCGTGTTGGGCGAGGAGATGTTGACGGTGAGATAATCGGCAAGCGGCGCCATTTCGGCGACACCGCGCGCATAATCGGCGACGCGATCGACGCTGTCCTTGTTCGCGCCGATGTTGACGCCGACGATCCCCACGCGGCTATCGCGCTTGGCAAGCCGGGCCTTAGCGGTCGCCAGCCCGCCATTGTTGAAACCCATGCGATTGATCACCGCACGATCCTCGGCCAGGCGAAACAGACGCGGCTTGGGATTGCCCGCCTGGGGCAGCGGCGTCACCGTGCCGACCTCCGCAAATCCGAAACCAAGGGCCAGCATTTGCCGATGAACTTCGGCGTCCTTGTCGAAGCCGGCGGCCAGCCCGATCGGGTTTGGAAAAGAGAGCCCGGCAACGTCCATCCGCAGCACCGGGTCGGACGTTTGGACCGGTGCCGCTACCGGCAGAACCTTGAGCGCTGCAATCGTCAAGCGATGTGCTCGCTCCGCATCCAGATTGAAGACGAGCGGGCGAAGCAGAGGATAGAGGGCCATGATCGCGCCTATGGCACAGCTCTCCCCACCGATCGAGCATGCGGAGAGCATTCCGGAATCGGGGCCGGGATGATCCCCGGCCCCTTCGCAGGATCAGCGGTTCGACAGCGCGACCGTCTCGCCCTTCGGCGCCGGCGGAGCGAGTTCCTCTTTGCCGGGCAGATCCCAACGGTCCATCGTGATCGCCGAACAGCCATAGGTCGCGCGGTTCCTGATCACGGCCGGCTGCAACGATGCGGCGAGCTCCGGCTGCTTTTCGGCAAGCACCTTGCGCGCATCGTCGAAATGCTCCGCATGGGCCAGGCCGAAGAATTTGCTCCCGGTCGAGAGTTTGACGTCCATGAAGGGGATGAAGTCTCCAAGATAGACGACCTCGCCGGCGCGAACCTGAAAGGTCGGAGCACCGAAACAATTGCTGGTAACGATCACGCCTTTGCCGACGGACGTGCCGGTGACGACGTAATCGCCGGCGGTCAGCCTGATCACGTGCACCTCCAGCGGCGCCTTGCGGTCGGAGCTTGCAACGAAGGTCGAATAGGTGGTCTTGTCGCCCTTCTTCTTCCAGTCCCGCGGCTGATAGACGAGGTCGCGTCCCTCGACGTCGTAGCGGGCCAGCGACAGCGAGGCCGATCGGCCGGCGCTGCCTTCGTCCGGACGACGGAATGCCAGCACCACGGCGCCTTCGCCGGGCGCCAGCGCGAACGAGGCCGCCGGATCGATCTTCTTGCCGAGGAAAACCGATCCCGGGCCTGCCGTCCCGTCAAGGTTCAGCGCCGGATCGGGCTGCAGCGCAAACGTCGTCCGCTCGGTAATTTCGCCCTGCACGTTTTCAGCGCCGACGACCGCGTTGAAATAGGCGTCACGCTGCGCGTCATCCATCGCAGCGACCTTGGCCGACGTTGCGGCGGAAGGCTCGACCAGGCGCCACCCCTTGATCATCAGGCAAGTGCGCCGATTAGCGCGTCGCTGCTGCCCTTCGGCAATCGCACCCGCGATGAGACCGCCGATGCCGGCCCCGATGCCGGCGGCGAGGGGGGAGATCACGGCCGGATTGTAATAATATGGCACGGTGCCGGTCGGCGTCTGCGAACCGCGCGCGATCAGCCGGCACTCCTGCCAGTCGGCGTCATATTGCGCACGGGTTGCTCCCGGTTTGTTGTAGAACCGGCTGTCCTTGAGATCGCGCGCCGCGTCCTTCGCGATGTCTTCGGCACTGTCGTCGGTCGGTGCCGGTGCGGTCTGAGCTGCGACCGCGGACAGCGGCAGCGACGTCGCGACGATCGCCGCGACGAACGATTGGAAACGCATTGATTTACCCCCTCAACTCCACGGAAAATGATCACCGGCTCCCCTGTGGGCGCGGCCGGATACGACCTCTATCGGGGCAAGCGGCAAAGGGTTGATTAACGCGGCGATCGGCGCCACATGCGCAATCGGACAGATTCGATCCGATTGGAACCATGCGCCTCACCTCCCTTGCGGACTATGCCGTCGTGATGATGGCCGCGGCCGCCCGCCGTCCGGCCGGTGCGCGGCTGTCGGCGACGGCGCTTTCCGAGGAAACCGGGGTGCCGCTGCCGACTGCGCAGAAACTGATGGGGCGGTTGGCCGGATCGGGCCTGCTCGTGTCGGCGCGGGGCACCGGCGGCGGCTTCACGCTGGCGCGCTCCGCGCCGCAGATCAGTCTGGCGGACATCGTCGAGGCGGTCGAAGGCCCGATCGCGATGACGACCTGCGCGGACGAGGCGCGCAGCGATTGCGTGCTCGAGGGCAATTGCCAGGTGAAGCCGCATCTTCTCGCCGTCAACGGCGCCATCCGCGGCGCCCTGCAGAATGTCAGCCTCGAAAGTCTCGCCGATGCCGCGATGCCGGCACCGCCCCGCGCCGCCGCCGCTGCCGAGCCCCAGTTACAAGGTGAAATGAAGTGAGTGACGTCAGGAACCGGGAAGCCCACGATGCCGCCGAGCGCGCGGCCACTTACGAATGGGGCTTCACCTCCGACATCGAGCAGGATTTCGCGCCCAAGGGCCTGTCGGAAGACACCGTCCGCTTCATCTCGGCCAAGAAGAACGAGCCGGAGTGGATGCTGGACTGGCGCTTGAAGGCCTATCGGAAATGGCTGGAGATGCAGTCGCCGGACTGGGCCAAGATGAAAGTGCCGCCGATCGATTATCAGGACGCTTTTTATTATGCGGCGCCGAAGGTGAAGCCCGAGCTCAAGTCGCTGGACGAGCTCGATCCTGAAATCCGCCGCACCTACGAGAAGCTCGGCATCCCGATCGAGGAGCAGAAGGTGCTCGCCGGCGTCGAGGGCGCGCGCAAGGTCGCGGTCGACGCGGTGTTCGACAGCGTCTCGGTCGCGACCACCTTTCGCGAGGAGCTGAAGCGGGCGGGGGTCATCTTCCTGTCCATCTCGGAAGCGATCCGCGAATATCCCGAGCTGGTGAAGAAGTGGCTCGGCAAGGTCGTGCCGATGCACGACAATTACTTCGCCACCTTGAACAGCGCGGTCTTCTCCGACGGCACCTTCGTCTACATTCCGGAAGGCGTCCGCTGCCCGATGGAGCTGTCCACCTATTTCCGGATCAACGCCGCCAATACGGGCCAGTTCGAACGAACGCTGATCGTCGCCGACAAGGGTTCCTACGTCTCCTATCTGGAGGGTTGCACGGCACCGATGCGCGATGAGAACCAGCTTCACGCCGCCGTGGTCGAGCTGGTCGCACTCGACGATGCCGAGATCAAATATTCGACCGTCCAGAACTGGTATCCGGGCGACGCCGAGGGCAAGGGCGGGATCTACAATTTCGTCACCAAGCGCGCGCTCTGTCAGGGCCGCAATTCCAAGGTGAGCTGGACCCAGGTCGAAACCGGATCGGCGATCACCTGGAAATATCCGTCCTGCGTGCTGGCAGGCGAGAATAGCGTCGGCGAATTCTACTCGGTCGCGCTCACCAACAATCGCCAGCAGGCCGACACCGGCACCAAGATGATCCACCTCGGCAAGAACAGCCGCTCGACGATCGTTTCCAAGGGGATCAGCGCCGGCCGCTCCGACAACACCTATCGCGGGCTCGTCCGGGTCGGCCCGACCGCCGAGAATGTCCGCAATTTCACCCAGTGCGATTCGCTGCTGCTCGGCGATCAGTGCGGCGCCCACACCGTGCCCTATATCGAAGTGCGCAACCCGACTGCGCAGATCGAGCATGAGGCGACGACCTCCAAGATCAGCGAGGACCAGCTTTTCTATGCGATGAGCCGCGGCCTCAACCAGGAAGATGCGGTGGCGCTGATCGTCAACGGCTTCGCCCGCGAGGTGCTGCAGCAATTGCCGATGGAGTTCGCGGTCGAGGCGCAAAAGCTGCTCGGCATCAGCCTCGAGGGGAGTGTGGGATAACCCATCGCGCCGCGCGCTCCGACCCATTCTGACGAAAGACGATGATGCTCAAGATTGACAACCTCCACGCCAACGTTGCCGAAAAGCCGATCCTCAAGGGCATCGATCTCGCCGTGAATGCCGGCGAGATCCACGCGATCATGGGGCCGAATGGCGCCGGCAAGTCGACCCTGGGCTATGTGCTCGGCGGCCGCGACGGCTATGAAGTGACGCAAGGCTCCGTCACCTTCGACGGCAAGGATCTGCTCGATATGGGCGCCGACGAGCGCGCTGCCGCCGGGCTGTTTCTCGGCTTCCAATATCCGGTCGAGATCCCGGGCGTTTCCAACGTACAATTCCTGCGCACCGCCCTCAATGCCCAGCGCCGTGCACGAGGCGAGGAGGAGATGTCGGCAGGCGATTTCCTGCGCCTGTCGCGCGCCCAGGCCGATGCGCTCGGCATATCGATGGACTTGATGAAGCGGCCGGTGAACGTCGGCTTCTCGGGCGGCGAGAAGAAGCGCAACGAGATGGTGCAGATGGGCATCCTCGATCCGAAGCTCGCCGTGCTCGACGAAACCGATTCCGGCCTCGACATCGATGCGCTGCGGGTGGTCGGCGAGGGGATCAATCGGATCATGCGCAAGCCGGACAAAGCGGTGCTGCTGATCACCCACTATCAGCGACTGCTCGACATCGTGCAGCCGGACTTCGTCCACGTTCTCGCGGCCGGGCGGATCGTCCGGTCCGGTGGCCCCGAACTCGCGCTGGAGCTCGAGCGCGAAGGCTATGGAGCGATGGCCGCATGAGCCTGCTCGAACTTCCGTCTCCGCGCGAGGAGGCGTGGCGCTGGAGCGATCTCTCGGCGTTGCCCGAGATCGCGGCGCGCGCACCGACCGGACAGATGCCCGCGCAGCTGCCGTGGCTCGACTGCGCAACGCCGGGTCCGCGCCTGCTGTTCGTCGATGGCAGACTGGATGCGGCGAACAGCGTGCTCGGCCCGATCACGATCGGACCTCTCGACACGCCCCTCGGCAGCCATGCGCTGGCACGGCTGATCGGCGGGGAGGGATGGACCCTGCGGCTCGCCGGCGGCCATGCGCCGCTCGGGCTCGTACAGGTCATTCATGTTTCCACCGGCGCGGCGGATCATCTTCCGGCCCGCATCGAGCTCGACGTCGACTCGCAGGCATCTGTGGTCGAGACCTTTCTCGGCGACGGCTGGGCCAATCGCCTCACGCACGTGACCCTCTACAGGGGCGCAAGGCTGATGCTGTCCCGGCGCATTCTGACAGCATCCGGCTATGTCAGCCTTGCCGACCGGGTCGTCGTCGGTGAAGGCGCCAGCTTCGTCCTGACGACGCTCGCGGCCGGGGCTGCCGACACCCGTCTCGACGGCGAGGTCCGGCTTGCCGGCGATGCCGGCTTCGCCGAAGTCGGTGGCGCCTTGCTGGCGAGAGGCCGCCAGCGTCATGACGCCAATCTCGTCATCCGCCACGAGCAGCCGAACGGCCAGAGCCGGCAGGTGTGGCGCTCGGTCGCCGACGATCAGGCGACCTGCTCGGTGGCTGCGCGAGTAGAGGTAGCGCGCGGCGCCCAGAAGACCGACGGCGAACAGTCCCTCAAGGGATTGCTGCTGTCGCGGACGGGCACGATCAATTCCAAGCCGGAGCTCGAGATCTTCGCCGACGACGTCAAGTGCGCGCACGGCGCAACGGTCGGCGAACTCAACCGCGATGCGCTTTTCTATCTTGCCAGCCGCGGCATCCCGCGGGCCGAGGCGAAGGCGCTGCTCACCGCCTCCTTCGTCGCCGACTCGATCGAGCGGATCGGCGAAGAAGACGTGCGCACCGCCTTCCTGGACGAGGCGAATGCCTGGCTCGGGCGGGAGGAGGATGCGTGATGGACGTGCTCTCGCCAACCCGGCCCCTCGACCACGTTGCCGATTTCCCCGCGATTCCGAATGGCTGGTCCTATCTCGACACTGCAGCGACCGCGCAGAAGCCGCAGCCGGTCATCGACGCGATCGCACGTGGCTATTCCGAGACCTATGCGACGGTCCACCGCGGCGTCTACCAGCGTTCGTCGGAGATGACCTTGGCGTTCGAAGCGGCGCGGCGTCGGGTGGCGCGGTTCATCGGCGCGCCGTCGAGCGATGAGGTGATCTTCGTGCGCGGTGCCACGGAAGGGATCAACCTGGTCGCGCAGAGCTGGGGAGGCGCCAATCTGAAGCCTGGCGACCGCATCATGCTGTCGATGCTCGAACACCATTCGAACATCGTACCCTGGCAGCTGGTCGCGGAACGCACCGGCGCTGCGATCGACGTCGCGCCGCTCACCGAAGACGGCCGCATCGATCTGGATGCGATGGCGCGCATGCTGACGCCGCAGCACAAGATCGTCGCGCTCGCCCACGTCTCGAACGTGCTCGGATCGGTGCTCGACGCGAAGCGGGCGGCCAAGCTTGCCCACGGCGTCGGCGCGCTGCTGCTGCTCGACGGGTGTCAAGCGGTGCCACGCCTGCCCGTCGATGTCGCCGATCTCGACTGCGATTTCTACGTCTTTTCCGGCCACAAGCTCTACGGCCCGACCGGGATCGGCGTGCTTTGGGGCCGCACGCATCTGCTCGGCGCGATGCCGCCCTGGCAGGGCGGCGGCGCGATGATCGACAGGGTGAGCTTCGAGGGGACCACCTATGCGCCGCCGCCGGCGCGCTTCGAGGCGGGGACGCCGCACGTCGTCGGCGTACTCGGGCTCGAGGCAGCGATCGACTATGTCGAGGCCATCGGGCTCGACGCGATCAGTGCGCACGAGAATGCCCTGGTGCGCGAGGCACGCGACGCCTTGTCGTCGATCAATAGCCTCCGCGTATTCGGGCCGGACGACAGTGCCGGCATCGTCAGCTTTGCGCTCGAAGGGGTGCATCCGCACGACATCGGCACCATATTGGACGAGAGCCGGGTGGCGATCCGTGCCGGGCACCATTGCGCCCAGCCGCTGATGCGCCATCTGGGAGTCGATGCGACGGCGCGGGCCAGCTTCGGCGTTTATAATGGGCCACGCGACATCGACGCGCTGGTCCGCGGGATCGAACGGGTGACGAGAATCTTCGGATGAACCAGGAACGCAAGATAGAGATCGAGGAAGTGACCGAAGCGCCTGCGCCTCCGAAGGCGCGGGTCAGCGACGTGGTCGAGACGTTCGAGCGCAAGCGCGACTATCTCGATGGCTTCCTGTCGCAACAGGCCGGGCCGGCGGAGCCGTCCGCGGGTGCGCCGGGCGGCGACCTCTACGAGGCGGTGATCGACGCGCTCAAGGAGATTTACGACCCCGAAATCCCGGTCAACATCTACGATCTCGGCCTCATCTACAATGTCGAGATCACGCCCGAGCATCACGCCCGGGTGCAGATGACGCTCACCACGCCTCATTGTCCGGTCGCGGAGTCGATGCCCGGCGAGGTCGAACTCCGCGTCGGAGCGGTGCCGGGGATCGGCGACGCTCAGGTCGAACTCGTCTGGGATCCGCCTTGGGATCCGCAGAAGATGTCGGACGAAGCCAAGCTCGAACTTGGCATGTTGTGAGGACGAGATGACGGACACTCTGACCAAGACCCACCGTCCGCGTCCGGCGGCACTGATCCTCACGCCCAGTGCGGAAGCGCGAATTGCGACGCTGATGGCGAAGGCGCCCGAAGGCACGATCGGCGTCAAGCTGTCGACGCCCCGCCGCGGCTGCTCCGGCCTTGCCTATTCGGTCGACTATGTCACCGAAGCCAAGCCGCTCGACGAACGGATCGAAACGCCGGCCGGTCCCTTCTTCGTCGATGGATCGTCGATCCTGTATCTGATCGGATCGACGATGGACTGGAAGGAGGACGATTTCACCGCCGGCTTCGTCTTCACCAATCCCAATGCCAAGGGCACCTGCGGCTGCGGCGAGAGCTTCACCGTCTAAGTCGTTCGTCGCCGACCATAAAGCCAAGCGCCGTCGGAGTCGTCCGGCGGCGTTTTCGTTTGCACGCCGGCCCCGGAACGACTCCCCGGCTTGCTCGTATTATCCGCCCCGCCTGCCGGCGTCGGGAAGGAGAGTGCGACGGGATTCGAGAGGCGAGCCATGGTGTGCGTATCGTTAACGCATTCGGATCATGATGACGTTCGTTCCACACCCGCATCGGGGAGGGCGAATTGAGCAACGACCGCGATTTCATCCGCCAGGTTCAAGGCTATGGCCTGATGACTGCCGAGATCAGCTACTACATGCCGGACCATCCCGATCTCATCCAATTGTTCGTCTGGCAGGACTATGATCTGGCGCCACGCTTTCCGATCCTCCACCGCTTCCTCGACCACTGGCGCACCGATATCGACGCGGCGATCCACTCGGTCCGGATCGCCCATCAGCATCTCATCCGCCCTGCCGAGTGGCGGGCAGTGGATGGCGTGATCACGATCAACTAGAGCGCGTTCTCCACGGGGGGAACGATGACCAGGATTGTGCAATACATGGCAGCCGTTGCAGCCGTCTGCCTCGCTGCGACGGCGCTCGCCAACGACAGCACCGCCGAGACCGCCGCCGGCGGGCTCGTGCTGACGCGCACGGACGCGATCGACATGGTCTCCGAAGATCTGTTCGTATCGGCGGAGAAGGTGCGGGTGCGCTATGTCTTCCGCAACCGCACCGGCAAGGATGTCAGGACGACGGTCGCCTTTCCGATGCCCGACGACGAACTGGCCAACCGCGAATATGGCGATATCGCCTTTCCGCACGATTTCACCACCAAGGTTGATGGGAAGCCGGTCGGAATGTCGGTCGAGCGCAAGGCGATGCTCGGCGGCGAGGACCACACTGCTTTGCTCGCCGCGTTGAGCGTGCCGCTGTCGGACGATCCGGGTGCGCGGCTCGATCGGCTCGCGAAGGCCGAGCAGGATCGATTGCTCGCCCTCGGGCTCGTTCAAGCGGACGAATCTGATGCCGGCGCAGGCGCAGAGCGCCACCTCGCGCCGCTCTGGACGGTTCGCGAGACCCATTATTGGGAGCAGGTCTTTCCGGCGGGCCGCGATCTCCTCGTTGAGCATGAATATGTCCCGGGAACGGGGGGAAGCGTCGGAACGCCTCTGGTACTGCCAGGCTTCAGGGACTCGCCGGAAGGCAAGGCGCTGATCGCCGAATATTGCATCGATCCCGCTTTCCTGGGCGGCGTCGACCGGCTCGCCCGCCAGATGAGTGGTGAGACCGCTTCTCTTCCGGATCGCACCGTCAGCTACGTGCTCAAGACCGGCGCCAACTGGCGGTCGCCGATCGGCAGCTTCCGGCTCGTCGTCGACAAGGGCGCGCCCGAGAATCTCGTCAGCTTCTGCGCCGACGGGGTACGCAAGATCGGGCCGACCCAGTTCGAAGTGCGGCACCAAAACTGGCGGCCGGCTGCCGATCTGCACGTGCTGATCATCAGCCCGCGAGGCCGGTGATCGCCGGCGAGGCCGTCAGAACCCCAGGGTGAAGCGAATCGCGCCGCCAAGATCGGATTCGGCACCGGAGATGTGGCCCGGCTGGCGGCGCGCAAAAGCGTTGGCACTGACATAGCCGCTCCACATGCCGACGCCATAGGCCGCCTCGAAGTCTATCTCGCGCCCCGTCGGCGCAAGGTTGAAGACGCGGCGTTCGTAGCCGACGCTGCCGTCTGCATAATCGTAGGAAACGGGCAGGTTGATGTCGTAGCCGCCGGAACGGACGCGCAACGGCTGCATCAGCCGGATCGCCAGCATGTCGCCTGTACGGAAGGCGTTCCGCCTGGCAAGGTCCATCGCCCAGGCATCGCTCGTCAGCCTGCCGCCGGTGGCCAGCAGACCCGACGACAGCGTGGTGGTGCCCCGGCGGTAGCTTGCATACGCGCTCCAACCGTCGCCCAGCGAAACATCCGCGGCGGCATCCGCGAACCAGCTGGTTGCGCCGCCGTTGCTGAAGCTCGAGGCGAGGCGTCCGCCAAGGATCGTCTCCCGCTCGTCGAGCCGAGTCGCGCCAAGGCTGAGCCTGGCCGAACCGATGCGCCGGTCGAAGGTGACCGCGCCGACCGTATAGCCGGGAAGAGCGGCTCGGCGGGCGCGCTGCACGCCATCTTGATAAACGTCGCCGCGCTCGCCGGTGACGGTCAACCCGACGGCGCCGAGATCGTGCCGGAGGCCGATGCTGGCGCTGTTGCTGCCGTAAAAACCCATTTTCCCGCTGGGATCGCGAGCGACGAGGAAGGCAGTGCCATATTGGCCGCTCAGGCGCTGCTGGAGTGCCCGGCCACTCTCCGAGAAACCGAGCGCCAGGGCGGTGTTCGGGCTGATTCGGCTGACCATCATTCCGGAGAGGACGCGCGCTCGGCGTCCATCTTCGTAGGTGAGGCCAAGCTGGGCGAGACCGACCTGCGGCTGTGTGCCTTGGCGCCGGTCGAGGGTGAGCGAGACCGCGACCATCCTGTTCTGGACGGTGGCGCTGCGCTGGTCGCCGACCAAGCCGCGGGCGAGCGGACGCTCCTGCGGCGCCTGAAGGAGGCGGGTGGTGAGATCGGCAACGAAGGCGCGCGAATAGCCGTCGAGAACGATCGCACCCTTCATCGTGCCCGCCGAGCTGGCATCGCCCATCGCTCCGGAGCCGGAGCCGGCGATGGCCGGGACCGGCGCGGCGCTGCCGGCCATGGTAATTGCGCCTTGCGGCTGGAATGCGCGCTGCAGGTTGAGGATGCCCCGGCCGAATTCCGCGTCGGTGCCGGCGGCGCCGGCATCGTCCGCAGTGGTGAGCAGCAACTCGACGATCTGGTGCCCCGTGAGATTGGGAAAGGCCTGCGCGAGCAGGGCAGCGGCCCCGGTGACCACCGGCGCCGAGAAGGACGTACCGCTCCACAAGGTGCCGGTGCCGTTCTCGTCGATGGTGCGGACTCGGACGCCGAGTGCGGTGAGGTAATAGCCGGAACCGCTGCCGGCTTTGTTCGAGAAATCCGCCAACGCCCGCGCACTGTCATGGGCACCTGCGATGATGACGAGGCCATTGCTCTGACGCGCCGCCCCGACCGCGAAGGCGCTCGGATCGGCGGCCGAATCGTTACCCGCCGAAATCACCATGACCACGCCGGCTGCGCTCGCCCGCCGGACCGCGCTCAGCATCGTCGAGCCGATGCCGTCGCCGCCGAGCGAGATGTTGATCACACGGGCTCCGTTCGCGACCGCGATGTCGATCCCCTGCGCGATGTCGTTGTCGTTGTGCTTGCAGCCGTCTTCGTCGTCGCAATCGTTCGGATTGGAGCTGTTCAGCGAAATGATCGTCGATTCAAAGGCGAGCCCGACATTCTGAGTGCCGTTGCGCGCAGCCGCGATCACACCGGACACGGCCGTGCCGTGGCCCTCGCTGTCCGCGACCCCGCGATTGGCGACCAGGTCGCGGCTCGCCGGGTCGATTCGGCCGGCGAACTCCGCCAAACTGGAATTCAGACCCGTGTCGATCACCCCGACCTTGATGCCGCGCCCGGTCGCCCCCGCATTCCAGGCGGTAATCGCCCCGGCCGAGACCGCACCGTTGGAGCGCTGATATTCGGCATCATTGAAGTTCACTGCCGTGGGTGCCGGCGGAGGTGGCGGAGGCGGTGGCGGTGGCGGCGGTGGAGCGGGAGGGGGCGGCACCGGGGGTGGCGCGATCGGCGCGGGAGAAGGACGCGCCCCGCCGCCGCCACCGCCGCAACCGGCTACCGCAAGCGCGAATGCGCAGGTCGACAGGATCAGAATGTGCTTGTCCCAACGCCGTTCCATCGCCACTCCCACGGTGCTAACCGCCCGAAAAGTTTAGGAAATCCTAACCATCTTATAGAGGCCACCTGCTTTCATTTTGATGAAGACACCGTCTGTTGTACGGCCGCGCGATGCTGCCTGCGCTTCGCCACATCGACTGCTGGATCTTCGACCTCGACAACAGCCTGTATCCCGCCTCGACGAACCTCTTCGAACTTATCGACATTCGGATGGGGCGTTTCATCCAGGAACTGCTCGGATGCGATGCGGAGGAGGCCAGGCGGGTTCAGAAGGGCTATTTCCATGAGCATGGTACGACCCTGGCAGGTCTGATGAAGGCGCACGGTACCGATCCACGCACCTTCCTCGACTATGTTCACGATATCGATCTTGCCCGGATCACGGCCGATCCGCGCGTCGTCGATGCGCTCGATCGTCTGCCGGGACGCAAGTTCGTGTTCACCAATGGTGACGAGCGCTATGCCGGCCGCGTTCTCGATAGGCTCGGCCTAGCCAATGCCTTCGACGGGCTGCACGACATCCATGCGATGGACTATGTGCCCAAACCCGATCCGCGTGCTTACGCTGCGATGTGCGCCCGCTTCGAGATCGTGCCGACCTCCGCCTTGTTCGTGGAGGACATGGCGCGAAACCTGATCCCGGCCAAGGCGCTCGGCATGTGCACGGTGTGGGTGGACAATGGCTCCGAACAGGCCGGGCGCGAGGCCCATCCGGCCTTTATCGATTACCGAACCGCCGATATCGGCGAGTGGCTCACCGATATCGTGAAAGAGGAACATCCATGACCGACGCCGCCCTTCAGCAGACCATCGAGGCCGCGTGGGACCGGCGTGACTCCCTCGGCGCC